>JBCDFC010000022.1:0-29995 GCA_039178805.1 Pseudomonadota bacterium | reverse complement strand
GGCAGATCCCGCCACGGCGCGCCGGTCCGCGCGACCCAAAAAATGCCCTCCAGAACGAGGCGGTTGTCTATCGCGGGCCGACCGCGCCGACCGCGCTCTGGCGGCAGGAACGGCGCGATCAGCTCCCAGGTGGCGTCGTCGCTGAGGTCTCGGTCCAAGGCGGGCTCCCAAATCCCAGCCTTGAATCACGCCATGGGCCCGCAGGGAATCCCTTTTGTCCACACAGCCTAGGCACGGCGCGCGCACCGACCTAGGCTCCGCCCGCGACGCGGCGGCTGAAGGAGAGCGAAGGGCGATGCCAGAAACGGGTTTCCTGCTGACCGGCGCAACGCTTGCCACGATGGATCCAGCGCAAGATGCACCCTACGGGCTGATCGACCGGGGCGCAGTCGCCATCAGAGACGGGACGATCGCCTGGGTCGGCGCATCCGGCACGATCCCGGCCGAACACGCGCGCCTGCCGGCCACAGCGCTCGACGGCGCGCTTCTGACCCCTGCCCTCATCGACTGTCACACGCATATCGTCCATGCCGGCCAGCGCGCCGCCGAGTTCGAGGCCCGCTTGAATGGCGCGACGTATGCCGAGATCGCCCAGGCCGGCGGCGGGATCCTCTCGACGGTGGAAGCCACCCGCGCTGCGAGCGAAGACGCTCTTTTGACCGAAGCGCTCTGCTGGGCCGACCGTCTGATCGCCGAGGGCGTCGGCACCATCGAAGTGAAATCGGGTTACGGCCTCGATATCGAGACCGAGCTCCGCATGCTCCGCGCCGCCCGCCGCATCGCCGCCGAACGGCCCGTGAGCGTGGTGACGAGCTTTCTCGGCGCCCATGTCGTGCCGCGCGACTACCGCGGCCGTGCGGACGCCTATCTCGATACGGTCTGCATCCCCGCCATGCGCGCCGCCGCAGCGGAAGGGCTTGTCGATGCAGTCGACGGGTTCTGCGACGAGATCGCCTTCACGACCGAGCAGATCGATCGCCTCTTCACTGAGGCCCGCTCACTCGGCCTCCCCGTTAAACTCCATGCCGAGCAGCTATCGAACCTCGGCGGCGCGGGACTTGCGGCCCGACACGGCGCGCTCTCGGCCGATCATATCGAGTATCTCGATGCCGCCGGGGTCGATGCGATGGCCAAGGCCGGGACGGTCGCAGTGCTCCTGCCGGGCGCGTTCTACACCCTGCGTGAAACCCAGGCCCCACCGGTCGCAGCCCTCAGGAGGGCTGAAGTCCCGATGGCCGTCGCAACCGATGCCAATCCAGGCTCCGCGCCGATGGCGTCGCTGTTGCTTGCCATGAACATGGCCTGCACATTCTTCGCATTGACACCCGAGGAGGCGCTGGCCGGCACGACCCGCCACGCCGCTCGCGCCTTGGGACTTGCCGACCGAGGGATGGTGGCGCCAGGGCTCCGCGCCGACCTCGCCATCTGGGATGCCGAGCATCCAGCCGAGCTCTCCTGGCGCATAGGCTCCGGCCGCCTGGCCCGGCGCATCGTCGGAGGGATCGGATGACCGCACTCACCCTGACCCCAGGCGAGACCACGCTCGACACCCTTGCCCAGCTCGTGTCCGAAGATCTCCCGGCGCGGCTCGACCCCAGATGCCGCCCCGCCGTCGAAGCAGCGGCTGCCCGCGTGGCCGAGGCCGCGGCGGGCGAGGCACCCGTCTATGGCGTCAACACGGGCTTCGGGAAACTCGCCAGCCTGCGCATTCCCGCCGGTGATACAGCAGCACTGCAACGTAATCTGATCCTCAGCCACTGCGCAGGCGTAGGCGAGCCGATCCCGCTACCCTCAGCAAGGCTCATGATGGCGCTAAAGCTGCTGTCGCTCGGCCGCGGTGCGTCAGGCGTGCGTTGGGACGTCATAGAGTGCCTCGAACGGATGCTGGCAGCCGGCGTCACGCCAGTCGTTCCGGCCAAGGGGTCGGTCGGCGCCTCGGGCGACCTCGCCCCGCTGGCCCATATGACCGCCGTCATGATTGGTGAAGGAGAAGCCGCGTATCGCGGTCGTGTCGTCCCTGGCGCAGAAGCGATGGCCGCCGCCGGCATCGCTCCCGTGGCGCTCGGTCCCAAGGAAGGGCTCGCCCTCATCAACGGCACCCAGTTTTCGACAGGACTCGCGCTTATCGGCCTCTTCGGCGCATGGGCGGCGGCGCGCGCCTCGCTCATCACCGCCGCACTCTCCACCGACGCGATCATGGGATCCACGGCGCCGCTACAACCCGAGATCCATGCGCTCCGCGGTCACCGCGGTCAGATCGAGGCGGCCGAAACCATGCGCGCGCTGCTCGACGGCTCCGAAATCCGGGAGAGCCATCGCGAAGGCGACCATCGCGTGCAGGACCCCTACTGCATCCGCTGCCAGCCCCAGGTCACGGGCGCCGCGATGGACGTGATCCGCATGGCAGCGACAAGCCTCGAGATCGAGGCGAATGCTGCGACCGACAACCCGTTGGTGCTTTCGCAACCCACCCGCATCGTCTCGGGCGGCAATTTCCATGCGGAACCCGTGGGCTTCGCGGCCGATATGATCGCGCTCGCCATCGCGGAGACCGGTGCCATCGCGCAGCGGCGCGTAGCACTGATGGTCGATCCCACGCTCTCCTACGATCTCCCGCCATTCCTGACGCCGGATCCCGGGCTCAACTCAGGCTTCATGATCGCCGAGGTCACCTCCGCGGCACTGATGTCGGAGAACAAACATTTGGCGCATCCCACGGTCACCGACTCGACCCCAACCTCCGCCAACCAAGAAGATCACGTCTCGATGGCAGCCCACGGCGCCCGCCGCCTCGCACCGATGGTGCGTAACCTCGAGCGCATTCTCGGCATCGAGCTCCTCTGCGCCGCACAAGGCATCGGCTTCCGCGCCCCGCTTGAGACCAGCCCAGCCCTGCAGGGGGCCATCGCCCATCTCAGAACAGAGGTCCCCGCACTCGGCCCCGACCGGATCCTTGCGGCCGAGATCGAGAAGGCCTCGACCTTGGTCGCCGGGGGCGGCCTGACATCGGCGACCGGCATAGCACTGCCCGAACTCTGAGATCGAACGCCGCTGGAGGGATGCCTCGCAACCCAGATCGCCAGAGCGGCCGGCACACCTATGCATCGACCGACGCCGAGCACTCCGAGAAACAGATCAACATGCCCGAGCGGTCGGGCTTGGACGGAAGAACCGCCTCCGGGTAACGGCCGAACCCGACCCGGCGAACCGGAAGACACATTGTGGGGTGACCACCTGTCAATGCGTGGACTGCCCGATCCCGTCCGGCGATGACAGCACCGCATGTGGCGGCCACACCCCCAGCGCCCCTCCTCATCTCGCTCGTTCGCGTCAAACTCTGGCTTGTTAACCCAGGCATTCACGATGCTGAAACCCCGGTTGAGACGTGGGCTGGGCCATGAACTGCGGGCTTGAGCGTTGCAAGGAAAGCGTTCACCTAGGTCTGCCTGGCAGAAGCATGCTTCGGGTAAACCGCGCATTTCTTTGCGCAGCGATCCGGGCCCGCGGAGGCGGCAAAGCGAGCCGCGGCGCTCGATGCCCCCCTTCCCGGAAAGATGGACGCGGCTTCTCTGCACGAGATGACCGCCAATCATCGATCTGCGAAGCGCGGGTTGCGCGAGATTTGTGGGGAGCGTTCGCTGTTTCTTAGTCCATTGCTTTCTAACCTGTCGTGGGTGGGCTCGGAGCCGAGCGGCTTGGTGCAAACGCATCGCCTCGAGCTAAACGACCTGCACTTCCAGGCTGCCGACGCCCTCGACCGCGCCGAACATCACGTCTCCCGGCGCCACTGGCCCAACACCCGCGGGCGTGCCCGTGAAGATGAGATCGCCGGGCGCGAGCGGGAAAAGTGCGGAGAGATGTCCGATGATCTCGGGCAGGCTCCAGATCAGCTCCGACAGGTTGCCCTCCTGCCGACGAGCCCCGTTCACATCGAGGGTCACAGCACCGCGCTCCGGGTGCCCCGTCTCGAAGACCGGCGCCAGCGGACCGATCGGCGCCGAACCAGCGAAGGCCTTGCCGACCTCCCATGGCCGCCCGGCCTTCTTCGCCGCCCCCTGCAGATCGCGCCGCGTCATATCGAGCCCGACCGCATAGCCCCAGACATGCTCCAGCGCCTTGTCCTTGTCGACGGGCCCCATATGCCCCGCAAGGCTCGGACCCAAGGCTGCGACAAGCTCAATCTCGAAATGCACGTCCTTCGACAGGGCGGGATAGGCGAAACGACCGCTGAGGTTTAGATCGTCCGGATTCTTCTGAAAAAAGAACGGTGGTTCGCGGTCCGGATCGTGCCCCATCTCCCGCGCATGCGCCGCATAGTTCCGTCCAACGCAATAAACCCTGCGCACCGGAAACCTTCGCGCATCCCCGCGCACCGGCAGGCCCACAGGCTCCGGCGGTGCGAAGATGTAGTCGGACACTGCGTCGCTCACCATCGTCGAACCTCCCCCAAAAACCGGTAGATAAGCGGGCCACCCCCGGGCACCTGCCGCCCCAGATATACGCCCCCGCCGGACCTAGCGGCAATGGCTCCCGGCATGCGACCCAATCCCAGACCGTTCTGCCCAGAGCATCTAGCGTTTGACAGAGCGGTCCATTCACCGTCGAAATGCGCCCACCATTGGTCCGATTGGAACCGCAAAAAACCGTCAGTCAGGGAGCCCACAATGAAGAAGCTCACCGCCGGCATTTCCACGCTCGCCGTGGTGGCCGTCACGCTTTCGGCGTTTAGCGCCGATGCCCGCACGCTGCGCTGGGCGCGCGCGGGCGACAGCCTCACCCTCGACCCGCACGCGCAGAACGAGGGGCCGACCCATACCCTTGCGCACCAGATGTACGAGCCGCTCCTCCACCGCGACATGGCCGGGCAGATCGTACCGGCCCTCGCCACCGAATGGTCGCCGACGGACGATCCGAACGTCTGGGAATTCAAGCTGCGCCAGGGCGTCAAGTTCCACGATGGTGCGGACTTCAGCGCAGAGGACGTCGTCTTCTCGATCACTCGCGCCAAGTCCGCGAACTCTCAGATGAAAGAGCTTCTCGGCTCCGTCACCGAGGTGCGCGCAGTCGACGACCACACCGTGCATTTCGTGACCGACGGGCCGAACCCGCTCCTGCCCGCCAACCTCACCAACCTCTTCATGATGGACAAGGGCTGGGCCGAGGAGAACAACGTCGTCGAGGTGCAAAATTTCGATGCCTCAGAAGAAACCTTCGCCGTGCGCAACGCCAATGGCACGGGCGCCTATATGCTCGACAGCCGCGCGCCGGACGAGAAGACCGTGCTCAAGGCCTATCCGAGCTACTGGGGCAAGGGTGAGTTCCCGCTCGAAGTAAGCGAGATCGTCTATACGCCGATCCAGAACGCCGCGACCCGGATCGCAGCGCTCCTCTCGGGCGAGGTCGACTTCATCCAGGACGTGCCCGTGCAGGATCTCGGCCGGGTCGAGGCGGCCGAGGGCCTGGTGGTGCGCACCGCCCCGCAGAACCGCGTGATCTTCTTCGGCATGAACCAGGGCGCCGACGATATCGCGACCGACAATGTCGACGGGCGCAACCCGCTGAAGGACGCCAAGGTCCGCAAGGCCATGAACATGGCGATCAACCGCGAGGCCATCCAGAAAGTCGTGATGCGCGGGCAGTCTCGCCCGGCCGGCGTGATCATGCCGCCTTTCGTGAACGGCTGGAACCAAGAGCTCGACGACGTCACCGCCTCGAACGTTGCCGAGGCCAAGGCCCTCATGGCCGAAGCGGGCTATCGCGACGGCTTCTCGATCACGCTCAACTGCCCAAACGACCGCTACATCAATGACGAGGCGATCTGCCAGGCTGTCGTCGGCATGATGGGTCAGATCGGCATCGCAGTCGGCCTCGACGCGAAACCCAAGGCGCAGCACTTCCCGCTGATCACGCAGGGCGAGACCGATTTCTATTTGCTTGGCTGGGGCGTGCCGACCTTCGACAGCGAGTACATCTTTAACTTCCTCGTCCATACGCGGGGCGATGAGCGGGGCTCGTGGAACGGTACTGGCTACTCCAACGCGGATGTCGATGCGATGATCCAAACGCTCTCCTCGGAGACCGATCTCGAGAAGCGCAACGCCACCATCGCCGAGATCTGGGATCAGGTGCAGGAGGACATCCTCTATCTCCCGGTGCACCACCAAGTCCTCAACTGGGGCATGAAGGACGCGATCCAGTTCGACGTGCAGCCAGAGGATCAGCCGCATTTCAAATACCTGACCTTCGCCGGCTAACGCCTATCGCGCCGCGCCCCAACTGGGTGCGGCGCACTCTCTTGCCAGACCCATTCGCTTTGCCGGCGCGCGTTCCGCCCCGGGCAGCATCGCGCGAATTGGGCATCGACCCAGAGGGAACTCGCGATGCCCAAGATCGAGCTGACTGCGGCGCTCAAACGCATGTGGCGCGAAGCGTTCCAGCCGCTCATCCCCGTCTACGCACTGCTCTTCGCGCTCGCCTGGATCGCATTCGGCGCCCATGCGAGCGGGCTCTTGTTCTCAATCGACGATTGGGGCTTCACGCATCGCCGCGCGCATTTCGACTGGATGATCTCGATCGGCCGGTGGCTGAACGCGCTCGCGATCCGGCATCTCTCGGGTGAGATCCTGGCGCCCGCCGCTTCGCTCTTCGTCATGCTGGCGCTTCAGGCCTCGGCGATTACGCTCCTTCTCTGGACCGGGGGCTGCCGAAGCCGCGTTGCGGCGTTCCTGGTCCTCGCGATCTTCCTCTTCCACCCGCTCGCCGTCGAAAGCGTTCAGGTCGAGATCGTCCAAGTGGCCATCGGGCTCACGCATGCGGGCACCATCCTGGCAGGCCTCATCGCCTGGCATCTGGCGAATGCCTCACCCGGGCCGACAGCGGCACAACTCCTGCTGGCGATCCTCGCCACTGCGCTGCTCCTTGCGGTCGCCTTGGCCGGCTTCCAGCATTTTGTCGTCCTCACGCCCATGACCTTCGTCACCTGCTGGATCATGCAGGCGATAGGGCCCGACACGGATCGCGAGACCGTTCAGCGCATCATTCGGCGTGTCGTGATCCTAGGCGCGATAACCGCCCTCGGCATCGGCCTCTACCTGGTCTCGGCCACACTCGCCAAATGGCTGTTCAGCGTGCCGACGACCACGATCCCCTACTATAACTTCACCCATGGCCTGACGGTTGATGCCGACCGGCTCGCGATCACGCGAGAGCGGACGCCGATCGTGATCCTGCAGTTCTATGCGCAAGCCCAGCACATGATCGCGCTGCCAGAGAAACTCGCGGCCCTTGGCCTCATGGCCCTCACAGCCTGGGGCACGGCGGTCGCGTTCCTCTCCGGAAAGAGACCTGATCTCCTACTGCGCGTTGCAGTCTGCGTTACCGGGATGCTTACCCTCATGCTGCTGCCCTTCGTGCCGACCGCGGTCAGGGCCTGGGATATCGGCGGCTACAACCCGATTGCGGCCCTCGCCTTCACCCATGCCATATTCGCGCTCGTCGCCATCACATCTTGGCAGTCGAGCCGCATCGCCCTTCTGCCGCTCTTCTTCGCGGGCTATCTCGCAGCAAACTTCGTCCATACGCAGAACGCGGCCGCCATCGTGGCGCTTAACGAGAACCGCCGAGATTTCTTTACCGCCAACCGGCTCCTCACGGATCTCCAGCGGACCGAGGCCTATAGGAAGGCCGAAGAAGCGAGCGGCGGGACGGTGCGCCTCGTCGTCGTGGGGGCGCAAAGCACACCGCGCGCCGGCGCCTTCCGCCTCGACGAGACGACGGGACCGCTCAATTTCAGTCGTGCCGATTGCGGGCTCATCACCTGCAACCCCACCGGGCTGCCGCTCGCACTCAACCTGCTCTCGACCGATCGGATCGTCTTCGAGCATGTCTCGCCCGCAGAGTTTGACGACGCACTTCGGCTCGAGGCCAAAGCACGCATCCAAGACCGCGCTCCCTGGCCCGACCCCGAGGGGATCTTCGCACTCAGCAACGGCCTGACAGTCGTCTTCCTGGGACGCAGCCGGGAAAGCCGTCTGTAGAGCCTATGCCGGTTGCTACGATACGAAGCAGTCAGCGGAGGCTCACGAGCGCCGAGGTCTCGAACGCACCAAGTCAGCAATGCATCGACGGCCGCCCCATGAGACACTGGTGTTGGGAGGTGTTGCACCGATCAATGCAGCAGCGTTCGCAGATCGTTAGGCAACGGCACGATAGACTGACGTGGGTGGGCTCGGAGCCAGAACGATCGGACCATCGTTCAAAACGGGGGTCTATCCGCCTTCTGGATGGCTGACGCGCACCGACATGGACGGCCATTCCGCACTCGACAACCAGGCCGTCCAAACCGGAGCGAAGGCATGCTCTGCCGTCTCATCGCCGGTGCGGAACCAGAACGGCGCTTCGATCGGCGCGGCCAGGTCCCAGGGCGGCTGCAGATAGGCACAGCCGACATAGCGCCCGGCCTCACGGATGACCCAGGCGAAGGAACGTCGCGACAGGAACTCCACGTGGTGATGGGCCAGATCCAGCCGGTTCTCCTCGCGCGTGATCGCCCCAGGCCATGATCCGCCGAGAAAACCCTGCAATCGCACCCGGCTCTCGACGACGGCCGCATAGTCTTCGTCGAGATCGGCCTCGGTCAACCACCGCAGCGACCAACGCCCCAGTACAACCTCACGCGGGATAGACCTTGCGCGGAACAGCGGATGCGACTGCATATCAGTGCTCGAAACTCAGATAGAAGGTCCAGGACTTCACCCGCATCAGCACGGCGCGCACAACCGCGAAGGGATGCCAGTGCTCCGAATAGACCGCAGCCACCCCGGCCGCGCCCCCTGGAAGCGCATGCTCCTTCTCCTCCTCATCCAGATCGATCAGCACGACGACGCGGCCCGGATCGGCATTCCGCTCCGGCGCGACCAGGCTGCCCGATGTGGCGATTTCACCCGCTGCCATAACCGGCAACACATCCGCCACCTTGCCCGAAAAGACGCGCCCAGGCACGGCGAAGAAGGCGACCTCGGCCTCGTCCCCTTTCTCGAGCCGCTGCACCCCGATTTGACGGAAGGACGCGACCACTTGGCCCCGCACCTCCGTCACGAAATCCATCGCGGGCCGCAGCGGTAGATTGACCGCGTAATAGCCTTCGCGAAGCGCGAGCTGCGTGACCATACCGTCTTCCGGGGCGACGACGGTCGTCTGCTCAAGGTTCCAGCGAGCCGTCGCAAGCTGCGCCTCGATCTCAGCGATCTTGGCGTTATCGCCCGAGGCAACGACGGCACCGACCTCCTCCTGGGCCTGCTCGAATTCCGCAAGTGCTGCGTCCTTTGCGCCGATGGCGCTGTCGAGCTGCGCTTGGCGCTGCTCGAGCCGCACCGCGGCGATCGTGCCGTTCTCGACGAGTTGCTTGTCGCGGTCGAATTGCTGCTGCGCAAGCTCGAGCGCTGCCTCGGCCCGATCGACCGAAGCCTGCGCCGCCTCGATCCGCTCGTTATCCTGGCGCACATCGGCGCCCGTCTGCGCGAGCTGTGCTTCAAGCTCGGCCACGCGCAGCTCATAGGGTTCGGGATCGATCCGGAACAGCACATCGCCCTTCGCCACCGGGCGGTTGGGTGCAACAGGCACCTCGACCACGCGCCCAGGCACAGCCGGCACGATCGGCGTCGTGATGAAATAGGTCCGCGCGAAATTTGTGTACGGGTGGTTGAAGTTCATCCCCAGCAGGATCGTGCCCAGGATGAAGAAGCCACCCATGATCGCGGTGACGACCGAATAGCCCGTGACCGGGATCTTGAAGACGCGGAAGGCCGCAAAGCAGATCGCTCCGTAGGTGAGAAGGATGAGGGTCTCCATCAGCCGGCCCCCTCTCCATCGCCCTCAACCTTGCCGCGCGTCGTCGCCCGGGCCTGGTCGAGCTCTGCCTCAAGGGCCGCGATCCGTGCCTCCAGCGCCTGGAAGCGCGCGTGATCGGCCTCCATCACCCGCCGATCTGCATCGGAGAAGCCGTAGCCCCGGTCCTCGCGATAGACCGTCGCCCAGATCCAGAGGAACGGCCAGATTACATGCAAGGTGAGTAGACTGATCCAGCCCGCCACATGGATCGCATCCTGGTGCGGATGGTTCCGCTCGACGGCGATTTTGTAAGGAATGTCATGGATGTAGATCACCGCGTAGGCGATCGTCAGCACCACGAAGAAGATCACGGCTAGGGCAATGTACTCGGCCATCCTGGCGGCTCCGGCATCGATCAGTTGGCGCGGAGATCGCATGTCGTTGCGCGAATGCCAAGGAAAGGCGGCAGAGCTGTCGCCCGATGCCGGCAATCCGTGACCCAAGGGCCCCGGACAGCGTCGAGCGGCAGGTGCTGGCAAGGTCCCGGCCATCGCTGAGCGGGGCCGCCATATCGCGTCATTGCTTCCAGTGGCTCAGCGGCTGGCGCAAAGCCTCGACAATCGCGTCGCGGGAGAGGCCGATATCCTTAAGCTCCCGATCGCTCATGTTCAAAAGCCGGGCATAGGCGCGGCGATTGGCTTGCGCCCGCCGGACCATCAGGTACCGCTCGGCAAGCCACCTCCAAAACACCGTCAACGCCCGATGCCGCGGCGCGCGCCGCGAAACGGCGTCCAGTCCGTGTAGCTGCCTCAACGAGGCGGGGGTGTGCATCTCCATCTCTCTCTCCATGTTTGCGATGCGTTGCGGGCTGGGCCTGTTCGACCCTGGGATGATGCGCTCTTGGCGCGTGCGTCGGCCGCGGCGCCGTCGCCGCGTGATGCGGCCTGCCCCAGCACCTTGCCCCATACCCCTCACCGGCAATGGGCCCTGCCACACCGAGCTCATCTCTCGCTCCTCATCGGATGCGCACCCTGATCGGGCGCTCCTGCCATCTGGCGGGCGGGCGGTCCGAAAACCTGAAGAAAATGGAAAATCATCCTAAAGGCTGGACCGGCCCCTTCCCTGGGATTGCGCTCGCCGCGGCCCCGCGTGATGTTGAGGCGCCCTAAGGCCCCAAGCCAGAAAGCCAGCGGAGCGCGGGATGCTCGCCTATATCTTGAGACGGCTGTTCCAATCGGCGCTCGTGCTGTTGCTCACGGGGCTGATCGCGTTCTCGCTCTTCCGCTTCGTGGGCGACCCGGTCGAGAACATGCTGGGTCAGGAGCGCACGCAGACCGATGTTGCCGAGCTACGCGAACGCCTCGGCCTGAACGATCCCTTCCCGGTGCAGTACTGGCGGTTCCTCAGCGGCGCTGTGCAGGGAGAGTTCGGCGTGAGCTTCAGGCAGGGCCGCCCGGTCTCGGACCTTATTGCCGAGCGCGCCCCCGCCACGCTCGAACTCGCAGCGGTCTCCGGCCTCTTCGCGCTCGTCGCAGGCATCGGCCTCGGCGTCTTCACCGCGATCTACCAACGAGGCTGGCTCGCGAGCGTCGTGATGACCACATCGCTCATCGGCGTATCGCTCCCGACGTTCCTGATCGGCATCCTGCTCATTTACGTCTTCGCGGTGGAGCTTGGCTGGCTGCCGAGTTTCGGGCGGGGAGACACTGTCGATCTCGGCTGGTGGAGTACCGGCTTCCTGACCGAGAGCGGCCTGCGCGCCCTGATCCTGCCCTCGATCACCCTCGGCCTCTATCAGATGACGCTGATCATGCGGCTCGTACGCTCTGAGATGCTCGAGGTTCTGCGCGCCGACTACATCCGGTTTGCACGCGCCCGCGGGCTATCGGAGCGGGCTGTGAATTTCGGGCACGCGCTCAAGAACACGCTTCTCCCGGTGATCACGGTGACGGGCCTCCAGCTCGGCTCGATCATCGCCTTCGCCATCATCACAGAGACGGTCTTTCAATGGCCAGGGGTCGGGCTTCTCTTCATCAACGCGGTGCAGTTCGTCGATATCCCGGTGATGGCCGCGTATCTCATGATCATCTCCGTCATGTTCGTCGCCATCAATCTCGTGGTCGACCTGATTTACGTGGCGATCGATCCAAGGCTTCGGGTCGACCGTGCAGCGGCAGCGCGCTAGGTCACGGTCGTGTTTGAACGGATTTCGCCCAACCTGCATGTGTTTGTGCGTCGCATTGGGCGCGCGACCATGCTCATAGCCAGCCGGAGACGCCGATGAGCGCTCTTGCCCGCGCCTGGGATAGCGATCTCGCCCACTCGTTCCGCCGCTCGCCGGTGACGGTGACGGCGGCCGTCTTAGTGACCGTCCTCGTGCTCGGGGCCATCCTTGCGCCGGTGATCGCGCCCCATAATCCGTTCAATCCAGCGACCCTGAACCTCATGAACGGTTTCACCCCGCCGATGGAGCCGAACGCCTTCACCGGTGAGAGTTTCTGGCTCGGCACGGACGATCAGGGACGGGACGTGTTCTCCGCGATCCTGTTCGGCCTTCGCATATCGCTCTTCGTCGGCGCGGCGGCGGTGCTCTTGGCGATGGTCATCGGCATCGTGCTCGGCCTTCTCGCGGGGTATTTGGGCGGCTGGCTCGAGACGATCATCATGCGTCTCGCGGATGTGCAGCTCACCTTCCCCTCGATCCTCGTCGCGATGCTGATCTTCGGTGTCGCGCAAGGCTTGGTGCCGCCAGACCAACGGGATGAGATGGCGATCTGGGTCCTGATCGTGTCCATCGGCCTGTCGGATTGGGTGCAATTCGCCCGCGTCGTCCGCTCCTCGACGCTGGTCGAGAAGCAGCGCGAATACGTCCAGGCCGCCCGCCTCATCGGTCGCTCCCCGCTCGGCATCATGTTCCAGCATGTGCTGCCGAACGCGCTCTCGCCCGTGCTGGTGATCGCCACCATCGGCCTCGCACTCGCGATCATCACCGAGGCGACGCTCAGTTTTCTTGGTGTCGGCGCGCCGCCCACGCAGCCGAGCCTCGGCACCCTGATCCGCATCGGCCAAGGTTTTCTGTTCTCTGGAGAGTGGTGGATTTTGTTCTTCCCGGCGATGACCCTTCTTGTCCTGGCGCTCAGCGTCAATCTCCTCGGCGACTGGCTGCGTACGGCCCTTAATCCAAGGCTCCGCTGATGGGCGCCCAGCAGAAGACCACGGTGCATTTCCCGATGCGGGCGCGCCCTGCGAAGCCGAAAGCCCGCGTGCGGGCGGCATCGGTTCTGCAAGTCCGCGACCTTATCGTCGAAATCCCGACACGGCGCGGCGTGTTGCGCCCGGTCGATGGCGTCAGCCTCGATATCGCGGCGGGCGAAGTGCTTGGGGTCGTGGGCGAGTCGGGCGCGGGCAAATCCATGATGGGCTCGGCCGTGATCGGCCTCTTCGATCCACCGACCCACATCGCGTCAGGCGCGATCCGGCTTGCCGGACAAAGGCTCGATCTGATGCGGCCCGAACAGCTTCGCGAAATCCGCGGGCGTCGGATCGGGATGGTGTTTCAAGATCCGCTGACCTCGCTGAACCCCCTCATCCGGGTCGGCGATCAGCTTACAGAGACCATTCGGAGCAATCTGGGCGTCCCACGGCGAGAGGCCGAGGAGCGCGCGCTCGCCGCCTTGCTCGAAGTCGGCATCCCAGGGGCGGAGGACCGGCTTCGGAGCTATCCGCACGAGTTCTCGGGCGGCATGCGTCAGCGGGTCGTCATTGCCCTCGCGCTCTGCGCCGAGCCGAAGCTCGTCATCGCCGATGAGCCGACGACCGCCCTCGATGTGAGCGTCCAAGCCCAGATCATCGCGCTCCTCAAGCGGCTTTGCCGAGAACGCGGCACGGCGGTCATGCTGATCACTCATGACATGGGCGTCATCGCCGAGGCGGCGGATCGTGTCGCCGTAATGTATGCGGGCCGGCTGGCCGAGATTGGGCCGGTCGCCGACGTCGTTGGGCGCCCAGCGCACCCCTATACGGAAGGGCTGATGGCCTCGACGCCGATGGCGACCGCGCCCGGCAAGCGGCTGGCGCAGATCCCAGGCGCGATGCCGAGGCTCGATGCGATCCCGCCAGGCTGTGCATTTCATCCCCGCTGCCCGCAGGCTGAGGCCGGCTGCTTTCTCGACCCAAGGCCGACCATCGACGCCTGCGGAGGACGCGCGGCCTGCTGGGTACGCGCACGCGAGCGCCGGATGGACCGCGTATCATGAGCATGACCGTCGAGATCCGCGAAACGCCTGAACCCGAGGCGCAAGCGCCCGAAGAACCGGCCGCCCGTGTCGAGGTGAGCGGCCTCACGCGGCAGTTCGACGTCTCCAAACCCTGGCTCAACCGCCTGATCGAGGGTGGCGAACGCGCGATCCTTACCGCCGTAAACAATGTGAGCTTTCAGATCCCCGACCGAGGCGTCTATGCGCTCGTGGGTGAGTCGGGGTCTGGAAAGTCGACGATCGGCAAGATCGCGGTCGGCCTTCTCCCCCCTTCCTCGGGCAGCGTGAAGATCGGCGGCACCGATCTCTTCCGCGAGCGTAGTGCCCGTCGGCGGCGGCGCGCGCGCGCAGAGATCCAGATGGTCTTCCAAGATCCCTATGCGTCGCTGAACCCACGTTGGCGGGTGGGGGACATCGTGGCGGAACCCGCGCGCACCCTCGGTCATCGCCTCGACGGCGGACCCGGTGCTCTTCTCGAGCAAGTGGGCCTCTCGGCCAGGGATGTGGAGAAGTTCCCGCATGAGTTCTCGGGCGGGCAGCGGCAGCGCATCTGCGTCGCCAGGGCCTTATCCTCGAAGCCCAAATTCATCGTCTGCGACGAGCCGACCTCAGCACTCGATGTCTCGGTGCAGGCGCAGGTGTTGAACCTAATGCGGGATCTGCAGTCGGATCTCGGCCTCACCTATCTCTTCATCAGCCATGATCTTAGCGTTGTCCGCTATATGGCTGATCGGATTGGGGTTCTCTATCTCGGTGCGCTTATGGAGGAGGCGCCGCGCGACACGCTCTTCGCCACGCCTCGGCATCCCTATACGCGGATGCTGCTCGACGCGGCGCCGCGGCTCGACGCCTTTGGCCGGGAGGTGCCGCCGCCGAAGGGAGAAATCCCGGATCCGATCAATCCGCCGAAAGGCTGCCCGTTCAATCCGCGCTGCCCTCTAGCCGTGGATCGGTGCCGCGAGGAGCGTCCGGTGATGCGGATGGCCGGATCGACGCGCGTCGCCTGTCACGCCGTGGAGGAGGGGCGCTCGTAGACGCGCGCCCGCGCCGCATCGCAGCGCCTAGGTCGCGACGGCGTTCTTCGTCTCGCTGTCGCCGAAGGAGCGCTGCTTCGCCCAGTCGATGAAGGGTTCCAACGACATCGGTTTGGCGAAGAGGAAGCCCTGCATGGCGTGGCAACCAGCGTTTTCGAGCCAGGCACGCTCTCCTTCACGCTCGACCCCTTCGCTCAGCACATCGATCTCCATGGCCTTCGCGAGACTGATCAGCGCGCCGGTGAAGCGCGCAACCTGCGGCCTGCGGTGAACATCGTGCACGAAGCTCGAGTCGATCTTCACGCGATGGACTTTCAGGTCGCGCAGGGCCGACAACGCGGAGTGCCCCGTGCCGAAGTCGTCGAGCTCGACATAGAAGCCAGCTTCGGCCAGATCGACCACGCGCGACGCAACGCCTTCCTGTCGCCCTTCGGTAAAGACCGTCTCCAGCAGCTCCAGCGCAATATCGCTCGGCATGAGGCCTGCTGACTGAATGTCGTAGAGTAGACGATCCTCGAACCCCTTTTCGCAGAGCTGCGCCAGCGTCACGTTGAGACCGAGGCGCGGCAGCTCGATCCCAGCTTCGCGCATCGCGCATAGCGCATCGAGGCTTTGACGGCGCACAAGATCGTCGACAGCTCGGATGAGACCAAGCTCTTCCGCTACCGAGAGAAAGCGCGAGGCGTTCTGGGGCCCACGCTCCGGGTCGTTCCAGCGGACCAGCGCCTCCACGCCGAGGAGCCGGCCCGTGGTGGCATCGAGCTGCGGTTGAAACCAGGGCTCGATCTGCCCGCACTCGATTGCGCCCTTGAGCGCCAGCGCGACTTTGTTGCGTTCCTCGAAGCTCCGCCGCAGTTCCGGCGTGTAGAGCCCGGTTCGATGGTAGGAACTGCGCGCGCGGGAGAGAGCTAAGCTCGCATCCATCATGAGCTGCGGCGCCGTCACCGTATCGACTGAATCTGCCGCCGCCCCTGCGAAAGCCGTCACACGGCAGGCCCCGTCTTGGAGCGCGATCGGCTCCGCCACGATCTGCACGATGCGCGCTGCCAAAGACAGCGCCTCCTCCTCTTCGTAGAGATCGGACAAGACGATCGCGAAGACCCGGCCATCGATGCGCCCGACAAGATCCTCGGGGCCTGCGTCCTTCTTCAGCCGCTCCGCCAATTGGCAGAGCACCGTGTCCGCCGCCTCATGGCCGAGCGCGTCTTGGACCTGCTGCAAGCGGTCGATCTCGACATGGATGACGCCAATGAGCGTCCCCTCGCGCGTCTGATCTTCGATGATGGCGGCCAGGCGCCGTTCCAAGAACTGCCGATTCGGCAACCAGGTCAGCCCATCGCGGAGGGCCGCGTCATGCGCCTCCTGCATCATCGCGTTCAGCTTCGCCTGATGCCTGACGATGCCGTGCACCATGGGCCGAAACATGAAAAGGCCGATGCAGATCGCGAGCAGGATACCGCCCGCATTGACCACCATGGTGAGCTGCGTGGTGCGCGCCTGCCAGCGAGCCTTGGATTGGCGGAGCGCATCCACGGCCTGGTCCAGCGCGCTGTAGAGCGGCCCATCCACCCTACCGATCAGCCGCTGGGCGTCGCGCTTCGAAGCGACCGACATGGCCGCTGGTGGCGAGAGCGCCGCAAGCCTCTCAGCCTCGCTGACCGCCGATCTCAGCATAACGTTCAAGCTGTCCTGGCCGAGAACAGGCTCGAAGAAAACGGCGCTCAGCTCGCGCGTTCCGGCAATCGAGGTCGTGCCCGGGAGCAACTTAATGTGCCCCTCCAGCAGCATTGTCGCCGCAACGCGCAGCTGCTCCTGCGCAATCGAGACTTCGCGCGGATCCTTGGCCTCGATCAACGCATAGGAGGCGAGCCCGATCTGCTGTGCGAGCGAGCGCTGGAGGCCAGCAAGATTGATCTCCTCCGCCGCGACGAGCGACGCCTCCTTCACCCGATCCGCCAGCACGGATTGGGCAAGCGAGAAGATGACGAGGAGTACGATGGCTAGAACATAGCGACGGGTCATCTCCCGCGCGCTGAGCCGCCGTCTGAGCGGGATCGAAAGCGGCGGTACAGTTGGATCAGCCTTTAGCAACCAACTCCACATTTCGTCCGCCTTAAGGACCATAGGTAAAGGAACCGCGCATGGACGGTGGACCGGGGCTCGCGGGCCTTTCGCCATCGGCGGTGGCACGTTACGAACGCTATGGCTGTGTCACCCGTCCCCCCGTGGCACAGCGTGAACAGAACAGGAGGAGCGCCTCAATGGCATCTCCCACCCTGCCTGGCGAGCTTGTGGAGCGCTGTCCGCCCGAAGCCCGACCGGCCCTCGCCATCCTCGCCGATCATCACGCGGTCGTCCTGCGGCAGGGCCCCGACGAGATCGAGATCTGGGTCGAGACGGAAAGCGGCAAAAGGGTCAAAGCAGGCGGCTGCGGTTTCACCGGCGACAGCGGTTTATACCTTTCGCATGTCTTCGTGGTGACCCGCAGGCTTACCGAAGCGGCGACATCGCTTGGCTTTTCCGCGGAGCTGGCGGCAGCGGGGCGCCGGTTTTGGACGCTTGACGAGGCTGCGCCGCCCGCACGTTTCGCCGAAGCTTTGACGGCGTTTCTCGGGCTCGAGGACGGACCGCGACCGACCGGCGCCATCCGCGCGCGCCTGCCATTGCGCACGGAGACACTGCTCGAGGCCCAAGCGATGGCGTTCGTCGGCGCGGCCGAAGGCGGCACAAACTCTACGAGCCTGGCGCTCGCATCGCTGCGTCGGGCAGGTTTCGAGGGCAGGCTTCTGCCCATCGGCCCGGCTGAAGGGGAGCATGCGGACGAGGCGGCGACGGTCATCGAGCTTGCTTCGGCGGGCAAGGCGGAGTTGGCGGTGCTTGCAGCGGACACGCCGGCCCTTGGTGAGACTTTGAAAGGGCTCGCCACCGCTGGCACGCGCGTGGCCCTCGTCCTGCCGCCCGACGATCCGAACGCAGAGGGAGGCCTCGCGCTCGATCGCGAGCTTGCCGACATCGCCGAGGAGACGGGAATCGCGGTTCTGGGCCCCGACGCGGGCGGGCTGATCCACGCGCCAAGCCGGATCGCCACAGGCCCCGGTGCCGCGTCGATGCCGATCATGCCGATCCGTGACGGCAGCGGTGGCGCCTTCGCCGCGATCATTGCGGGAGAGAGCTATGCCGCGCAGCTTGTTGGAATGTCTGCGAAACGGAGCATCGCTCCGCGCAGCATGATCGGCATTGGCCGGGGCGCCGGCATCGGTTTCGCCGAGGCGCTCCATCTCCTCCTTGGCGACAGCGGAGCCGCCGGCCTGCCGATCCTCGCGATCGTGGAGAAGGCGCCGGATCGGCCCGGCGAAGGTCAGGCCTTAGCCGCCGCGCTGGCCAAAGCGCGCGTCAAGCGCCGCCCAGTCCTGGTTGTGCGTGCGGACCGGCGGGGGCCGGATGATCGCCTCGGCGCCGTCCTTTCCGCATCCGGCGCGCTGGAAATCACGAGCCTCGAAGCCGGTCTCGACATCGTTCAGGCCTGCCGGATGCGGCGTCTGCCCCAGGGCGCGCGCGTGGGTCTCGCCGCAGATCGACGAGATCTCGCGGCGATCGAAGCGCAGCTCACGCCTGCTGCCGCCGAGCTTGGCCTATCCCTGGAACCCCTGCCACTCAGTCCCGGCGCACCATCCGGGCTTGGCCGGGAGCTCACGGCGCTCCTCTCCTCCCGAGGGCGCGATCTGCTGCTTGGGGTCTGGCGCGCGCCGGGGCATGAAGAGGCGCCGCAAGTGCTGGAAGCACTGGCCGAAGCCGCCGAAGCGGCATGGGATCAGGGCCCACAGGCGCCCGTGTTCCTGCATGCAGCCTTCCTGCCGGACGATATGCAGGCGCTGGTCGACAACGCGCAAATCCCGGTCGTGCCGGACGCTTCGAGAGCCCTAGCGGCAGCGGCAGCCCTCATCCGCATCGGCGCCGGCCTGTCCGAGGCTGAAGAGCAGCCGCCGCGCCTGCCCCTGAGGGCGCGACTGCCGGAGGCGGCAGAAGACGTACCTCTCAAGACTTTGGTCGGGGCGGCGCTGCCCGCCCTCGGCCTGCCCGCCTCTGAAACCGGGAGTGCGGAGATCTACGCCCAACTCTCGTTCGAGGATGATGCGATCTGGGGATCGCAGATCGTGCTTGCAGGGTCTTCGCCTTCGCCGCAGCCCGGCGCCGGGGCGCACAGGCTCTGTCCATTCGGTGTGGAAGCGGCGCGTCTGATGGCGCTCGAGGCGGGTCTTGGCGAGGGGCGGGCCGCTGCGCTCGCCGAGGCGCTCGCGCGCTTCTCAGTGTTCTGCGCCGTTCACGCAGCCCGGCTTGGCCGGCTCGAGACATCGCTCGTCGCCATTGGCGAGGGAGCTGTCGCAACGTCGGGGCTAGTCATCGGGCGCGCGCCATGCAATGAGTTGACGTATACGGAAACTTCTGAGGGCGAAGGCTCGACCGCCACCGATGGAGCCGCGCCTGCCGAGACGGGAACACGATGATGCGCTCGACTTTGCCCACTGCCCTTCGCGGCCTCTCACTGCCGGTGATCGGCGCCCCGCTCTTCATCGTCTCAAACCCCAAGCTCGTGATCGCGCAGTGCAAGGCCGGCATCGTCGGCAGCTTCCCCGCGCTGAATGCACGCGAGAAGCCGGGTGAGCCGGTGATGCTGGAGGCCTGGCTGAAGGAGATCACCGAGGCGCTCGATGCGCATAACCAGGCGAACCCCGACACGCCGGCCGCCCCCTTTGCGGTCAACCAGATCGTGCATCGCTCGAATGTTCGGCTCGAGCGCGATATCGAGATCTGCCATCGCTGGAAGGTGCCCATCTGGATCACCTCGCTCGGCGCCCGTGTCGAAGTGAACGAGGCGGCGCATGCCTGCGGGGGGATCACGCTCCACGACATCATCAACAATCGATTTGCGCGAAAGGCGGTCGAAAAGGGGGCGGACGGGCTGATCGCGGTGGCGGCAGGTGCGGGCGGGCATGCGGGCACCACCTCGCCCTTCCCGCTCGTCCAGGAGATCCGGGAATGGTTCGACGGCCCGCTGCTTCTGTCGGGCAGCATCGCGACGGGCGATGCGGTGCTGGCGGCGGAGGCCATGGGCGCCGATTTCGCCTATATCGGCTCGGCCTTCATCGCGAGCCACGAGGCGAACGCGATGCCCGAATACAAGCAGATGATCGTCGACAGCGCTTCGGACGACATCGTGTATTCGTCGCTCTTCACGGGCGTGCACGGGAACTATCTGAAGGGTTCGGTCCGTAATGCCGGAATGGATCCCGACGCCCTGCCCGAAAGCGACCCGTCGGCGATGAACTTCTCGGACGGCTCTTCTAAGCCCAAGAGCTGGAAGGAAATTTGGGGTGCTGGGCAGGGTGTCGGCGCGGTGAAATCCGTCGAAGGGGCCGCTGAGATCGTCAGCCGCCTTTCGCGCGAATACGCGGCCGCACGCACCCGCCTGCGCCTTGCCCCGACCGCCGCAGCAGCGGAGTAAGACAGCCGCCCGCCAGACCGCGTGCGCAACCCCGTCGCGCCGAGGCGACCGGGTGAACATGTCGAGACGTTGGCGCGCACTTCGGTGACGAGCGCCGCTGCCCCGGGTCTGAGCTGCCAGTCGGCTGAGGGCACCTTCGGCTCGACGGCGACCGGGGCGTGCTGGACGTTGTGAAGTCTCCTGGTCAACGGGTCCGCTCCGCGGAGCGAGAGGTCCCGGCGCATCATCTGCCGCCCGGGAAGCACCCTATCCTTCCGACCATCGGCGGACAGGGCCGGTTGCGTCGTGAACCACTGCTCGCTCGGTTGTTTCGCGAAGGGGCGCCGCACTCAGGGCTTCCCTCGGGCTTCCCTCGGGCTCCGCGCCCACCCACGACATGATGGGCCCAAACCTCCTAACATCGTGCGAACGCTGCCTCCGCGTTTCTCGCAACGCCGCTTCGCTCCACTCACACCGCCTGGCCCCCTCAGCCCAGCAGTGCGGGTGGACGGCTGTAGCGCGCGCTGCTCCCCGCCGGTGCGCAACGGCCGAGCAATGGCCTCATTCTCCCCGTCGACCGCAATCGCTCAGGAGGCCCTTCATGCGCCGACCCCTTCGCATTCTCGTGCTCGCGACCCTGCTCTCGGGTTGCGCCTTGCCGCAGAACCCCGCCGATCTCGCCCGCTTCAACGCCAACATCATCGGCGCGGCGGATGGCGATCGCACCAAGACGGCGCGCGTGGCCGCCGGTGTCGCGGCCGCGCAAACGGGCATGTCGCTCGCCTGCACCATGGTTTGGGACGGTGCGGCGTTCAGCCCGCTCGACCTGCTGCGCCGCTACTGTGCAGCGCGCGGCTCGATCAGCGCAGCGCAGCGCTTCTGACGTCCGCGAAAGCGTTCAGGCGGCGTCTAGATCCGAGCGCATCGCCTTCAGCGTATCGAACAAGCGCTGCTGCTCCTGCGCCCAGGCCTCGATGTCGTAGCGGTGCACTTTGGCGCGGAGGGCGGCCATGCGGGCGCGGCGGTCCTCCTCCGCCATATCGAGGGCCTGATCGATGGCTGCATCCATCGAGCGATTGGAGAAAGGGTTGGTGAGCACCGCCTCGGCCATCTCGACCGCGACGCCCGCGAACTCGGACAGGACCAGCACGCCGTCGCCATCGGTGCGCGCCGCCACGAACTCCTCGGCGACAAGGTTTAGGCCGTCGGCCAGCGGCGTGATCCAGGCGACATCGGCGGCGCGGTAATAGGCGATCAGCTCACGGAATGGGATCGGTGTCGAGATGAGCGAGACCGGCTGCCATTCGAAGCTGCCATAGGAACCGTTGATCCGCCCAGCCAGCGCCTCGATCGCCTCCTGCACCTCCGCATAGGCCTCCATGTTGCGGTTGGCGCTGACCGAAACCAGCATCAGCCGGACCTCTCCGCGCAATGCCGGGCGCCGCTCCAAAAGCCGCTCATAGGCCTGCAAGAGCTCGATCCCGCCTTTGGTGTAGTCCGTGCGGCCGACAGAGATGATCAGCCGTTTGCCACCCAGTTCCTGGCGGATCTGCGCTTTCAGCTCGGCCGTTTCCTCGGCGCGCGCGCGTTCTTCGATGTATTCGACATCGACGCCGACGGGGAAGGCGGAGAGGAGGATGCGCCGCCCCTCATAGTCGATCTCAGTGAAGGTCGTGCGCTCCGACAGAGCCTGGCCCGCGGGGGAGAAATCCTGGCGCGTGGGCTCCTCGCCGACGACTTTCACGTCGAACCGGCTATGCGCGCAGCTTACGAAATTCGCCGCGTAGCGCGGAACATGGAACCCGACGATATCGCAGGACAACAGGCTCTCGATGATCTCGCGCCGCCAGGGCAAGACGTTGAACATGTCGGCCGCCGGAAACGGCGTGTGGTGGAAAAAGGCGATGCGCGCCTCGGGTTTGAGCTGGCGCAGATACATCGGCACGAGCCACAGATTGTAGTCGTGCACCCAGATCACGCTGTCCTCGTCGGCCTCGCGCGCTGCGGCCTCGGCAAAAGCCCAGTTCACTTCGCGAAAGGTCGGCCAGTCGACGGGGTCGTAGTTGTAGCGGTCCTTGAAGGAATGGAGGATCGGCCAGATCGCCTCCTTCGAGGTCACATGATAAAAGCTCGAGACTTGTTCCTTGGTGAGCGGTAGGCGGCTCACTTCGTAGCTCCCGTAGCTGTCCTCGATGGTGATGACGCGCTCGAAATCCGGGTCGGTTGGGTCGTCGGCGTATTTCCAGGCAACCCAGGCGCCCTGCTCGTGGCGGCCGAAGAAGCTTTTCAGCGTCGGGACGATGCCGTTCGGGCTCTTGTTCTCCTTGCGGACAAGCTTGCCGTCTTCGATCACCTCCTCATAGGGCTGGCGATGGTAGACGATCACGAGCTTCGACATTCTGTCCTCCTCCCGAGAGGTCTTGTTCTAATTGTCTCGCTTCAGCTCGGAGCGGGATCGAAAAGACCAAAGGCTGCGATGGCCTCCATGATCCCAGCGGCACCGATACCTTCGGCTTTGTGCACGTGGTCCTTGGCCGCGACACGCGCGAGGAGCGGTTCTTCTGAACCGCCGACGGCGACCCCGTGAAAGCGCGTCTCGAACATAGAGTAGTCGTTCATCGTGTCGCCCGCCACGAGAACCCTGCCCGGATCGAGGGCTAGGTGCTCGGCGAGCCGGGTGATCGACGGGCCCTTGGAGACGCCCTTTGGCAGCACGTCGAAGTAGCAGTCGGCCGAGATCAGGTGGTCGAGCCCGAGTTCGGCGACAACGGCCTCGGCCCGAGCGTCATAGGTCACGGGATCGTAGTCGTAACTCACGCGATAGCGGAACGCGGTCGGCTGCAGCGAAAGACCGGGATGGCCGTCGAGGGCTGCGCGCACGCGCGGGCCCGCATCGGACCAGATGGCTGCGATTTGCGCCTCGAGCGCTGCGATCGGGGCGACGCGGCCGCCGGGGCCCGCCGGCTCCATCCGGGCGATGGTGGTGCCCACATCGCCGACGACGAAATCGGGCCATGGCACCGGCGTGTCGGCGCACAGCCCTTCGATAAAGCGCGGATCGCGGCCGGTCACGAAGATGAGGCCGACCTTGGCGCGATGCGTCTCGATCCAGCGATAGAGGGCGAGCCGATCCGGTTCGCTCCCACCGAGGAACGTCCCGTCGAGATCGGTCGCAAGCACGAAGCGCCAAGCCGCTGCAGATGCCACATCGTCCGCGTCAGTGCTCTCTTCGCCACCGGCCGTCTCAGCCCCTAGAGCGGTCATCTCACTCCTCCCAGGCGTCGGCGAAGCGGCGGATGGCGGCCGGGTCCGCCGGGTGATCGAGAATAAGCTCGAGCGCCCGCGGCTCAGCCTCGAGCGGGCGGGACCAAAGGGCGGCGAAACTCTCACCCAGCGGCTTGCCCTCATGCACGATGGCACGCACCGTCTCGCAGATCGGCATCACCACGCCCTTGCGCCGGGCGAGGTCGGTGGCGGCGACGGCGTTGCGCACACCCTCGACCACTTTGCGCTTACCGCCGAAGATCTCGTCCCCGCGCTTCCCCTCGCCCATCTCGACGCCATAGCTGAAATTGCGGCTGGAGAGGTTCGAGCAGGTGAGCGTGAGGTCGCCGATGCCGGAGAGGCCGGTTACCGTCTCGCGCTTGCCGCCGAGCGCCTCGGCCAATCCCTTCATCTCATCAAGGCCACGGGTGATGAGGGCCGCGCGCGTATTGGCAGCGAAGCCTGCGCCCGTCGCCATGCCGCAGGCGATGGCGAGCACGTTCTTCACGGCGCCGCCGACCTCGACCCCGATGAGATCGTCGGAGACGTAAGGCCTGAAGCTCTCGGTCGTGAGCGAGACGGCCATGCGCGCGGCAAGCTGATCGGCGCGTGTGGCGAGGTCGGCATGCGTGTCGGCGTAGCGGTCGCTTTGAAAATTGCTGGCGACGGTGACAGCGGTCGGGTCGCCCCGCGCGGTCTCATCCGCGAAACTTGGGCCCGAGAGCGCACCGACCGGGCGGCCAGGGGCGGCATCGGCGACCACGTCGGCCATGAGAAAGCCTGTGCCGTCCTCGATCCCCTTGGCGCATACGATGACCGGCACGTGATGGGGCAAGGCGGCGTTCAGGCGCTCCGCGATCTCGCGGATCGTGCCCGATGGCGTGACCAGCAGGACTGCCTCCGCCCCCTGGCACGCGGCCTCGAAATCCGTCGTCGCCGTCACCCCCTGGGGCATCGGGATCTCACCCAGAAAGGCGCTGTTCCGGCGATTCACGTTGATGTCGTCCGCCACAGTCTGCCGGCGGGTCCACAGCATCGTCCGCCGCCCGGCGCGCGCCGCAACGACCGCAAGGGCCGACCCCCAGGCACCGCCGCCGATGACGGCGATGCTGCGATAGGGTCGAGCCTCGAGCGGGGCGGCGGTGGCTGGGCGGGGAACCGGGGCGGCAGATTTCATGTCGAACGCGCTCACGGCTCCTCCTGACCATGCCTGGAAGAGGTAAAGGTCATAAATAAGAACTTAGTCCCGTGACGCGGCGCGGCAATCGGGCGCGGAGCCGAGGCTTAGTCTTTTTCGGCCCGCATGCGCGCGGTTGCAGCACCGACGCGGAAGACCTCGCAATCCTCATCGACGCCCGTGCCGCTCCAGAACGGAGCGGCCGTCCGGAACGCCGCACGTCCGATGAGATGCGAGCCGACCGGGGCGGTGATGATCATGAAGACCGAGACGAGGCCCGCTTTGATGGCTGTCTCAAGCCCAGGCGCAACAAGGCAGAGCGCGAGGACGATGAACATAAGCCCCAGGGTCCCGGCCTTGGTCGCCGCGTGCATGCGGAGAAAGACGTCCTGGAACCGGACAATGCCAAGGCCCGCCGCGAAGCAGAGCAGGCCACCCGCGACCAAGCAGAGCGCCGCCAGGATCTCGACCACAAGCTCAAGCATCGCGCGCCCCCACCTCGATCTTGGGTTCGGGATCCGGTGCGGGCGCCTCGTCCTTGCGGAAGCGACGCTCCACATAGCGGGCGAAGGCGACCGTGCCGAGGAACGAGATCAGCGCAAGCGCCAGGGCCGCATCGAGATAGGAGTTGTTCCTCACGGCGACGGCGAAGAGCACCAAGAGCGCTGTGAGCAGCATCGATAGCAGATCGAGCGCGACCACCCGGTCGGGCAGCGTCTCCCCGATCACAAGCCGCCAAACGGTGCAGAGGATGCCGCCAGAGATCAGCAATCCGCAAATCGCCACGCCCCAAGCGAGCGGGCCGTCGATCACAGCGCCCATCACGCTCATTGCGTCGCCCTCATCACCACTTTCTCCAGCCCGTCCTTGATGCTTGCATTCACCATGTCGGTGCCTTCCTCGGTGAACATCGAGTGGATCAGAAGATGCTTGCGGTCGGGCGACACGTCCACCGTCAACGTACCCGGGGTGAGCGTGATCATGTTCGCGGTCATCGTGATCTGAACGTCGCTCCTAGCGTCCAGCGGCAGGGCGTGGAAGCGCGGCGTCACATCGATCTTCCGCGCAAAGACGGCGATGAAAACGCGCCATGCCGAATTGATCAGCTCCCACAGGAAGAAAACGATCAGCCAGACGATGTGGACGGGCTTCATGACCAAGCGGATCATCTCGGATCTCCCAGCACGACGCGCAGATAAGGCAACGGATCTGAAAGCTCACCCGCAGCCTGGTTCGCGATGCCGTAGAAGTTGTCGGGGAAGAGGCTGATCCCGACCGTGACGCCTGCGAGAAGCAGAACGGGGATCACCAGCAGCCGGTGCGGAAAGACGGCCGGCAGCGCCGCCTCCTCCACGCCGGGCCGTGGCTGCCAGAAGGCGGAGACGAAGACCCGGCCGAGATAGAAGAAGGTGAGGACTGAGGCGATCAGGATCAGGGCACCGAGCAGCATCTGACCCGCCTCAAAGCTTGCCCTGATCATGAAAAGCTTGGCCCAGAAACCCGAGAGCGGGGGCACGCCGATGAGGCTCAGCATCGGGATCAGGAACAGCACGCCGAGCCATGGCCCTGCGGTCCAGAGGCCGCCGAGCCGGTCCAACCGCTCGGACCCGCATTCCCGCCCGATCAAGCCCCCGAGCAGGATCAGCGCCATCATCGCCGGGATGTGGTGGAAGAAGTAGAAGACAGCGCCTGAGAGCGCGAGCTCGGTCCCGATGGCGAGGCCGAGGGTCATCACCCCAATCTGGCTGACGATGTGAAAGGAGAAGATCCGACGCAGCTCACTCTCTGCCGCAGCGCCAACAGCGCCAAGAGCGATGGTGAAGCCGGCCGCGACGAGCAGAAAGGTCGAGATCGTCGGGTCCCCAGGCGCGAAGACGAGCGTGAAGACCCTCAGGATCGAGTAGACGCCGACCTTCGTCAGCAGTGCCGAGAAAAGCGCGGAGGTCGCCGCCGCCGGGGTGTGGTAGGACGCCGGCAGCCAGAAAAAGACGGGGAAAAGCGCAGCCTTCGCCCCGAAGGCAAAAAGCAACATCGCAGCCGCGCCGAGCACCGCTGTTTCGTCCATGCGCCCCTGCAGCTTCACACCGAGATCGGCCATGTTGAGCGTGCCGGCGCTCCCGTAGAGAAGCCCCACGCCTGTGAGGAACGCGATGGTACCGACGAGGTTCAGCGCGACGTATTTCATCGCGCCGTCGATCTGCCGCCGCCCCCCGCCGATCACCAGGAGGCCGAAGGACGAGATCAGCATGACCTCGAACCAGACATAGAGGTTGAAGATATCCCCGGTCATGAAGGCGCCGCAGACGCCGCCCGCCATCGCGTGGCTGAGCGCGTGGAAGCCGAGCCGGTTGGTCGCCTCATCGACCTCGATCACCGCGAACATGAGCGCCGTGAAAAGCGCGATGCCGGTGATCAGCACCATCGCGCCCGAGAGCGTGTCGGCCGCCAAGGTGATGCCATAGGGCGCGGCCCAGCCGCCCATCTGCGCTGCCTGCGGCCCGTCGCCGATCGCCGTGGCGAGGATCGTGCCGCCTATCACGACAAGGCTCGCCGCCGAGATCAGCGAGACGAGTTTGTGCCACGCGCTCCGCCGGATGAGGAAGAGGATCACGGCCGAAGCGAGCGGCACCAGAATGGGTGCGGCCATCAGCATCAGCGCAGCTCCGGATCGAGCGTCGCGGGGGTCATCTTCTCCTCGGGCTCAGCCAGGCGCATGCCGCCGCTATCGGCCGTCCCGAACTCCGCATAGGCGCGCAGCACGAGGCAGAGCGTGAAGACGAGAAGGCCGAAGCCGATGACAATCGCTGTGAGAATAAGCGCCTGAGGCAGCGAGTTCGCGACGACGCCCACCGGTGCCTTCGCCCCCTCCGGCACGAGCGCCGGCGCGCCGAAGGTCATCCGACCGGACGCGAAGATGGCGAGGTTGGCGGCGTTCGAGATGATGGTGAGGCCGAAGAGGAACCGGATGAGGTTGGGCGACATCATGAGATAGGCGCCGACGGCGACCAGGAACCCGACGAGAATGGCGAGTGCTGACTCCATCAGCGATCCTCCTCATCCTTGGCTGAGCCGAGCGCAGAAAGCGCCGCCGCTTCGAGCGTGAAAAGCATCCCGCAGACGCCGCCCACGACGACGAGATAGACGCCCGTGTCGAAGAGGAGGATCGAGCCGACGGGAAGGCCCGCCTTCTCCCCATCGGCGCCCACCGTGAGGAGCGGCCACACGCCCGCCAACACATAGCCCTTGGCGATGGCGCCCCAGAAGGCCGAGATGCAGGCGCAGCCGAGGCCGACGGCGGCGATGGCCAAGGGCTCGACCCTCAGGAGGCGGCGCGCCCGCTCAAGCCCCGATGCTTTCTCCATCAGCGCCAGTGCGGTCGCAGCGACAAGCCCGCCGATGAAGCCCCCGCCGGGATCGTTGTGGCCCCGCCAGAGGATGTAGAGCGAGAAAAGAAAGAGGAGCGGCGCGATGACCCGCGTAGCCGTGGAGAGAATGAGCGAGTTCATCGGGCCTCCTCCGCCGCAGCAATCTCACCGACCGATCTCTTGCCCCCGATGAGCCGGCGTGCCGGCGCGTTCTTGCCAGCCGAGAGGGCCGCCACCGCGCCGATGGCAGCGATCACGATCACCGCGATCTCTCCCAGCGTGTCGAGCGCCCGGAAGTCGACCAGGATCACGTTGACGATGTTCCGTCCAAAGGCCTCGGGCGCCGATTTCTCGGCAAAGAACGCCGAAAGCTGCAGATCGAGATCGTTCCCAAGAACCGAGATCAGCACGATGGTGACTCCGAGCCCCACGGCCGAGGCGATGCCGGCATCGCCCACGCGGAAGCCCTTCCGCTCAGGCGTGCGCGGCAGGCGGAGAAGCGCGATGGCAAGGAAGACGACCACCAGGATCTCGATCATAAGCTGCGTCATGGCCACATCGATGGCGCCATAGAGCACGAAGATGATCGAGATGCCGGTCCCAACGACCCCGAGTGCCGTGATCGCCAAGAGGCGCGAGCGCGTGACGATGACCGTAAGCGCGCCGATCACGATGATCGCAAGCGTCAGATAGCTGATCAGCGGCAGATCGAATTGGGGGCGCGGACGGTCCCCACCGCTTGCTGCCACCGCGACCCACAGCACGACGCCGAGCGCGATGAAGGTCGCACGCATATAGGTTTCGAGCGATCCGCTCTGCACCCGGCGCATCAGGCCCGAGCAGACGCTCTGCAGCCCCGCGAGGACCTGGTCATAGGTCCGATCGGCGCTTGTAAGGCCGGTGTCCTCCGCAGATGCGAGGCCGATCCGGATAGCGCGCGCGAAATAGAGGAACAGCAACCCGATGGCATAGGTACAAACGCTCAGCAGGAGCGCCGCGGTGAAGCCATGCCAGAGCGCCAGATGCGGGTCCTCGATGGTCCGGCCCAAGATGCTGCTCGCCACCGGTGCGACGATCGCCGAGCCGAGAAGGGGTGCAATGAGACCCCCCATAAGACCGAGGATCGCCAGGAGGATCGGCCCAAGCCACATCTCCCATGGCGGATCGGCCGCGGGCTTCGGGCTCACCTGCGGTCCGAGATGGAAGGGCTTGAACGCCACGAGGCCGGCGACCGCCACCATCATCGAATTAGCCGCCAGTGCCGCGCCCGTCACGAGCACGGGCTCGGTCACGATCTTGAGCGCGCCCTCATAGATCACCTCTTTGCCGAGGAAGCCCACAAAGGGCAGCACACCCGCCATCGAGAGCCCGGAAAGCGCAGCCGCCCACATGGTGATGGGCATCGCGCGCCTCAGCCCGCCCAATGCGTCGACCTCACGCGTGCCGGCCTTCTTGTCGAGACAGCCGACCATCAGGAACAGCGACGCCTTGTAGAGCGCATGCACCACGAGGAAGAGCGCCGCGGCCACCACGGCCTTGTCCGTCCCACCCCCCAGCAGCATCACAAGCGTGCCGAGACCCATCACCGT
>JBCDFC010000021.1:0-31024 GCA_039178805.1 Pseudomonadota bacterium | reverse complement strand
GTCACCTGGAAGGCGCCCGTCACCGTCCCGAAATCGGGAATGGTCAGCTCGAAAGCCGGCGCCCGGCCCTCGAAGAAGACCCTGCGCATCGCCTCGTCGGACGCCTCGTCCTTGAAGATGCCCGAGCCCGAGACCGAGGCCTGCTTGAGCGAGGCCATCGCCAGAAGCTCCCGCCACTGCCCCGCGCTCTCCGCCGTGGTGACGTCGACGGGATCGGCGTTGAACGCCATGCGCGTCGCCCGCATCCCCGCCACCGTCACGAACGTCCCCGTGCCCGCCTCGTCGATCTTCACGAGCAGGTCCTTGCCCTTCTGCGCCGCCATCGCGCCAACTCCCTCGGAATAAGTGGAAACCCGTACCGGCCGCTCAGGCCGTGTCCTCGATCAGCACGCGGAAGCGCAGCTCGATGCGCCTCAGCCGGTCCCGCTCCTCGCGCCGCGTGCGCGCCGAGAAGAACGAAATACAGACGACCCGCCCGCGCGAAAGCGTGAGCGGCACCGTCGCCAGCACGTCCGAAATCGCGCCGGCCAGCCGCTTCGCCTGGGCGAAACTGCGTTCGGTCGCAAAGACGCTGATGCCGAACAAATGCTGGCTGCCGCGGTCGATCTGCGTGCCCCATTCCTGCACCGTGTCGTCGCCGATCACGGCATAGACGGGGATATCCTCCGCCTCGGCCGAGGCCGGGGGCACCGCGTCATAAATCCGCCCCGGTGCGATCGCCGCCACCTCGGGCGCGGCCGCCAGGACCTGAAAGACCGCCTCCTGCAGCGGCCAGGTAAGCGCTGCGGTCATGCGTAGGGCCCCTCTTCCACAAAGCAGGTGAGATACGCGTCCGCCGGGTCCGCCTCGGCGACGCCGCGAATATCGAAGATCCGGCTGCCCATGCGAAACCGCTGCGCCGCCTCCGGCCGCTTGGGCGAGCCGATGGGCGAGGAGCGGATCGTGATCCGATGGGTCACCCGGCTGCCGGGCCTCAGCCCGCTCAGCACCTCGCGCCCCGATGAGGGCCGAAGCTCGGCCCAAAGGACGCCAAGGGCCGACCAGGCATGCGTCTCGCCGCCCCCGCCATCGGCCAGCGCCACCCGCTCCTCAAGCGTCAGGCGCCGCGTGAGCCGTGGTGTCACCGCCCGCATCAGAGCCGCCCCGGACGCCAGGGCGCCAACAGCTCGATCACAGCGAGGGGGAGCCCCGTATCGCCGTCCCGCTCCGTCCCGCGCCGGGCGTGGAAATCCGCCGCCAGCATCATCACCGCCTGCGAAAGCGCCGCCGGCACGCCCGACCAGTCGACCGCAAAGCCTGCGTCGAACGCGATCCGTACCTTGTGCCCCGCCGGAATGGGCGGCAGCGCAGCACCCGCGGCCGAGAGGCGCTGCCGCGTCTCCCCAGGCGCCACGGTCCAGGCGCTTACGTTCAAACTGACCGGATCGCCCGGCCCCACCAGCACCGCCGAGGTCACGGTCTCGACCGGGCCTATCGGCAGTGCCAGGCAATCGCCCGCATCCCAGCGCGCGACCGCAACCTCAAAGCCCCGGATCACCAGCGCCCGCGCGATGCGCCGCTCCACCACCGCAACCGCGCTCGACAGATAGCCGAGCAGCAGCGCGTCCTCCGCGCCATCATCGGCAAAACCGTGCGCCAGCCGCAGATGCAGCTTGAAATCGGCCAGGGGCGGCACTGGCACCGGTCCAGTACCTGTCTCGCTCAGGATCATCGCTCGTCTCCGAAGCCTTGAAGAAAGCGGTCCCGGCCGCCAAGGCCGGGACCATCACGCCACGCAACAGGGCTCAGCTCGTGCCGAACTTCAGAAGCTTGATCGCGTGGTAGTCGGTGACATCGCCGCCGACGCGCTTGGTCGCAAAGAAGGCGACATTGGGCTTGGCCGAGTACGGATCGCGCAGAATGCGGATGTCCGGACGCTCGGCGATGGTGTAGCCGCGGCTGAAATCGCCGAACGCGATCGAGTACGAGTTCTGGCTGATATCCGGCATGTCCTCGGCCAGCAGCACCGGATAGCCGAGAAGCCGCGCCGGGCTGTCCTCGGAGATACCCTCGACCCAGAGGAACCGGCCCTGATTGTCCTTCATCTTGCGGACTTCGCCGGCGGTCTTCGAGTTCATCACGAAGGTGCCGTTCTGGCGATAATCGGCCCCCAGCGCATAGGCGAGGTCGACGATGGCATCGCCCGGATCGTTGAGATCGAAACCGCCGAGCGTGCCGGTCGCCACATAGCCGATCTCGCCCCAAACCTCGGAGCCGTTCGGCGCGCGATCCTTCTGCATGAAGCCCATGGGCTGCGTGCCGCCCGAACCATTGACGAAGGCCGTCGCCTCGGCCCGGCGGAAACGGTCGCCGATACGCTCGGCAAGCCAGGCCTCGAGATCGAAGGCCGTATCCTCCAGGATCCGTTGGCTCGCCCGCGGATTGGCCGAAAGCTCATGCAGCGTGATCGAGATACGCTCGAAGATCGGCCCCGTCGTCTCGGTCGCGGGCGTCACTTCGTCGAGCCAGCCGGCCTGCAGCTCGGCCCGGTCGATGATCACGTCATAGGCCGTCGCCTCGACCTGCACCACGCGTGAGATCGAGCGGAGCGAGCCGCCACCGCGGAGCACCTTCGACACCATCTCCGAGGTGCGCGGATCGACGAGATGCCCACCTTCGGAGCCGGTCTGGGTGTTGATCCCCTTGGCCTCGAGGTTCATGGCGCGCAGGCTGTCCTCCTCGCCATGGCGCAGGAACGCCCCGAACGCCTTCTGATAAGGCGCCTCGCGCTCGGCCCGGGTCGAGAGCGCCGGGCGACGCATCGCGGCCTTCGTCTGTAGCGAGCCAAGACGCTCGTCGAGCGAGCTCATCTTGCCCGACATATCGGCCTTGAAGGCCTCGAAGCTCTCGAGGAACGCGTCCGCCGCGGCCTCGGCCTTCGTCTCCACCAGATCCGCCGGGGTCGCGCTCTGGCAATAGCCCTCGGCTTCCGGCATCCCGTCCAGATGATCGGTCATCGATTTTCCCATATCAGTGGTCGTCAGAGGTGAGCGGGACCCCGGATGGGGCACCGTGAAGAGGCGTCAGCGCGCAAGCGCCGCCGCCAGCGCCCCGGCCATCGGGGCCCGCGGGCGCTCGGCCCCCGGGCTCAGGCTGGCACGGGCCGTGGGCAGCATCGGGAACGTCACCAGCGATACTTCCCACAAGTCGAGATCGAGGAGCCGCCGCCCCCCGCTGCGGGGTTCCGGCACCGCCTGCCGGACCCGATATCCAATGGAGAGCCCGTCGAGAGCACCCGCGCGCACCAGCGCCAGCGCCTCTCGCCCAAGCGTCACGTCGGGCAAGAGCCTGCCTTCGACCCGTAGGCCGATCGCGTCCTCCTCGACCCGGTCCCAAACGCCGATGGGCCGCCCCATATCGTGCTGCCAGAGAAGCGCTACGCGCCGGCCCGAGGCCTTGAGCTCCCTCAGGCTGCGCCGAAACGCACCCTTGGCCACGATATCGCCCCGCCGGTCCGCCTCGCCGAACCGCGAGGCATAGCCGCGGATCATCGCCGTCCCCTCCGGCATCGAGGGCGCGATCGGCACCGCCTGCCCCTCAGCCATGGTCGGCCTCGTCGTCATCGGCCGCCGCCGCCAGGCCCAGCATCGCGCGCTTCTCCGCAGGCGTCAGGAAATCCGCCTCGCCCACGCGCCGCCACAACGCCTCGCGCTCATCCGCCAGCGCCGGCACCCGGTCGAGATCCGGCTCGAGCCCGATCTCCATGCCCGCATTATGCGAGAGCCACGCCGCCATGGCCGACGCCACCTTGCGCAAGACCGGGAGCACCGTCAGCCGGAAGAAGGCCCGATGCGCCTCCTGGTAATTCGCGTAAGTGTTGTCCCCCGGCAGCCCCAGCAGCATGGGCGGCACACCGACCGCGAGCGCGATCTCCCGCGCCGCCGCGTGCTTCGTTTCGAGAAAATCCATCTCCCGCGGCGAATGGCTCATGGCCTTCCAATCGAGCCCACCTTCGAGGAGCAGCGGCCGCCCGGCATTGCGCGCGCCCGCATGGTTCTCCTCAAGCTCCTCGCGCAGCCTGCGGAACTGCTCCTCGCTCATCGAGGCCCCGTCCCGCGCCCCGAAAACGATCGCGCCCGAGGGCCTCGCGGCATTGTCCAGCAACGCCTTCGCCCAACGGCTCGCCGCATTGTGCACATCGACGCTCGCCCCCGCCGGCGCCAAAGGGCTCATCCCGTAATGGTCGTCGAGCGGATGGAAGCCCCGCACATGCAGCACAGGTTTCCAGGCGCCCGAGTTGTCGAAGCGATGAACTCGCCCGCCCACGCGGTAGTCGTAGGCTTCGGGCCAACCATCCTGCCCCGGCACGACCTGCATCCGATCCGCGCGCAGTACATGCAGCTCCACAGGGTACGCGCCGAGCGCCGAGGCCACACCCTCGAGATACGCATTGCCCGAGATCGTGAGATGCCCGACCAGCGCCTCGATCAGCGTCCGCCCGTCCTGCGCGGGGTTCGGCCGCTCAAGGAGGCTCAAAAGCGGATGCTCCGCCTGGCGCGCGCCGCCCTCGGTCAGCACCAGCGGGATCGTCCCCGCCGCCTCCGAGACCATACGCACCGCGCGAAAGGCCACGACATTGCCGCCATAGGCATTGCGCGCCAGCGTCGCCGTGTCGGTGGGCGAGAAGACCGCGCGCCCCGGCCCCTGAAAGGCCATGGCATGCCCGCCGATCCCGCCAACCGCCGACGCCTTCTCTTCGCGCGGCGCCTCAGCGCGCCCGCCCCGCAACCAATCCAAAGCCATGCCTGCATCTCCCAAGGGCCAGTACGCCCACAAGGCAGGGCGACGCCCCACCATCCGCAGCGGGCCCAAAACCCACCCGAAACCGTCAAACCCACCCAGCAACGCGCAAGGAGCCGCCACCGCAAAAAGCGCCCGCGACAGCACATGTGGCAGCACAGGCGACAGCGGCCCGCGACCACACCCACCTGTCCAGGCGCCGGGGTCCGGGCCGGGTCAAGGATCGCGGCACGCGACCGGCAAAGCCGGCCCGTCCTTGACGCGGCCCGGACCCCGGCAGACGCTCAAGAAGAAGGCCCCCGGCCTTCTCCCCAGCCCCCCTGCCGAACCGACCAGCAGCGCTAAACCCGTGAACACCGCCCCGGCGCCACCAAACCGAAACCCCGCAAAGCGCATCGCGGCGACCAGCCGCGATTCCGCTTACCTCGGCCACTCACTCAAAAGATCTGCCGCACCCGAGGTGCTGCACCGGCCTGCACCGGCTCCGGCGCTAGGATCAGCTCCGTCAGCGCCCAGACGAGCGCGTCGAGGCGATCCGGGCTCTTCTCGCCCGCACCTCCTGCGAAGCGCGTCATCTGTCGCTCAAGCGCCGGGAAGGCGCCAAGGTGGTGCACCCGGCCCTGTTCGTAGAGGGCCGCGACAGGCTCGGCGCGGAGCCGCTTGCCCCGCGTCGCCCGCACCGCGCGATAGCTCACCGCCGGCGCCACCTGGGTCAGAACCTCGGCCACCATGTCGCCACCCTGGTTGACCTCGGCCACCAGCCGGTCCGCACCCCAACGCTCATAGGCATCCGCCGCCGCCCGCGCCCAGCCATGGGGCGTGAGCCCCGCGACGCTCGCATCCTGCAGCACGTAAGCCCGCCAATCCTGGGGTCGCCCGCTCAAGACCGCACCCGCGACCAGGATCCCGCATTCGTCGGCCCGCGCGCCGCCCGTGGCCGGCGGGTCGACCGCCACTACGATACGGTCGAGGGGCGGGGCCTCGGCGAGCCGCGCCGCCTCGATCTCCGCCTGGCGCCAGAGCGCACCCTCCCGCCCCTCGACAAGCTCGCCTTCGATCTCTTGGCGGCCGAGTGCCGTGCCCCCGTGCCGCGCCTCCAGCCGCTCCAGGAACCCCGGCGCCAGGTTCTTGCGGTTCGCCGCCGTCCCGGCCCGCGTCACCACCGTCCCCGGATCGGCCAGGATTTCGCGCAGGACATCGTTGTCCCGCGGCGTCGTCGTTACGAGCTGCCGCGGCCGCGCGCCGAGCCGGAGGCAGAACTGCAGCATCTCCCAGGCCTCGCGGCAGCGGCGCCATTTCGCCAGCTCGTCCGACCAGGCCGCATCGAATTGCGGGCCGCGCAGCGCCTCGGGATTGGCGGCGGAGCAAAGCCGCGCCTCGGCCCCGTTGGGCCAGATCAGAACCCCCCGCTCGCCCTTCAGCACGGGTCGACGGTCAGGGGGTGTCGCGGCCATGATGCCGCTCTCGCCCTCAACCATCACCGCCCGCGCCTCGTCGCCGGTTTCGGCCAGCAAGCAAACCCGCCGCGCAGCGCCTGGCGCCAAGGGCGTCGCACCCTCGACCATCGAGCGGACCCATTCGGCACCGGCGCGCGTCTTGCCCGCCCCACGCCCGCCCATGATCACCCAGGTCGTCCAGTCGCCCTCGGGCGCGAGCTGATGGCCCGCATGCGCCCATTGTTCCCAAAGATAGGGCAACGCGCGCAACGCGTTGCCCGTCAGGCTTTCGAGAAAAGCCCGTCGTTCCCCCTCAGGCAGCGAGGCGATCGAGACGGCGCGCGATTTCATTCCGAGCCTCCGTCAGATCGATCACTGCCGCACCGGTTGCGGCCCCCACTTCAGCAGTCTCGCCCAGCCGCTCGATCAGCTTCGCCTGCAGATCCACGACCGAGAGGAGCGCCTTGTCCGTCTCCCGCGCCATGGTCTCGAGCGTTCGCGGACTGGCCGGGGCCGCACCCTCAGGCGGGTCGGCCCCCTCCGCTTCGTTCTCGAGCCGCATGCCATGGGCATCGAGCCGCGTGATGGACCGGCTGAACGCCGCCTCCGCGACCCGGATCAGTTCGAGCATCTTCTTCCGTTCGGCCGCCGTCATCCTCGCGGCCGTCTTCGCCTTCTGCGTTGTCATGATCGTCGCCTTCCATTGTTGTCGTTCTGAAGGTCGCCTAGTCACTGCGCAGTCACGTCGAGTATTCGCTGGGAGAAACGCAAAAGGACGGCCCGAAGACCGTCCTTGTGCCGCCTCTTGCGCCGAGCATTCGAAGCATTCGTCCCTCTTGCCCAACTATCCCAGCGTGCCAATAGGGATGCCAGAGAGCGTGCGGCCGGTCAAGCGATCCTGCATCACCCGCGCAACACCCAGCGCGCGCAACCCAGGGCCCGGCGCGCAACACCGGCGCCGCACGACACCGTACGAAGCCGCAGGTATCCGGCACCCATTGCCATCCCCTTGCGACCGCGCCCTCCCACGACAGGTTAGGTGCAAAAGCGTGAAGAAAATCAGAATGCTACTGGAAGATGGACGAGGTCGAACCGACCCTCCGTTACGGTCATCCAGCAGCTCGACCACAGCGCCAGAACGGCGCCGAGCCCACCATTGCGCCCACCATTGCGCCCGCCATTGCGCCCGCCATTGCCAAGTCGTGCCCGGCAATGGCGGGCGCTACGTCAGTCCACGGGACCCGAACCCCCATTTCGGTGCCCTTTTGAGAGACCAGACTGCCCTCAACGCGCCCCGCCATTCTGCAGCGTCGCACAGAGGCAGCGACGGGAACGGATGCAACATCGCGGTCCACCGACCACCGCGGGAACGAGAACCGAAGCCTCAGTTCCCCTGCTCGGCCGCATCCTGCGCCCGGCGTTGGCGTTCGATCTGGCGCCAGCGGGCGACGTTGCGGTTATGCTCGTCGAGGGTTGAGGCGAAGGCATGGCCGCCCGTCCCATCGGCGACGAAATAGACAAAGGGTGTCGTCTCGGGCGCCAGCACGGCCTCGATGGCCGCCCGCCCTGGATTGGCGATCGGCGTCGGCGGCAATGCGGGGATCGTGTAAGTATTCCATGGCGTTCGCCGGCGAAGCTCACTCCGCCTGATGCCCCGGCCAAGCTCCCGCTCGCCCTTGGTGATGCCGTAGATCACCGTCGGATCCGACTGCAGCGGCATCCCCCGGTCGAGCCGGTTGAGGAAAACCGAGGCGACCTTGGCGCGCTCCCCGTCGAGCCCCGTCTCCTTCTCGACAATCGAGGCCAGGATCAGCGCTTCCTCCGCGCTTCGAAGCGGCAGGCCCTCGTCCCGCCCGGCCCAGGCCTCCTCCAAGATCCGGGTCTGCGCGGCCTGCATCCGCGCGATGACCTGCTCGCGCGTATCGCCCCGCGCCACGAAATAGGTGTCGGGCGCGAGCGAGCCCTCGGCCGGGCGCTCAGCGATCTCACCCTCCAGCACCGCCATGTCGTCGATCAATGCCACGACGGCGGCACTCGACAGCCCCTCCGCCACGGTCAGCCGGTAGCTGATCACATCGCCCCGCGCGAGCTGATCCAGCACATCTTCGAGCGAAGACCGTGCTGCGATCTGGTACTCCCCGAATTTGAGCTGCCGAGCCGTCCCGCTGTATTTCGCAGCGAGGCGGAACATCATCGCGTCATCGATGACGCCGGCTTCCTCCAGCAACGTCGAGATCTCGTTCAACCCGGCACCCTTCGGTACCGTCACGACCGACGCCTCGGCCAGCGGTCCAGGCGCCTCGAACGCGCCCTTGCCCCAGTTGATCGCGATCCCGAGGGCGATGCCCACCACGATCAGCAGCCCAAGGACATTCGCCGCCAAATGCTTCATGCGCACCCCCTAGCCGTTCACCCGCCCGAAGATGACCGAGGCATTGGTCCCACCGAAGCCGAAGCTGTTGGAGAGCGCGACAGTGATCTCCCGCTCACGCTTCTTGATCGGCGCAAGATCGATCGGCGTCTCGACGCTCGGATCCTCCAGATTGATCGTCGGCGGCGCCACCTGATCGCGGATCGCAAGCACCGAGAAGATCGCCTCGATCGCCCCTGCAGCGCCCAAGAGATGCCCCGTGGCGGATTTCGTCGAGGACATCGTCACATTGGCCGCGTGATTGCCGAGAAGCCGCGTAACGGCCCCCAGTTCGATCTCGTCGCCAAGGGGTGTCGAGGTGCCATGCGCATTCACGTAATCGACAGCCGAGGGCTCAAGCTTGGCGTTCTTGAGCGCTGCGGTCATCGAGCGAAAGCCGCCATCGCCGTCCGACGCAGGCGCCGTGATGTGATAGGCATCGCCCGAAAGCCCATAGCCCAGCACCTCGGCATAGATCTTCGCCCCGCGCGCCACCGCATGCTCGTATTCCTCGAGCACCAGCACACCGGATCCCTCGCCCATCACGAACCCGTCGCGGCCTTTGTCATAGGGCCTGCTCGCCTTCTCGGGCGTCTCGTTATAGCCTGTGGAGAGCGCCTTGCAGGCCGAGAACCCCGCGACCGAGAGCTCGCAGACGGGCGACTCGGCCCCCCCCGCCAGCATCACATCCGCATCCCCATAAGCAATCAGCCGCGACGCATCGCCGACCGCATGCGCGCCCGTCGAACAGGCCGTCACCACCGCATGGTTCGGCCCCTTGAAACCGTATCTGATGCTGACCTGACCCGAGCAGAGATTGATGAGGGCGGCTGGAATAAAGAAGGGTGAGACCCGGCGCGGGCCCTTTTCCTTCAATGTGATAGCGGTCTCAGCGATCGTCTCGATCCCGCCGATGCCAGAGCCGATGAGGACGCCCGTGCGCTCCTGCTCCTCCGGATCTTCGGGCTGCCAACCCGCATCCTTCACCGCCTGCTCGGCAGCCGTGAGCGCGTAAGTGATGAAGCGGTCGATCTTGCGCCGGTCCTTCGCGGCCACCCAGGCGTCCATGTCATAGGTGCCGTCGGTGCCGTCGCCGAGCGGGATCTCGCCTGCGATCTGGCATGGCAGATGGTCCGCATCGAAATGCTTGATGCGCCTGATGCCGGACTGCCCGTCCAAGACCCGCGCCCAGCTCGCCTCGACCCCGCAAGCCATGGGCGTCACCATGCCTAGGCCCGTCACCACAACCCGCCGCATTCCGTCTCTCCCGTCATCGGCACCCGCCGCCGCTTGGACCTTGCTGAGGCCGGTGCCGCAAGCGCAGCCGCCCTCATGGGTCTGCTCGTCTAGTGCGCAGGCCTGTCTTAGCCAAGCGTCGGGAGCAGGCCAAGCCGGGCCGCATCGGCGTGAGCCGTTGCGATCTCTGCTCCGTGAACGGCAAACGGCCGCCGAGGGGCCGGTTGGGCACCTCGACGGCCGCTTTCAGGCCGCGCCGAGCAAAGCTTCAGGCGCTGGCCTTCTCGCCGATGAATTTCACCGCGTCGCCGAAGGTCTGAATGCTCTCTGCGGCGTCGTCCGGGATCTCGATGCCGAACTCCTCTTCGAACGCCATCACGAGCTCGACCGTATCGAGGCTGTCCGCGCCCAGATCGTCGATAAAGCTCGCGCCCTCGACCACCTTCTCTTCCTCGACGCCCAGATGCTCGACGACGATCTTTTTCACGCGCTCGGCGATGTCGCTCATGGTTTCTCCCTTGCCTCACGGGTTATTTCGGCAGTTGCGCGCCATAAAGAGCGCCTACACGCAGTTGACAAGGCCAAAGCGACGCGCCCCAGCCATGCATCCCACGCAATTCGCGCGCTCTTTAACAACAAGGCTTCCGGCGCGCAATCCGTCCCCAACCCACTGGGTGAGAGCGGCCTTCGTCCGCGCCAGAGACGACCGATCCAGCGCCCGGCCGCTCCTCCCGCCGGCCCTACCCTCGCCCGCAGGCCCCACGCCGACGCTGCGGATGCTGCGCCGATGGGCGCGTGACAGTCTCCGCACGGTACCGTAGCGTCAGGGGCGTTGTTTCTTCCGGGGGGATCGGATGCGCTGTCATTCTTGTATGCTCGCCGCGCTTTGGTTCACGACGCTGCCCGCGCAGGCGGTCGTGACCTTCTTCAACGATGAGACCGCCTTCGACACCGCCACCAGCGGGCTGCTGTTCACTACCGACGACTTCTCGACAGATGTCGGCAGGGACAACCCAATCGTGTTCGAGAGTGGCGTCACTTCGTTTAATGTGGGTGGCCCACCGTTCGGCACCGACAATGCAATCTTTGGAGGTGTCTACAACAACGCGATCGAAGGCGCTGGTAATGTTGCATCAGTTTCGTTCGTTTGGACGTTTCCAGAGCCTGTGGTTGCAGTTGGACTGCAATACCTTGGGGTGGACGAGGACGCGCTCAACGTCCTCGTTGATGGTGCGCTGCGGGCGTTGAGGGAAAGCGCCGACGCTGATCCGCTGAACGGCTTCTTCGGGTTTACCACCACCAACCCGGTGACCCAGATCACCTTCAATACCTTCTCGCCCACACCCATAGATTTTTTTGATTTCGACGATCTGCAGTTCGCGGCAGCGCCTGCGGTCGTTCCCCTACCCGGCGCCCTGCCGCTCCTCCTCGGCAGCCTTGCTGGCCTCGCCTTCGCCGCCCGCGGGCCTCGCTCTCAGTAAGCCTTTGATGGCGCGTGACAATCATCGCGAAAGCGGTTACCGTAACGTGAAGTGAGGGCGGTTGGGCAGATTGGATGCGCATTTTTCTTTCTACTTTCACCGCGCTTTGGCTCATGACGCTGCCGTCGCAGGCGGTCGTGACGTTCTTCAACGAGGAGAGCGCGTTCGACGCCGCCACTGGCGGTCTGCTGTTCACAACGGATGATTTCTCGACAAACGTTGCCCAGGACAACCCAATCGTGTTCGAGAGCGGCGTAACTTCGCTTAATGTGGGCGCTGCGGTGTTGGGCGGCGCCGACAATTCGATCAGCGGGGGCCGCTACAACAATGCGATCGCTGGAGGCGGTTTTATCGGATCACTTTCAATCGTCTGGACGTTTCCGGAGCCTGTGATTGCAGTTGGGTGGCAGTACTTCAGTGTAAATTCAGACGGACTGAATGTTCTCGTCGATGGTACGCTGCGCGCGCTCAGAGAGAGCGCCGACTCTGATCCTTTTAATGGCTTCTTCGGTTTCACTACGACCAACCCAGTCACCGAGATCACCTTCGGTACGTTTTCTCCGACGCAGCTCAACGTATTCGATTTCGACGATCTTCAGTTTGCGGCAGCGCCTGCGGTCGTTCCCCTACCCGGTGCCCTGCCGCTCCTCCTCGCCGGCCTTGCTGGCCTCGCCTTCGCCGCCCGCGGGCCTCGCACTCAGTAAGCCTTTGATGGCGCGTGACAATCATCGCGAAAGCGGTTACCGTCATGGGAGCTGAGGGCGATTGGGCAGATTGGATGCGTATTTTTCTTTCTGCTGTCACCGCGCTTTGGCTCATGACGCTGCCCGCGCAGGCGGTCGTGACGTTCTTCAACGATGAGAGCGCGTTCGACGCAGCCACGAGCGGTCTGCTGTTCACAACGGATGACTTCTCGGCAGACGTTGCCCAAGCTAACCCAATCGTGTTCGAGAGCGGCGTAACTTCGCTTAATGTGGGCGGTGCAACGCAGCTTGCGGCCGACAATTCGATCAGCGGGGGCCGCTACAACAATGCTGTCGATGGAAACGGTAATTTAGCATCACTTTCCATCGTATGGACGTTTCCAGAGCCTGTGATTGCAGTTGGGTGGCAGTACTTCAGTGTAGAATCAGACGGACTGAATGTTCTCGTTGATGGAACCCTGCGCGCCCTCTCTGAGAGTGCCGACTCTGATCCTTTTAATGGCTTCTTCGGCTTCACCACGACAAACCCAGTCACCCAGATCACTTTCGGTACGTTTTCTCCTACGGACATCGACGAATTCAACATCGACGATCTCCAGTTCGCGGCAGAACGAGATGCGGTCGTCCCCCTACCTGGTGCTCTGCCGCTCCTCCTTGCCGGCCTCGCCGGCTTGACCCTCGTTCGTGGGCGCGGCCACACGCGCCGGCACTGAGCGTGGGGCTGGCTATCTAGCTACTGCCAGACCTCAGATCATCGCCATGCCGCCGTTCACATGGAGCGTCTGGCCTGTCACGTAACCGGCTGCGTCGCTTGCCAAATACACGACAGCACCAGCGACTTCCGCAGGCGTACCCATGCGCCCCGCCGGGATCGCGCCCATGATCCGGGCCTTCTGGTCGTCGGTAAGCTTACCGGTCATCGCCGTCTCGATGAAGCCCGGCGCTACGCAATTCACAGTAACGCCCCGGGTCGCTACCTCCGCCGCCAGGCTTTTCGACATCGCCGTCAGCCCCGCCTTCGCCGCCGTATAGTTGCCCTGCCCCGGATTGCCGGTATGGCCCACCACGCTCGTGATCTGCACGATCCGGCCCCAGCGCTTCTTCATCATGCCGCGAAGCACCGCCTTCGAGAGCCGGAACGCAGCCTTCAGGTTCACATCCATCACCGCGTCCCACTCATCGTCGGACATGCGCATGAAGAGCTGATCCTTGGTGATGCCCGCATTGTTGACGAGAATGTCGACAGGCGCGCCCGCCGCCGCCTCCGCCGCCTTCGGCAGCCCCTCGACCGCCTCCTTCTCCGAGAGCACGCAAGGCACCGCATGGGCCCGCTCGCCGAGCGCTGCAGCCAGCTCCGAAAGCGGCCCCTCGCGCGTGCCCGACAGCACCACCGTGGCGCCCGCCGCGTGTAGCGCGCTGGCGATCTCGCCGCCGATGCCGCCCGTCGCCCCCGTGATCAGCGCCACTTTCCCCGTGAGATCGAACATCGCGTGCCTCCCGCCGTTGTTGGCCGTGGCTCATGCCAGCCCGCACGCGCCCACGCAACGGTCGGGCACGCCAGCGCCCCGCCAAAACCCGCGACCGGCGGCCCAAGGGGCCTATCCCGCAAGCGCCTTCACGTCCTCGGGCGTCGCGACATTGGCGACGGTCAGGCTGCGGTCGATGCGGCGGACCATGCCCGAAAGCGCTTTGCCAGCACCCACTTCCACCGTCTCCGTCACGCCCTGCGCGGCCATCCACAGGACGCTCTCGCGCCAGCGCACGGCAGCCGTGACCTGCTCGACAAGGAGGCTGCGGATCTCGTCCGGCGCGCTCACCGCCTCGGCCCGCACATTCGCAACAAGCGGCACCGAGGGCGCCTTGATCTCGACTTGGCCAAGCGCCTCGGCCATCACTTCGGCTGCGGGCTGCATCAGCGCGCAGTGAAAGGGCGCCGAGACCGGCAGCATGATCGCCCGCTTCGCCCCCTTGCGCTTGGCGATCTCCACGGCCCGCTCGACAGCCGCCTTGTGCCCGCTGACGACGACCTGCGCGGGATCATTGTCGTTCGCGGCCTGACAAACCTCGCCCGCCGCCGCCTCTTCGGCCACAGCGCGCGCAGCCTCAAGGTCCAGCCCCAACAGCGCCGCCATCGCGCCGACGCCCACGGGCACGGCCTCCTGCATCGCCGATCCACGCGTGCGCAAAAGGCGCGCCGCATCGGCCACGCTCAACGCCCCCGCCGCCGCGAGCGCCGAGTATTCGCCCAGCGAATGACCGGCGACGAAGGCTGCACTCCCGACCGAGACGCCCTCGGCCTCAAGCGCGCGCATCGCGGCAACCGACGTCGCCATGAGCGCCGGTTGAGCATTCGCGGTCAGCCGCAGCGCGTCCTCCGGCCCCTCCCAAACCGTCGCACTCAACCGCTCGCCAAGCGCGTCATCCACCTCGTCAAAGACCGCGCGCGCCGCGGGATAAGCCTCGGCCAGCGCCTGCCCCATACCGACGGCCTGCGCACCCTGACCCGGAAAAACGAATGCCCGCATCGCGTTGTCTCCTACCTTGACGGTTTCCCGCGCGATCTCCGTCGCGACGCCGCGCTCTTGCGCAGAGCATCTCCGCTGTCAAGCAACCGGCTGGGGCGTCGCCCATGATAAATCCCTTTCGCAATGACCGCGGGGCGATCGCTCCTCATCGCCTGGACTGAGTCCGAGCGCTACGAGATGCGTCACCCCCTGCGGCGTCAGGCCTTGCCCCGAACGGCGATCCGGTGTACGCGCCCGCTCTCCCGAGAGTGCTGAACACGCGCGCCTCTCCGGTCCGGGCTCGGGAGCGTCACGCCGGACTGCGAAGCGCGGAGCAGGAAGGAAGCGGCATGCCGCTTTATGAGCATACGTTTATCGCGCGTCAGGATCTCTCCAACGCGCAGGCCGAGGGCTTGATCGAGCATTTCGGCCAGGTCCTGTCCGACAATGGCGGCAGCCTCGTCAGCCAGGAGTACTGGGGCCTTCGCACCCTCAGCTATAAGATCAACAAGAACCGCAAGGGCCATTACGGCTATATGCGCACCGATGCGCCGGCCGAAGCGGTGCATGAGATGGAGCGTCTCATGCGCCTCCATGACGATATCATGCGCGTGCTTACCGTGAAGGTCGAGAAGCACGAGGAAGGCCCCTCTGCCGTGATCCAGGCGCGCTCGAGCCGCGATGACCGCCGTGGCGGCCGCGACCGCGACGACCGGGGGCCGCGCCGCGACCGCGACGATCGCCCGCCCCGCCGCGACCGCGAAGACCGTCCGCCGCGCAGCGACGGCTGAGCTCAGGCAGAGATTGAGAGAAAGGTAGAGAAATGGCCCGTAAGCCCTTCTTCCGCCGCCGCAAGACCTGCCCCTTCTCGGGCGACAATGCGCCGGCAATCGACTACAAGGACGTGAAGCTCCTGCAGCGCTACATCTCCGAGCGCGGTAAGATCGTGCCCTCGCGCATCACCGCCGTCTCGGCCAAGAAGCAGCGTGAGCTGGCGCGCGCGATCAAGCGGGCACGCTTCCTCGCGCTCCTGCCCTACGCGGTTCAGTAAGGGAGGCTCGGATGGCACAGGTGATCCTGCTCGAGCGTGTCGACAAGCTCGGCCAGATGGGCGAGGTCGTGACCGTCAAGGACGGCTACGCCCGCAACTTCCTCCTGCCGCAGAACAAAGCGCTGCGCGCGACCAAGGCGAATATCGCCCGGTTCGAGGCGGAGCGTGCGCATATCGAGGCGCGCTCGGCCGAGAAGAAGACCGAGGCCGAGACGCTCGCGGCCGCACTCGACGGCAAACAGTTCATCGTGATCCGCCAGGCGGCGGAGGGCGGTGCGCTCTACGGCTCCGTGACACCCCGCGACATCGCCGATGCGGCGTCGGCCGAGGGCTATGCGGTGCCCCGCGCGGCCGTCAGGCTTGGGAAGCCGGTGAAGGAGCTCGGCCTCCACACGATCTTCGTGACCCTGCATCCTGAGGTCACGGTGGAGGTGAAGGCCAATGTCGCCCGCTCGCCGGAAGAGGCCGAGCTACAGGCAAGCGGCAAGTCCATCGCCGAGCTGCGGGCCGAGGAAGAGGCCGCGGCCGAAGAGGAGATCGCGAACCTCTTCGATGAGATCGGCAGCGCCGCCATGGACGTGATGGACGGCGAGGAGCCCCGCGGCGACGATCCCCGCGACGGCGACAGTTCGCCCGAAGCCCGCGAGGCCCGCGGTGACGACCCCCGCGACTACCCCCGCGACTGATCCGGCCCGCTAAGGCCGCCGCCATCGTCATGCCCGCGCCCGACCCGGGCATCCACTGCCCTGGGCGCTGGATTGCCGGGTCAAGCCCGGCAATGACAGTCTCAGCCACTTCGGCCAGACCGCTAAGGCCTTCACCAGCGTCATGCCCGGGCTTGACCCGGGCATCCACAGCCTCCGGGGCGCTGGATTGCCGGATCAAGTCCGGCAATGACGGGATTTATGATTTCGATCTCACCACTATACGGCGCCCATCGAGCCTTCGAACGCTGCTGTTCTACGATCTCGCGCGCACCCTGCGAACATGTGTTCGTGAATAGGGCGTTTGCGGTCCGCCCCTGCGGCACCTGCTTGTCACCGGCCGCTGTCCCCGCTACCCCGCCTAAGCGAGCAGGGGGATTGGTGCGATGACATTTCCGGGAATGGCGAAGGGTCTCATGGCGCTCCTCTGCCTCACCCTTGCCGCATGCGATCCTGATCCCGAGACATCGCCCGCACCGGTGCCCGGCAGCAGCAGCGCCGATGGGCGCGCCAGCCTCGAAAGCGCGCTCGCGAGCCTGCCAACAGGTCTCTGGAGTGTGCGGCTCATCGGCGGTGTCGCCGAAGCGGTCGTCTCCAATGGCGACGCCAATATCGGCTTCTCCTGCCCGGACGGCCGGCTCGTCATCCGCTACCGCCCGACACCCGTACCCTCTGGCGCGACGCTCACGCTGACAGCCCGCGGCAATCAAAGCGCTGCGGTCGACGTGCCCTTCTCCCCCGCCGGCAACCGCGATCTGACCTGGGCGGGCAGCGCGGAGGGAGCAGCCGGCCCCTTCCTCAGAAGCCTCGCGCGAAACGCGACGCTCGCGATCTCCGGCGACAGCCGCCTTGCTGCGAGCTTCCCCGGCACGGGCGCCGGGGACGCGCTCATGAGCGCCCTCTCGCCCCAAGGCTGCCTCGCCGGCTAGGCCAGCACGAACGGCTCCGGGTTATCCCCGCCATTCTCCACAGGCCCGAGGATATCGGGGACAAGCCTGTCATCGACCCCCTCACCGCTCGCCCCGCACGCGCCGAAACGTTACCATGGCGCTAATCAACACGAGCAGAGGCGGGACGGGATCAGGCCATGGCAGACGGGACACCGGCGCCCGCGGCAGAGGGTGCTCCACGCATCCAGCCGCATAATATCGAGGCGGAGCATGCTCTTCTGGGCGCGCTCCTCGTCTCGAACGAAGCCTTCGGACAAGTCGAGGGCGTCCTTGAGCCGAAGCATTTCTACGACCCGGTGCATGAGCGCATCTATGATGTGATCCGGAAGCTCATCGCGAAGAAGGCCCTCGCCTCGCCCATCACGGTCAACCAACAGCTTACGGGCGACGAGGGGCTCGAGGCCTTGGGCGGCGGCGCCTATCTCGCGGGGCTCGCCGCCGGGGTCGTCTCGCTTCGGGCGGCACCCGACTACGCCGCCACGATCCGCGAGCTCTATACCCGCCGCGCGCTCGTGCGCCTCGGCGATGACATCCAAGCCCGCGCGATGAGCTTCGAGATCGAGGACGAGCCGGTGCGCCAGATCGAGGCGGCGGAGCAGTCGCTCTATCTCCTGGCCGAGACGGGGCGCGAAAGCCGCGGGTTCCTGAGCTTCGTCGCCGCCATGACCCAGGCCGTGCGCGTGGCGGAGGCGGCAAAGAAACGGGGCGGCGGGCTCGCGGGCCTCTCCTCCGGTCTCAACACGCTCGACGACCGGCTGGGCGGGTTCCGCAACTCCGACCTCGTGATCCTCGCCGCCCGCCCGTCGATGGGCAAAACCGCCCTCGCCCTCAACATCGCCTATGCCGTCGCCCGGCAAAGGCTAAAGGCACGAAGGCGCGATCCGGAGGCGAAGGACGGGGGCGTCGTCGGCTTCTTCTCCCTCGAGATGAGCGCCGATCAGCTCGCCAACCGTCTGCTAGCAGCGGAGGCGCGGCTTCAATCCCACAAGATCCTCGAAGGCAAGCTTTCGGGCGACGAGTTCTACCGCTTCGTCGATGTCGCTCGCGATCTCGAGGCCCTGCCGCTCCATATCGACGACACGCCCGCACTGCCGATCTCGATGCTGGCCGCCCGAGCGCGCAGGCTCAAACGCCAGCACGGGCTCGATTTCCTGGTCGTCGACTATCTCCAGCTCGTCCGCCCCGCCACCGGCCGCCAGGATGGCCGCGTGCAGGAGGTCTCGGAGATCACGCAAGGCCTGAAGGCCATCGCCAAAGAGCTCGACATCCCCGTCCTCGCCCTCTCGCAGCTCTCGCGCAAAGTGGAGGATCGCGAGGATAAGCGCCCGCAGCTCGCGGATCTCCGCGAATCGGGTTCGATCGAGCAGGACGCCGACGCGGTGATGTTCATCTTTCGCGAAAGCTACTACCATGATCGCGCGAAGCCACCGGAGGACGATCCCAAATTCCCGGAATGGCAGTCGACCGCGGAGCGGCTGCACGGGAAGGCGGAGATCATCATCGGCAAGCAGCGACACGGTCCCATCGGCACGGCGGAGCTTATGTTCCACGACAGCTACACGCTCTTCTCCGATCCACCGGGCAGCCGCGATCGCGCCTTCTATGACGGCCCAACCGCGGGGACCCGGTCCGGCGCAACCGCACAGATCGCTGGGAAAGCGCCTGCAGGCGGCTCGCAAGCGGGCGCCGACGAGATCGAGTTCTGATGAGCGCGCCAGGCGGTCGCGAAGGCGGTCGCGAGCCCGCCGAGGGCAGTGAGGCGCTCCCGGCAGAGCCGGAGGACAACGTCACCAGGCTGGATTTCGGCAAGGAGGAGGCCGAGCCCCAAGCTTCGCCCGAGCCAGAGGTTGAGCCCGAACCCGACGGCCCGAGCCTCGAGGCGCGGCTGACCATCGACCTCGCCGCGATCGTCGCCAATTGGCGCGCGCTCGACGCCCGATCGGCACCCGAAGTCGAGACGGCCGCTGTCCTCAAGGCGGATGCCTACGGTCTCGGAGCGGCTGAAATCGCGCCTGCCCTCGCCGCTGCAGGCGCGCGCACGTTCTTTGTGGCGCTTCCGCGAGAGGGCGTCGCCCTTCGCCGGGTTCTCGACCAGGCGGGTGCAGGCGACGCTACGATCTACATTCTCGGCGGCTATTTCGAGGGTGACCGGCGGGCGTTCGAGGACGCGATGCTGCGCCCCGTGCTGAACAGTCTCGAACAGGGCGAGGCTTGGTTCCGGCGCGGTCCAGGTGGCGCTGCGGCGATCCAGCTCGATACGGGCATGAACCGGCTTGGCATGGAGGCGCCCGAGATCGCAGCCCTCGGCCCCCTGCCCGAACCCGTCGGCCTCGTGATGAGCCATCTCGCCTGCGCCGACACGCCGGGCCACGATATGAACGCGGGTCAAAGAACGGCCTTTGCAAGCATGGCGGCGGCGCTGCCCGATGCCGGGCCCGCTCTGCCGCGGAGCCTTGCGGCGACGGGTGGGACGCTCATGGGCGGCGCCTACCACTTCGACCTCACGCGACCGGGCATTGGCCTTTTCGGGGGGCTGCCGTTTCGCGATGCGCGTCCCGTCGTCCGGCTCGAGGCGCCGATTGTCCAGATCCGTGAGGTGGCGACCGGTGAGGCGGTGGGCTACGGCGCGAGCTTCCGCGCAAGGCGTCCGACCCGGATCGCGACGATCTCGACGGGCTATGCGGACGGTCTGCTCCGCGCGGCAGGCGGTCGGGCCCAGGCAGCACTGGCGGGACGTTTGCTCCCCTTCGCTGGCCGTGTCTCGATGGACGTGATCACCTTGGACGTGACGCATTGCCCCGAGGCTGCGGCCGGCGCGATGGTAGAGCTCATCGGCCCGACGATGCCACTCGACACCTTGGCGGAAGCAGCGGGCACCATTGGCTACGAGATACTGACGAGCCTCGGCCCACGGTATCGCCGGCGATATCTACCCGCTTGAGGCGACGGAGATTGTTCCGTTGTCGCGCGCCGAGCGTAGCGGAGCAGCCTCTTCACCAGGCGCTACCTGGACCCTCTGCTGGTGACCTGCGGCGAGCCAAGTTCGTGGTCTCAGTCCTCTCGCAGAACTTGCGTCGGCGATGCCCTTTGGCGACGGCACGATGCGCCCGAGCACTCGACAAATGGCATCCAGAGATCCTCTCGACGACGTAGCACGGCTCCGCGCCCTCCCACGTCAGGATACACCGCGAACCCTTAAGAGGCAGCGAACGCAGCCTCTCCATGGGACGCAACGCCGGCGCGATACGCGAAAGCGTCGTTAGCGAAACGTTCGGCCGAATCGGGCCATCCTGTCGTGGGAGGGCGCGGAGCGAGCCATCGCTTTCCCTGGTCTAACGCCTCCTGAAATGCATGCTCGCTGGTGGGCGCAAAAGAACGCGATCCGCGAGAAGAACAAACTGGGAGGAGACCGACCCATGCCAGCCTATGTCATCGTCGACAGCCATATCGTCGACCCAGAAGCCTATGAGGGATACAAGGCTCAAGCGCGACCGATCGCCGAAAAGCATGGCGGGCGTTACCTCGCGCGCGGCGGTGCGCTCCATGTGCTCGAGACGGATCTCTGGACGCCCCAGCGGATCGTCGTGATCGAGTTCCCGGACATGACCGCAGCACGCGCCTTTGCCGAGGATCCAGCGTACCAGCCCGTGGCGCAGATCCGTCGTCAGAACGCCCGCACCACGATCCTCATCGTCGAGGGGCTGTAGCCGACACCGTCATACCGCAGCGTCGTGCCTTCGCGCCGGTCGATCCCGCTGTGCCGACGCGCCCAACGAGTGACGCCGCCCGCCGCCGCCCGCCGCCGCCCGTCATTCACGAAGGCAGGCGATGCCTCGGTGAAGACACGGACATAATCGCCCGGGCTGCTCGCGCGCCAGTTAAGGACCAAACGGAACGGGTCGTCCGGGTCGATCCAGACCCGATCCGTTCGCTCCAAACCGCGCGCGCCGGGGTTCAAATAGGTCACGCCCGTATTGGCAAGCCAGTCGGAGGCCCGCAGTGTTCCCCGCCTGGTTGCCACGCCGATGATCGGTGCATCGAAGCGGACGAAACCGTGCTGCGTGGTGCTGGGGCCTGGGTCGAAGAACACATAGTGGCTCGCCACCACCGTCCCGGCTTCAGGGCTTTGGCCAATATCGACCGCCAAGGCTTCGTCCACCAGAATATTCTGATCCTCGTCGAACGCGTGCAGATCCGCGCTCTCGACCGTGTTCGCACCCACCGTGTTCGGTGGTAGGCTCACATCGAAGGGCGGGACCAGCGCCACAAAGCGCCCGCCCTGATCGAGCGCTGCTCCACCGGTCACGCGGCCATCGACGACCAGCGCACCGGCTGGGGGCGCGGTGACACCCTGCACGAGCAGAAGCGCCATGCCGAGGCCGAGAGGCGCCGCCCCATCGAGTACTGCATCGAGTACTGCATCGAGTATCGCATCGACCATCGATCGGGAACGAGCCGTCTGCCACATCCCAGCACTCTGCCCATGATGCCTCACCGCGCCAAGCCGCAATCCCGTGAAGGGCGTGCGGTCACAACACGCGCTGCGCTCTTCCCGCATGGCCGGCACTGTCGTATCACCCGGTCCAGCTTGAACCTTCTGCCGCTTAACGGAGCCCGCCCTGACCGCGCTTCAGTCTTTCCTCGCCACGATCGGCGCCGCCGTCATCGGGCTCTGCCAGGGGGCGGGGGCCATCACGCTTTTCATGGTGAGCACGCTCCGCCATCTCGTCACGCCGCCGTTCTACCCGGCAGAGTTCGGGCGGCAGCTTCTGCGCATCGGCTACAATTCACTGCCGGTGGTCGGGCTCACGACGCTCTTCACCGGCGGCGCGCTGGCGCTCCAGATCTATGCCGGCGGCACGCGCTTCGGAGCGGAGACGGTCGTGCCCTCCATCGTCGCCATCGGCATGACCCGCGAGCTCGGCCCCGTCCTCTGCGGGCTGATGGTGGCGGGACGGGTCTCCGCGTCCATCGCGGCGGAGCTCGGTACCATGCGGGTGACCGAGCAGATCGACGCGCTGACGACGCTCTCGACCAATCCGATGAAGTATCTCGTCGCGCCCCGCGTGCTGGCGGCGGCGCTGACGCTGCCGGTGCTGGCGCTCATTGGCGATATCATCGGGATCTACGGCGCCTTCCTCGTCGGTGTGCATCGCCTCGGCTTCAATCCGGCGAACTTTCTGCAGACGACTTGGGACTTCCTGACCTTTTGGGACGTGACCTCGGGCCTGGTGAAGGCCGCGGTCTTCGGCTTTATCGTCGCCCTCATCGGCTGCTATCAGGGCTATAACTCCGCCCGCGGCGCGCAGGGCGTCGGCCAAGCCACGCGCACGGCGGTCGTGCAGGCCTCGATCCTGATCCTGGCCGCGAACTTCATCATGACGGACTTGTTCTTCTCGTGACGACAGCGACCCCGATGACGCCGACCACCCAGACGACCCCGCGGATCGAGCTTGCCGGCGTGGCCAAGGCCTTCGGCGGGAACCGCGTGTTGAAGGACGTGAACCTCGCGGTTGCGCCAGGCTCCTCGCTCGTGATCATCGGCGGGTCGGGCACGGGCAAATCGGTGACGCTCAAATGCGTGCTCGGCATCGTTATCCCCGACAGCGGCATCGTCCGGGTCGACGGGCGGGACATCACGCGCGCCTCGCCCTCGGCCCGGGCGCCTGTGCTCGACCGGCTCGGCATGCTGTTCCAGGGCGGTGCGCTTTTCGACAGCCTGACCGTCTGGCAGAACGTTGCGTTCCGACGGCTGCAGGGGCGCGACCGGCTGACGAATGCGGATGCGAAGGCGCTCGCGGTCGAGAAGCTTCGGCGTGTCGGCCTCACGCCCGATGTGGCGGACCAGTTTCCGGCGGAGCTTTCGGGCGGCATGCAGAAACGTGTGGGGCTCGCCAGGGCCATCGCCACGGACCCGGAGATCATCTTCTTCGACGAGCCGACTACCGGCCTCGACCCGATCATGGCCGATGTCATCAACGATCTTATCCGGGAGCTTGTGACCGAAATGCAGGCGACCGCCGTCACGATTACCCACGATATGACCAGCGTGCGGAAGATCGCGGACCGGGTCGCGATGCTGCATAAAGGCGTCATCCATTGGGAAGGTCCGGTCGGCGAGATCGACACGACGGATGAGCCGCATGTGCACCAGTTCATCAACGGCCTGGCGGAAGGCCCCATCGCCGCCATTCGCTGAAGCGCTCCGAAGGCCGGTGCGCCGGGCTTCGTTGTCCCGCGCGCATGATCGGACGAAGCCCTACGATCCGTCGCTCAACCGCACCAGATGCCGGAAACGCGACCGCAGTTTGTCGCGAATTTCGCATAATGAGCCTTCACTGATCCCCATCTAAGCAAAAAAGAGAATGAAGATGATGGAGGTTTTCATGCCAATCATTGCGGGAATGAAGCTCGTGACGGGGCTCGTGCTGGCCTATGTGATCATGCAGGTCATCACCCGAGCACATGGTGAGCTGATCGAGGAACGGCCCTGGCCGCAGCATCTGACCTCCGCGCTCGTGATCGTCTCGGCACCCGCGCTTGCCATGGGGCTCCTGCTCGCCCCTCTCGGAGGCGCGCTCGCCACCGTGCGGATCGCGGCCTTCAGCGCCCTCGGCATCGCGCATCTCGCCATCGGCAGCCGCGGGCGGGAGGAGGCGCGGCGCGCCGGGCAAAGCTTTGCGCTCATCGCAGGGGGCACCCTGATCACCCTGGCACTCGGGATCTTGCGCTGAAGGCGACATGCCCTGTGACCGACGGCACGCTCCGCCGCGCCCCGCTGCACCACGTTTCATCAGAGACGGTCCGGAGGGCGCGCCATGGAGAGAGCCGACAGCTTCCAGTTCCTACCCAGCGACCCGGGCAGGCGGCATGGGGGCGCGGACGAAAGCGGAGGCTTGCCCCTCAAGATCGAGGGCCCGGAGCTCACCGCGCGGGGCACCGATGTCCCAATTGACGACATGACCCTCTGCACCGAGACCCTTGAGTTCTACGACGATCCATAAGGCCGCGTGCACCGTCTTGACCTTGCCCGCCCGGCACCGCACTCCGGCGCGATGACCCGCCGCCGCACGCTCTTCATCGCCAATCTCGGCCTCTTGGTGGTTTGGCCCATCGCCTGGTGGGCGCCGTTGGCGCGGGCGGGGTTCCTGCCGTTCTTTCAGGGCGAGGCGGTGAGCGTTCTCGGCGGGCTCAGCGCGTTGTGGGAGGCTGATGTCGTTCTGGCGCTGCTGGTCGCGCTCTTCGCCGTCATCCTTCCGCTTGCGAAGACGGCGGGGCTCGCGCTTCTCCTCGCTGGGCGCCTCGGGCCACGGGCGGAGGCGCCTATCGCGCTTCTCGGCAAGCTTTCGATGGCCGAGGTCTTTCTCGTCGCGCTCTACATCGTCGTGGTGAAGGGCACAGGGCTCGGCCATGTGACGCCCGCTTGGGGGCTTTGGCTCTTTACCGCCTGCGTGCTGACCCAAATCGCCATCGCAGAGCTTGCGACGCGCGAGAACCTCCACGATTGACCCCGACTGCGCGGCGGGCCACACCGCAGGCATGGGTCTTCTTATCCACGTTGTCGGTATCTTCTCGGGCCTCTTCGTCTTCATCTCAGCGGTCTACAGCCTTGCCCAGGCGATGCTGTCCGAGGGGTGGACGCAACGGGCGCATCTCTTCTCGATGATCATGGTCCTCGTGGTCATGGGCGCGCTCTATCAGCGCGAGGTGCCGCTTGCCCGGGCCGCGGCCTTTCCGCTCATCGGGGCGGGGCTTTGGACGCTCTGGCTTGAGGAGCGGTGGTTCAAGGTCTTCCCGCTCCTCACGCTCTTCTTCGCGGGTGTCGTAGCGGCCGGCGTCGTAGCGCGGTAGGTCGGGGCCATGGCGCGCACCAAGACCCGCTTCGTCTGCCGCAGCTGCGGACAGATCCACAGCAAATGGGTTGGGCAGTGCGAGGGCTGCGGCGACTGGAACACGCTCGAAGAAGAGGTCGAGCTCGGCAGCCCGGCCCCAGGCGCAAAACTTGGGGGTAAGCGCGGCAAGGGCATGGCGCTCGCCCCGCTCGCCGCCGAGGACCGCCCACCCCCGCGCCTCGCGGCCGGGATCGATGAGCTCGACCGGGTGCTGGGCGGTGGGCTCGTACCGGGCTCCGCAGTGCTCGTGGGCGGCGATCCGGGCATCGGAAAATCGACGCTCCTCCTCCAGGCCGCCGCCGCCTTTGCTGCGACCGGCGCACCCGTCGTCTATGTATCGGGCGAGGAGGCGATGGCCCAGGTGCGCCTGCGTGCCGCCCGCCTCGGCCTCGGCCAGGCGCCCGTGGCGCTCGCGGCGGAGACGGGGCTCAGGGACATTCTGACGACGCTCGATGCCGATCCCCCTGCCCTTGCGGTTATCGACTCGATCCAGACGCTCTGGCTCGACACCGTCGAGAGCGCACCCGGCTCCGTCGCCCAGCTCCGCGCCGCCGTCCATGAACTCGTGAGCTTCGCCAAGCGGCGCGGCACTGCGGTCCTCCTCGTCGGCCATGTCACCAAGGACGGTCAGATCGCAGGCCCCCGCGTCGTCGAGCACATGGTCGACACCGTCCTCTATTTCGAGGGCGAGCGCGGGCATCGCTTCCGCATTCTGCGCGCCGTGAAGAACCGCTTCGGCCCGGCGGATGAGATCGGCGTCTTCGAGATGACGGGCGCGGGCCTGGCAGAGGTCGCTAACCCATCGGCGCTGTTCCTCGGCGAGCGGGGCGCGCCCTCCCCCGGCACCGTGGTCTTCGCGGGGATCGAGGGGACGCGGCCCGTGCTGACGGAGTTTCAGGCGCTCGTCACACCCTCGACCCTCGGCACCCCGCGCCGAGCGGTCGTCGGCTGGGACGGCGGGCGGCTCGCGATGACGCTTGCGGTGATGGAGGCGCGCGCCGGCCTCTCGCTCGCGGGCCAGGATGTCTATCTCAATGTCGCGGGCGGGTTGCGCATTGCGGAGCCCGCCGCCGATCTTGCCGCCGCCGCCGCCCTCGCCAGCGCCTTCGCCGGGCGCGCCCTGCCGCCCGAGACGGTCGTCTTCGGCGAGATCAGCCTTTCAGGCGCGCTCAGACCCGTCGCCCAGACCGATGCGAGGCTGCGCGAAGCGGCCAAACTCGGCTTCTCGCGCGCCGTTCTCCCCGCGGCTTCGGCCGGGGGCGAAGGGGCCACGGAGGGGGACCAGCGCGCCACATTGGCCACACGCGATGGTGGTCTCACGCTGACACGCGTTGCGGATCTGGCGAGTTTTGTTACGACTGTCGGCGCCGCGGAAAGCTGATCCCGGCCACCAATGCGCCTCTGACTAGGGTCTGACGGGGGAGATCATGGAATTCACCATCGTCGACGGGGGCGTGGGCGCGGTGGCGCTGATCTCCGGCATTCTGGCCTATGCACGAGGGCTGACGCGGGAGCTTTTCGCGATTTTCGGCTGGGCGGCGGCCGCGGGGATGGCGTTTTACCTTGCGCCCTTTGTCGAGCCGCTGATCCGCGAAGCGCCGGTGGTGGGGTCCTTCCTTGCCCAAACCTGCATCATTTCGATGGTCGCGTCCTTCATTCTGGTGGTGGCGCTCGGGCTTCTGGTGCTGTCGGTCTTCACCCCGCTCGCCTCCTCGCTCGTGCTCGACAGCCCGCTCGCACCCGTCGACCGGACGCTCGGCTTCGTCTTCGGGGTCGGCCGCGGGCTCGTCCTCGTCGCCCTCGCCTATTTCCTCTACCTCAATCTCGGCGGCGGGCAGGAATGGGCCCCGCTCGAAGGCGCACGTTCGAAGATCCTGTTCGATGAGGCCGTGCAGTTGGTCGAGGCGAACATGCCGGCCGAGATCCCGACCTGGTTCGGCGAGCGCGTCAATGCGCTGTTGACGCCCTGCGGCGCAGCGGTCGAGATCCCGGGCGCGAACCCGGCGCCGACCCCGGAAGCCGGCGCCGACACGGGTGCGGCAACCACGGGCAACTGATCCGAGCTGAGCCGGGCGTTGACGGTTAGGCCGTCTCAGGGCCTCGCTGCCATCAATGTTGTGCAGCGCAACAGCAACAGTGGCTCATCGTTCCGGCGTACGCGGCTGAGGGCCGCAGCGCCGCCTATTGTCCGTAGATCAGAACAGCGTACTTCACGCCTTAGCAATCAAGCATCTCGCGTCTGCCGATCCTGACGCCGGCCAGAGAGCCAAGTGGTAATGGATCAGGGACGGACGGTTCTCCATGAAAAGAACGATTGCAGCGGGCCTTGGGCTCGCGCTCGGCAGCGGTGTCGCGCCTGCGGCAGCCTCCGAGTTCGAAGTCACCGTCGGTGGCGATTACGAGGTCTTGGTCGGTTATGGCGACTCGGACGTGGCCAATCTCGACGGTGAGGATTTCAGCGGCGTCGACGTCAAAACCGAGGGCGGGATCGAGTTCCGCGCCAAGATCGGCCTCGACAACGGCATCGAGATCGGCGCTGCCATCGTGCTCGAGGCCACGACCGACGACGAGGACCAGATCGACGAATCCTACATGTTCATCGATAGCGCCTTCGGCATGGTGGAGCTCGGCAGCCGCGTCTCCGGCGCCTACACCATGTCCTTCGCCGCGCCGGACGTGACGTTTCTCAACATCAATGACGGTCAGACGGGGGACTTCATTCCCTTCGATGGCGAGGCGGGCGATCTTCTGGTGGGCTCTGACACCGGGCTCGGCACGCTTAACAGCACTTTCATCGAGAACGGCGGCAACGATAACGCCCAGCGCATCACGTATTTCACGCCGCGCATCGTGGGTTTGCAGCTTGGCCTGTCCTATGCGCGCGATCCGCTCGAGGACGACAACACGCAGGTCGATCTGAACGACGACAGCCTGAACAATATCTTCGATGTGGGCGTGAACTATGTGGCCGAGTTCGATCCCGTCTCGGTCGCCGTGTCGGGCCGCTGGGGCATCGCCTTCGACGACAGCCCGGGCGGCGACAATCCGCAGATCTATGCCTTCGGCGCCAATATCGGGTTCGCCGGCGTCACCATCGGCGGCTCGTTCTCCGAGCAGAACAACACAGCCCTCTCGGACGGTACGTCCTTCGATGTCGGCATCAGCTACGAGACGGGCCCTTGGAGCGCGTCCTTCACCTATATGAACGGCGAGAACCTCGACGACGAAAACGCCCTACTGGGCGCCGATGAGGAGCTTGATCAATACCTTGTCGGTGTCACCTACGGCTTGGCCGAGGGCGTCGATATCGGGGTTTACGGCGCCTATGTCGATTTCGAGGAGGAGGTCGGCGATGCGGGCGGCGGCGGCGATGACGTCGACGGCTTCATCGTGGGCACGGGTATCGCGGTCGCCTTCTGACGACCGTGATCGGTCGGCAACGGCGCGCTCGGCATGCGGGCCGGCAGTTGCCTGATCGGCGCTGGACTGATTAGGTCCGGCCAAGCCATCCAGCGACGCGCGTCATGCGGTCCCGACGCCGGCCAGAAAGCCAACCTGCAGATCATGCGGTGTGGAGTGGGGCACTCCGTCTTGCTTGCCCCGGTCATCTCAGCTCGACCCGAGCATCCGCGACGCTCCGATAGGGATTGCCAGTTCGAGCCCGGCAATGACGGGATCGAGACGGCCTTTCGACCTCGCGCGCTCATGTCATGCTCGGGCTTGACCCGGGCGTCCACGGCCTTTGGCGCTGGATTGCCAGTTCGCGCCCGGCAGTGACGCAAGACGGTGTTTGGGTCAGACGACGAGCTGATCCTGCACTCTCCCGAGGCGGGCGACCTCAAGGGATGCGGAAATAGATGGCGCCGGCCGGTCGATCCTCGATCTCAAGCCGGAACTGGGGGTTCGCCGTTAGATACTCGTTCACCGCGACCCGGCAGCCTTCGAAGCTCTGATAATCGTCGATCTGCACCACGCCGCCCGAAGCTATGCGCGGCACGAAGGTTTCGAGGACAAGCTTCACCGGCTCGTAGAAGTCGCAATCCACGTGGAGAAACGCGATTCTCTCGATCTTCGAGATCGGGAGCGTCTCGTCGAACCAACCACGGTTGACCTTGATGCAAGGCGCCCGTGCGCCGACGCGGCGCAGGACGGCTTCCACGCGACGCGGGCTGCCGATGATCTCACCGACCCATTTCTCGGCGCCGGGCCCGTCTTCGGGTGAGGCTGGCGGCATCCCCTGCCAGGCATCGAAGAGCTCGATGTCGCGATCCTCGCCGCGCGCCACCCAGGCCATCAGGGCTGCGGTCCCGCCATCGAGCACGCCGCATTCGACGAAGCTCCCCTCGATCCCTTCGGCGACGATGCGCTGACACTCCGCCAACATGAAGTCCTGACGCGGGATCGAGACCTGGGTGTGGTGGTAGATGTGGCAGAACGGTTCGTCGGCGCGATACCCCTCCTTGGCGAGGCGTTTGCGCAGGCCGCGAAGGACCGGCTGCAGCCATGCCGGCAGGAAACGGCGAAGCCATTTGTAGCTCTGCTCCGGCGCGTCGCCTTCGATCCGCGTCTCCGCCAGGTTCTCGCCCTTCGTCACAATGATCCCGCTCCAATGCTCGCCGTCGACGCCGCTCTAACAGCTTTCGACGGAGGTGTCTGCGCAGGGTGGTTCGGAAACACCTCGAAGTCGGGTCAGATCGTACGCGACAGTCAGGTGACACTTCACCCTAACGCCGCTATATCCTGGCGCTCAGGCGGCGCGTTCACGGAGCCCGAGCATGTCCTTCGACGAGCGTAGCCACGGTGCGCAGACGCCGTGGGACGACGATGCGTTGCACGAGGAATGCGGCGTTTATGGTGTGTTCGGCGTCGATGAGGCGGCCAATTATGTGGCCCTCGGCCTCCACGCCCTGCAGCATCGCGGGCAGGAGAGCGCTGGCATCTCCGCCTACCATCCCGAAACCGGCTTCAACACGGTGCGCCGCATCGGGCTCGTGCGCGACAACTTCACCAAGCAGCCGGTGATGGACGCCCTGCCCGGGCGCATCGCGCTTGGCCACAATCGCTATTCGACGGCGGGCGCCAAGGGCATGCCGAGCCTTAGCAGTGTGCAGCCCTTTTATGCGGACTTCGCGCTTGGCGGCTGTGCCATCGCCCATAACGGCAATCTCACCAATGCCGAAGAGCTGCGCTCATCGCTCATCGAGCGGGGGTCGATCTTCCAATCGGGATCGGACACCGAGTGCATCGTGCATCTGATGGCGCGCTCGATCCAAAAGACGATCCCTGAGCGTATGAAGGACGCGCTGCGCATCGTCGAGGGCGCCTTCTCGGTGATCGCCATGACGCGGACAAAGCTGATCGGTGTGCGCGACCCGCTCGGCGTGCGGCCGCTCGTCCTCGGCCGCATGGGCGTACCCGACGCGCCGGGCGGCGACGGCTATATCCTCGCGTCGGAGACCTGTGCGCTCGACATCGTCGGCGCGGAGCTTATCCGCGAGATCGAGCCCGGCGAAATGGTGATCATCTCATCGAAGGGCGTTCAGAGCACGCGCCCCTTCGAGCCCAAGCGCTCCCGCTTCTGCATTTTCGAATATGTCTACTTCTCCCGCCCGGACAGCATCATCGGCGGCGTTTCGGTCTATGATGCACGCCGTCAGATCGGGGTGGAGCTGGCGCGCGAGGCGCCGGTGGAGGCGGATCTCGTCTGCCCGGTACCCGATAGCGGCACGCCCGCCGCCATCGGCTTCAGCCAGGAAAGCGGCATCCGCTACGCCATGGGGATCATCAAGAACCAGTATGTCGGGCGGACCTTTATCTAGCCGACCGGTCAGATCCGCGACATGGGCGTGCGGCTGAAACTGAACATCAACCGCGCGG
>JBCDFC010000020.1:0-31061 GCA_039178805.1 Pseudomonadota bacterium | reverse complement strand
GCCAGTCTCTCCGCCGCGCGCGCTTGTTTCAGGCTCCTGCCATCACTCGGTGCTCGTCGTCGCGTCCTCGTCTTCGACTGCGGCGACCTTCGGCAGTTCGGACAGCGCTGCATCCAACTGCTCAGTGTACGGGAAGGATACGGTCGCCAGCTCCTTTGCCCGGTCGAGCACCACGCGCGCTTCTTCGTTCCGCTCGAGCGCCTTCAGCGTCATGCCATAGTGATACTGCACGATCGCGTTGCTGCTGAGCGCCTCGGCTGCGGGCTTCAGGCTCTCCAGCGCGCCGATATAGTCACCGGTTTGGTAGAGCACCCAGCCAAAGGTGTCCTGCATTTCCGGCACAGTCGAGGACCGCAGCCTGAGCGCGATGGTCCGCGCGCGGTCCATCAGTTCAGTGTCGTCCGAGCGATGCATCGAGATCATGCTGGCGAGGTTGTTGGCGGCGAGCATCGAGCCTGGGCGCGCATCGAACACGGCCTGATACTGCTCGATGGCCTTATCCACATCGCCGCGCTGCTCATCGATGCTCGCGACCAGGAGGCGCAGGTTCAGGTCGCCCGAGTTCTCGATACCTTCGATCGCGATGTCATAGGCTGCATCGACATCGCCTTCTTGGATTGCGCGACGCGACAGAAACACATAGGCAGCCGGTTGGTTCGGGAAGTCGACTTTGACCCGATGCACCAGCTCGAGCCCGAGATCGGTGTTGCCTTCGCGGATTTCGATGGCCGCCTGCAGCAGTCGCGCCTGCACATTGCCAGGATCCTCGGCCAAAATGCCTTCGACGAAGGAACGGGCCTCGTCGGCCTTGCCATCGGCGAGCAGCGTGCTCACGAGGCCGGACATCGCTTGGTCCCGCGTTTCGCTGTCCGTCGCCAGGCTACGCAGGATGCTGGAGCTTTCCTCGAATTTCTGCTGACCCGAGAGCGACGCCGCGAGCACCTGCTCGGCGATAGACCCGCCGCCTTCAAGCTCACGAAGCTGATTGGCGATGGTCTCGGCCCCGACCCAGTCCTCCTGCCGCAGCCTCATCTGAGCGAGCGCCGTCAGCAGCTGGCGATTGGTGGGTGAGCGGCGCGCCGCCTCGGACAAGACGGCCTCTGCGCCGTCAATCCGGCCCCTGCGGATCAGGAACTGCACGTATTCCTGCGCAACCTCGGGCGCATAGTCGGAATTCCGCGTGGCGTTCGCGAACTGGTCCGCTGCCAGCGCCTCGTTGCCGTTGAGCAGATAGGCCCGCGCCAGCAGCCGCTGCGTCCGCGCGTCGTTCGGGTTCTGCGCAAGACCTTGGCGGAGCGTCTCGATCGCCTTCTGATACTCGTCGCCATCGATCTCTAGGGCACCGCGCATGGCGAGCGCATCGGCATCGCCTGCATCGCTGGCAAGCACCTGGTCGACCAAAGCTCGACCGGTTTCCTTGTCACCCTCTCTAAGGGCGAACTGCGCCAAGATATTGCGCGCTTCGTTGGCATGCGCGCCCTTGGCGTTGGCCACGTCGCGCAGCAGCTCCTTCGCCTTGTCCTCCTCGTTCCGCGCATAGAAGAGCGAGGCAAGGGCGCGCGTGTAGGGCCAACCCTCGGCTTCGTTCTCGGCGAGGCTTCGAAGCTCGGCAACACCGGCCTCGATCCCCTGCGTCCGCATGATGAACTGAGCGATCGTGAGATTGGCCTGCGTCTTGTCCTCCGCCACATTGGCGTAGGCGCGTAGCTGCTCCTCGGCTTTGTCGAGCTCGCCGAGCTGTGTGTACCGGCGGGCCAACGCCTGCTTGGCGCTCGCAAGCTCGGGGAAGCGCTCCGTGATTGTGATGATCTGCTGCAGCGCCTCCTCCTGGCGGTCCGTCAGCTCCAGAAGCCTCAGGCGCAACAGATGCAGCGACAGATCCTCGTCATGCACCGCCATGACGTTGTCGGTCATCGACAACGCCTCATCCAGTTCACCGGCCTCAACACGCTCGGTGATCAGAACGACGTTGGCGGCGGGATGCTTCGGCTCCTTCGCAACGGCTTGACCCGCGAGTTGGAGAGCGAACTCCTTTTCGCCCAGCTGATAGGCGGTGGCTGAGCGCACCGCGAGCACGTCCACCTCCTCGGGGGCGATCTCATAGGCCTGCTCAGCGAACTCGAGCGCACGGTCGAGGTTGCGCGTCACGAGCATGTACTGGGCGAGCCTGACGCGGGAACGCACGTTCTGCAGGTCGTTCTCGGCCGCGATCTGATAGTGCCGAACCGCCTCGCCAAGTTTGCCGTCTTCCTCGAGCAGCTTCGCGATCGCGAGGCGCGAGGGCACGTGATTGCCCTGCAGGCTGATGGCGTTGCGATACTCGACAATCGCCTTTGCAGATTGCCCTTGTTCCACGAGCTCCTGGCCACGCTCAAAATGCGCGGCGACGCGCTCCTCCACACTGTCACAAGCTGCAATCAGTGGCGCGGCAATGAGCAGCGCCAGCCCGGCGCGGCGGAAAGACGAACGGGACATGGCAAAAGTCACCTGTTGCCTCATGGGAACACTCTCAGGTCCTGATCTAGTACGGCTTCTCCCAAGAGATGGCAAGCGCGCCACCCCTCGCTTCAGTAGGCATTCTTCTGGAACAGCACGACAATTACTGTCCCTACAAGAATACGTAGGTCGAACAAAAGCGACCAGTTTTCAGCATAGTAAATGTCGTACTCGACGCGTGCCTGCATTTTCGCGATGGACTGCGTCTCTCCACGCAGGCCATTCACCTGCGCCCAGCCGGTGATTCCCGGCTTGACCTTATGCCGTGCAAAGTAGCCACGAATGCGGCGACCATAGGCTTCGTTGTGGTCGAGCGCATGGGGCCTGGGTCCGACCAAGGACATCGTTCCTTCGAGCACGTTCAGAAGCTGCGGCAGCTCGTCGATCGAGGTTGCGCGAATGATGCGGCCGACGCGCGTCACCCGCGGATCGTCTCGGCTCGCCTGCACGGTCACAGGCTCGGGCGCGTCGCGGTGATACATCGAGCGAAATTTGTAGATCTCGAACTCCTTGTTGTTGAAGCCGAGACGCTTTTGCCGGAACAGGATCGGTCCTGGGCTGTCGAGCTTGATCGCGATCGCCGTGACGATCAGGAGCGGCGACAGGGCGAGGATGATCAGCGCACCCAGCACATAGTCCTCGAGTGCCTTGAGGAAGAAGCTCCAGCCCGAGATCGGTCGCTGCACGACCTCGAAGACAGGAAGCTGCGCGCTGTCCCCTAAAACCGGGCGGAAGGCGAGCTGATAGCCGATGAGATCGGTGCTGACGGCGACATTGATCGGCAACTCGCGAAGCGCTTCCATCGTGTCCGAGATCAATGCCTCTTCGTTCCAAGGCAGCGCGATGATCACATCGTCGACGCGATGGGTCCGCGCATAGGCGATCATGCTCTCGAACCCGCCTTGCACCGAGTGTCCGGCAACTTCCGCCCGTCGCGGGCGCTGCGCGCTGTCGAAGACGCCGGCAACCTCGGTAAAGTAAGGTTTGATGGTTCTGAGCCGGCTGAGAAAGCGCTGCGCCTGATCGCCGGTGCCGAGCACGAGCAATCGTCGTCGTACCACGCCCCGCGCGGCGGCCCATTGCAGGGCCTTGCTGATCAGCAACCGGCCAGCGACGAGGCCGCAGGTGCCCAGCACGAAGAAGGCGGCGAGCCATCGTTTGGGGAAGATATCGTGCACCTTGAGGGTCACGATGATCGTCAGCAGCAGCAGGAAGGCGGTCAGCAGTGCCACGATAAGGAAGTCCGACCGGCTGATCGGACGCATGATCGCATTGACCGAGTACATGTCCGCCCGCGACAGCAGCATCGCGTTCGTGAGCGCGATAAAGACCGTGGCGAACACGAAGTACTCGAGCGTGACCGGTGAAAAGCGCAGCAGCGTCACATGGGCGATGAACCCACCGATGATCACCATCAGGCAGTCGATGGTGATCACGATACCCGGCAGATGCGAGACCGCGAGATAGGGTCCCACAGACGAAGCTGTATCGGCTCCTAAGCCATGTGCATCGCTGTCCAGTGTGTCCGGCATGCCGTCCATCACGCATTCCCCGGGTGAGGCATGCCCGAAAACGGACGAGGCGCCTACCCCTTTCCTTAGTTCACCAAGTTGAACGGCCGTGAGAAGCCTAGGAACACGCCATTTGAGAACTCGGTTTCGTTGGAATCGTTTCTAACTCGGAAAGAGTACGACAGATTGGCACGCCAATTTTCGGTTATCTGGTATCTGTAAGATGTTGAAATTTGACCAAAAAGATCCTGATCGCTCTCGCTTGGCGCGCCGACGACATCAGTGATCGACGTTCGCCTGTTCACTCCCAATGACAGCCCAACACTCTGTCTCGGCGCAATGCTGCGAGAGGCTGAGAGCCCGAACCGCGTGCTTTCGGTGATGTCGCCATCTTCATTTGGGCTGATGCTTTGGCCGATGGAGGCGCCGAGGCGGGTTCTTCCAAGATCGTAGGAGAAGTTGAAGCCGCCGACGAAGCCGATATTGGTTTCGCTATCGGTGCCGAAAGGCTCAAACAGGATATCCTCGGTGACATTGGTCACGCGAACGCCCAGGTTGCCGCCGATCCTCGCGTCCAACAGCAGGCGACGACTGAAGCCGAAGCTTGCGCCAAAGCTCGTGCCGCGCGTCTGCTCCTCATCATCCGAAGTGAAACGGCTCGCACTCAGGCTGAAGTTGAGAGAGAGCCTATCGCTTACGGCACGGGAAAAGCCGACTGAGCCGAAGAAGCTCGTGCTATCCTCCAGCTCTTCGTCGGAGTCTGAGAAGCGGGTGATCGAAGCGCCGGTCGAGACGCTGACCGAATTGCGCTGGGTGAGCGCGTAGCCGAAGCTCTGACCGACGCTCAGATCGAGGCGCAGCGCGCTGCCGTCGACGAAGATGCCGTCGGAGTTCAGGGCGCCCGTATCGCTGAACTCGGTGAAGGCCACGTTGTCGAGCCGGAAGTTCAAACTGGAGTTCGAAGAGACGCGGCCAAGCGAGAAGGCCGCGCTGGCATTCAAGGACGGCGTGGCGGTTCGGAAGTCGTCACCGTCGTCGCCGATGATCTTCGCGCGGGCCGTAAAGCCTGTGCTTACAGAGATATTGCTTTCATCTGTTTGATAACGCGCGTTTAGGCCCAAACCCGTGGAAGAGAACAGGCTCGGTCCATCATCGCTGTCGTCATCGTCCGAGAGCGCAAGGTTGTCAGTGTAGCTGAAGCCGGTTCGGAGATTTGCGTTGACGGTCCACTCTTGCGCCAAGGCCGGCAAGTCGTGCCCAGCGACGAAGGCCACGACCAGCAGCCAGAGCGCGAGGCGGCCCGGGCGCCTCGCCTGATAGGTCATTCGAAAAGGCCGCGCTCTGGTACGACGATGACATCGCCATCAAGGAGCGTCAGAGGCTCGATGGTAACCTCGCCTTCTTCCACATCGTCGTAGTTGAACAGGAAGATCGCCTCGCCCGTGTCCGTGCGCCTGCGTACCTGGATCCGCTCGCTCGCAGCGAAGACGCCGGGGCCGCCTGCCAACGCCAAGGCCTGCAGCACTGTCAGGCGACGACCGGGCTCGATCTGGATGGGGCCGGGATTGCCCACGAGGCCGATCACATAGACCGTGCTCACGATCGGGATGCCGCCTTCGTCGAGCAGGGCATCCTGCTGCGCATCCTCCGTCTGGCTGATCTGGTTTGCAGCGCCCAGGCTTTGCAGAGCGACAGTCACCGTCGGCGGTGTGATGAAGTCCGCTGCGAGGCGGTCGAGGATCGCTTGCTGCACCTCTTCGGGTGTCCTGCCTTCGGCGATGATCGTGCCGGCCAGGGGTAGAGAGATCTTGCCGTCTGGCCGCACCAGCGCACTGCGATTGAGGTTCGTATCCTCGAGCACCGTGACCGAGATGACGTCACCTGGCTTGAGCGTGAAGGACTGAGCGGCCGCGGCCACAGGCAACGCAGCGGCAAACAGCAAACCGAAGATGATCGAGCGCATTGGTGTCTCCGCCAACGTCAAAACGACGTGATAACAACATGACGGAGAACGGAAATCGAGCATGTGGGCGAGTGCCGCGTCGAGAGCGCGCTATTGCGCCCCGAGGTGGGGCCCCGGCGCAACATGCCCTAGTCTTTGCCGGCGTTGCTCCCATAGCTGCCGCCATAGCTCGCGCCGTAGCCGCCGCCGTAACCATAGCCGTAGCCGTATCCGTAGGCATAGGGGTCGCGGCGCGGATCGCGATGCTTGTTGAGCAGAATGCCGAGGAAGTTCGAATTGGCGGTCAGCAGGCGCTCACACTCATCGATATCGGCGGCCTTACTCTCGCCGGCTGAGATCACGAGGAGCACGCAGTCAGCCGTTTGAGTGAAGGCAAGTGCGTCGTCGTTGACCAGCATCGGCGGCAGATCGAACAGCACCGTCTCCGGCCGCAGCATGCGCTGGGCGTTGGAGATTGCGACCTCGGTCGCCGGGTTCTCGATCATCTCGGCGCTATCGCGGACGCGAACGGTGTTGAGGCCGATCGCGAGGTTGTCGCCGACACGCTGAAAGTACCGCTCAGGCGGCGTTTGGCCCGTCAGGAACCAGCTGATCTGCCGCTTGCCCTGCGCGCCCAGGATGCTCGAGACACGGGGCGCCTTGAGATCCATGTCGACCAGCATTGTCCGCGAGTTGGGGTGGCGAGACAGGCTGAAGGCCAAGTTCATCGTAATGACTGTCTTGCCACAGCCCTTGGTCGGCGAGGTGATTGCAAGCCGCGTCCAGCCGTTCTCTCGCATCACTTTCAGAAGGCGTGTGCGAAGGACGTCGAAAGTCACATGGCTCGGATCGGTCTTTTGGAAGGCAACGATGCGTTCCCGACGCATCTTGTCGGCGTCGATCGGCAGTTCGTCGAGGCTCGCCCAGACCTCATCAGTATGAGATGCGGGGCTCGCAGGGTCGGAGGCACGGTAGGGTGTGCCCTCACGCCGAAGACGTGCCTTGCTGATCGCGTCCTTGAGCCGTTCCACCATGCTCGTCTTCCCGTCCTAAGCCCGTCCTAAGTGCGTCCCAAGGCCTCGCCTCGCCCTGTGCCTCTGATGTACTCCTCAGCCGGCGAGCCGATCCCTGACCTGATCAATGAACTTCATTGCCCCTGTGCGTTCGAGGAAGCGTTCGAACAGCAACTCCAACGGCACATAGAACTGGTCGATCGCGTATAACGTCGATGGCACGACGACGAGGACGAGCAGTGTCAGCACGCGGACCCGCCAGATCCGGCGGCGAACTTCCTGAACCGTCTCGATATACGGGATCGTCACGACCGGCCGCAGGTTAAGCGCGCGCTCGAGATCCGAGGCAGTGCGCACGGACTGGTTCATAAGCTCCGCCAGGATGATCAGGGCGAAGGCCGCCGCAAACCCGCTGCCAAAGCCCGCAGCCGCAATCATGCGCCGGTTCGGCGCCACGGGCGTTGAAGGCGGCTCAGCGCGCTCGAGGAGTTCGAAGCGCTCTGCCTGCTGGTTGATCTCGAGCTTCTCACCGGTTTCGGCCACGCTCAATTTGCGGATGTTCTCCTGGTACCGCCGCTCCAGATCGGCATAGCGACGGACCTTCGCGCTCAGCTCCATCTCCACGCTCGGCGCGCGGGCGATTGCTTGCTGTACGCGGTCCTGCTCGGACAGGGAGTCGATCTGCTGCTTCTCGATCAGGTCGAGCCGCGTATCGATCAGCTCAATCTCGCGATGGAGCGTCGCCCGACGTTCCGCCACCATCTCCTCGGCATCGCGCTCAGCTTCCGGTCCGATCAGCGACCGCAGCGCGTCCATGCGCCGACGCAGATTGCGCACCTCGGGGTGGCTCTCCGCGAAAACCGCCTTCTTCACCTGAACGAGCTGCTCGAGCTTGCTCAGTTCCCGCATTTCCGGGGAAAGCTGCTCCATCACGTCGTCGATATCGACGCCGTCGTCGAGCCTGCGCTGCAGCTCACGCCGGGACTCCTCAAGCACGAGGACCTCGCGCTCACGCTGGAACATTCCGTTCTCAAGGTCCGTGAGGCGAGACCGTCGGTAGCTATCGGCCCCCGGGAGCGCGAGCTCATTAGTGCGCTTGTATTCGCTGATCTCGCCTTCGAGATCGATGATCGCCGTCGCGAGTTCCTCGGTCTCCGCCTTGAAGAAGTCGGTCGTCTCGGCCGCGCGCGAACTGCGGGCGGAGACATTCTCCTCGAGCACGATCGTGACCAATTCGTTCACGATGGCCGCTGCCTGCGCCGGGCGTGCGGATTCGTGCTCGATTGTAAAGTTTCTGACTTCGCGGCCGGCGCGGCGCCTGTTCGATGAGGATCGCAGCGAGGTGCTCCGCCGGATCTCAGCGACCTTCTCACTGGCGGTCATGTCCGGGCGGTCAGTGAAGAGCTTCAGTTTGTCGATCAGGCCAAGCAGGTTGTTGCGGGTGAGCATCCGCTGCTCGATCGCTTTCAACAGCTCAGCCGTGTCTGCCGTCACGGTCGCTGTCACCAGGTTTTCCGAAACCGCCTGGCTTTCCACCAGAACGCGCGCCTGCGCGACATATACTGGCGGCAGCACGTAGGCGACGAAGAGCCCAACCAGCGATGTCACCGGTACGAAGATCACGAACAAGTACCAACGCCGCAGCACCGCGTCGATGTAGTCGCGTATGTTAATCGGGCGATCCGTATCGCTCATCGTTCATTTCCCGGCTGCCAACCTTCGTAACGTCGTCACACCCATCCGCTGAGTGTTATCCTCAGTACCCAGGCGTATCCCTTGGGCCAGCGCTTGGCCGATCGCCAAGTGCCGCCTCTTCCGAGCTCGCGACCAGCTTGGGTGCTGGGTTGCGGGCGCTGAAATGGCTGTAGATGCCATGGCGCCGTACGCTCGACAGAAACTCCCACAACAGGTCATCGTCGATAACCTTCCGCTCGCAGGAAAATCCATACACGAGACTGAGATCGCAGAGAATATTTATTAGCCTCGGCACGCCACCGGTCGCCTCGTGGATCAGCTCACAGGCCCGCTCGGGGAACACCTCCCAAGAGGCCCCGGCGACGTCCATGCGGTGGTTGACATAGGCCGCGGCTTCCTTGGCTGAGAGACGCGATAGGTGGAAGTCGGCGGCGATCCGCTGTGAGAACTGCACGAGCTCCGACCGCGCCAGCAGATCGCGAAGCTGTGGCTGACCGACGAGGATGATCTGAAGCAGTTCGTCGCGATCGGCGTTTATGTTGGAGAGCATGCGCAGCTCCTCCAACATCTTAACGGAGAGGTTCTGCGCCTCGTCGATCACGAGCATCACTCGCCGCCCCTCGGCATAGCGCTCGATCACGTAGTCCTGGAACTTCTTGAAAAGCTTAACGTATGGCTCGTCGTCGAAATCCTGATCGAGCGACATCATTACCCAATGCAGGAGATCGCCACGACCTTCTTGCATGTTCGAGACAAGGCCCATGGTCACGTCGTCGGGGAGGTCGTTCATCAGATGGCGCAGAAGCGTCGTCTTGCCCGCGCCGATCTCCCCGGTGATGACGGTGATCAAAGCACGGGTTTCGACGCCATAGCGCAGCATCGTGTAGGCGAGCTCATGACCTTCCGACCAGTACAGGAAGCTCGGATCGGGCACGGTCAGAAATGGCCGGCTCGTAAGCTCGTAAAAACGCTCGTACATCCCGGGTGTTACCTCTCACCCGCAATGCGGTCGCGGCACTCGCCTGGCATCAGCTCAGTCCACCCCGTGTCGCGCGGCTTCGCCCTGCCGCTCCACCTTAGCGAGAACCCTGACCGCCTCGTTCTCGTACTCGATGGGTCGATCCGAGTCGAGAGAGAGCATATGCCTGAGCGATCTCTCAGCCTGGTCCCGCTGCCCACTTCTATAATACGCAATTCCCAAGTGGTAGTGAATGACCGGCTGGTCGGGTCGCTTTAAGGCAGCCTCCTCAAGTAGCGAAACGGCCGCATCCACGTCGCCACGCTTCAACGCGATCCAGCCTCGCGTATCGAGGAATTCCGGGAGCTCATAAGCGGAAAGTCGGCTCGCAAGGGTGTCGGCACGGCGCAGCCGCTGTTCGTCCACGTCATCCAGGCGCGGGCCACCGGAGAGGAGGCTTGCGAGATTGTTCACGACCACGGGTTCGGCCGGATCGATCGCGTGCAGGGTTTCGTATTCGGCCTGCGCCTCATCGCGCCGAGCGAGCCGTTCGAGGCGTACCGCGCGTTCCAGGCGGAGCTGCATCGTTTCAACCGAGCGTTGCAAGCCGCGCTCCAACACCTCCAGCGCTGCGTTGTCACTCTCACGGCCCATCAACCGCGCGAGCTGGAGATAGGCTGCCGGGCGTCCCGGCTCCAGCGCGATTGCAGTCTCCAGCGTCCTGGCCGCTTCCTCCGCTCTGCCCAGATGCATGAGCACCTGCACTCGGGCGAGCCGTGGTCCCGCCGACAGCTCGTGCACGGCAATTGCGTCTTGGGTGTATGACAGCGCCGCTTCGGACTGGTCCGCCGCCAGCGCCGCCTTGATTGCAGCTCCAAGGAGCACTTCGGCCATCGGATTGGGCACGCCCGACAACGCTGCATCGGCCAAGGAACCTACCGCAAGCACCGCAACGGCGTCGTGGCGGCCCGAAGCCAGCTGATGCGCCCCAAGAAGCGCGCTCAGGCGCCGGTCCCCTTCGCGTTCGCTGCTGTATTGCTTCAGGAGCCCAATCGCCCGCTCGCTATCGCCTGCGGCGCGTAGAGCGCGCGCATAGACCTCGAGCACAGCCGTCGATGCCAGGCTCTCGCCCATCGCTTGCTCGAATGCGGCACTGGCGCCATCGCTGTCGCCGGCAGCTGCCCGCGCCTCACCGACCAAGGCTCGAAGATACGGCGATGCCGCAGCACCGGCCTCCGCGAGCGCTGTCTCCAGTGAGGCAAGGGGTACAGCGACCCGCCGCGAAACGGATGGCAGTGACGGCATGACCGCCCGCCCAGCGCCTGGGCGTTCAGTGCCTTCGTCCATCCGGCTGATCATCGCCAGAAGTTCAGCCACGCCCTCATCATTGGAGTGACTGGCGAGTGCGCTGCCCGATCGCACACGCTGGCGCGCGCGCTCAGCCCCTTCGCGCGCGAAGACGATCCGGGCGAGCATGCCCAGCGCTTCGAAATTGTCCGGCTGTTCGATCAGATGCGCTTCCAGAACCGTCTCCGCGTCATCTAAGCGGCCGGCCTGCAACAGCCGGCGGGCAAGCTCCGGTACGATTACCGAGGCCAAGGCAGGCTGTGCGTCGACCAACTGTCCGGAGAGCATGTTGATCGCGTCGTCCGGTCGCCCCATCCCGTCATAAAGGCGAAGCTTGGGCCCAGGGGGCACGGGCGCACCGATCGCTTCGGCCTCGCGCAACACGGCTAGGCCTGCGGCGGCGCCTTCGCGGGCCGCGCGCACTGCTGCCAGTTGGACCTTGGCCGCGACATTGGTGCCGGGCAGCCCGACCGCCGCCCGTGCCGTCTCCTCTGCCGGAACGAGCAGGCCCACACGCTGCATCACGCGCGAGCGCAACGTCATCACCGCGGGCTCGGTCGGCCCCAAATGCTGAGCAGCGGTGCAATGGCGCAATGCCTCGGCCAAAAGACCGCGTTCAAGCGCGAGCCTGCTCAGCTGCCAGTGCCCTTCAGGGCTCGTCTCATCGGCCGCGCGCGCCGCTTCGTAGTAAGAGAGTGCCGCTGCGATCTGCCCCCGACCTTCGGCAATCCTTCCCAGGGCCGCAAAGCTTTGCGCATGCGTCGGGTCGGCCTCGATGGCTTGATGGAGACGCCTTTCGGCCTCGACGGTGTCGCCGGCCTCGATCTCTTGAAGCGCAGCCTCGAAGTCCAGCAAGGCCGGCGAGGGCCGATCATCGTCGCAGCCGGCCAAGGCAATGGCGATCAGAAGCGCCACGACGGGTGTCGCCGACCGTCCTTTGCGTCGGTATCCTAACGGCTTGTCGATCATTGCGCCGGCCACACTGGCTGCTCGCTGCATCGCAGCATTCTCGCTCCACTAGCCTCAATACGCAACAGATGCGATTGCCGTCGCTAGGAAAGCCCGGTGCGCTTGATGGATCAGCGAGACGGCAAAACCGTGGCAGCCAGGTTGCCTAACTTTGCATCCTGCGGCGCCCCGCCGTGACTTGGCCTTTTCCCGATCGCGCGGTGGTTGGGAGATGCCTAGCAAGGCACAACAGGGCGAAATTTCAGCAGTTGCATGTGAAATAGCCAAAATCCATCGGCTTGCCTCGATCTAAACGGCAGTTTCCGGCGGGTCGCCTGCTGGCACGTTCCTTGCTGTGCATGCACCGACAACGACCCTACAACAAGGAGCCCCTCATGACCTTAAGCCGTTTGATTGCAGCCGGCCTCACGGCAGGTAGCCTTCTGGCTGCTCCCGCGAGCGCGCAGGAGGAGACCATCAAGGTCGGAATCCTGCACTCGCTCTCGGGCACGATGGCGATTTCCGAGACGACGTTGAAAGACGTCATGTTGATGTTGATCGAAAAGCAGAACGAGGCGGGTGGGCTCCTCGGCAAGAAGCTCGAGCCGGTCGTTGTCGACCCGGCCTCGGACTGGCCGCTGTTTGCCGAGAAGGCCCGTGAACTGATCGAAGTGAACGGCGTCGACGTCGTCTTCGGCTGCTGGACTTCGGTCAGCCGCAAATCCGTGCTGCCGGTCTTCGAGGAGCTGAACTCGATCCTCTTCTACCCGGTTCAGTACGAGGGTGAGGAGAGCCAACGCAACGTCTTCTACACAGGCGCCGCACCCAACCAGCAGGCGATCCCGGCCGTTGAGTACCTGATGGATCAGGGCGTCGAGCGCTGGGTCCTCGCCGGCACCGACTATGTCTACCCGCGCACGACCAACAAGATCCTCGAGCAGTTCCTCAAGGACTCGGGCGTCGCCGAGGAAGACATCATGATCAACTACACGCCCTTCGGTCATTCCGACTGGCAGACGATCGTGTCCGACATCAAGGAGTTCGGCTCGGCCGGTAAGAAGACCGCCGTGGTCTCGACGATCAACGGCGACGCCAACGTGCCGTTCTACAAGGAGCTCGGCAACCAGGGCATCGAAGCAACGGACATTCCCGTCGTCGCCTTCTCCGTGGGTGAGGAGGAGCTCGCCGGTATCGATACCGAGCCTCTCGTCGGCCACCTTGCCGCCTGGAACTACTTCATGAGCGTCGACACGGCCGAGAACGATGAGTTCGTCGAGGACTGGATCGCCTTCATCGGCGACGAGGATCGCGTGACCAACGACCCGATGGAAGCCCACTATATCGGCTTCAACATGTGGGTGCAGGCGGTCGAGAAGGCCGGTACGACCGATGCCGACGCGGTGATCGACGACATCATTGGCGTCACCGTGCCGAACCTCTCCGGCGGCTACTCGGCCATGATGCCGAACCACCACATCACCAAGCCCGTGCTGATCGGCGAGATCCAGGACGATGGTCAGTTCACCATCGTGGACGAGACCGATGGCCTGGTCGTCGGCGATGCCTGGTCGGACTTCCTGCCCGAGAGCGCCAAGCTCATCTCGGACTGGCGCAAGCCGATGGAGTGCGGCAACTTCAACGTCGAGACGGGTAAGTGCGGCGGCGTCGCCAACTGATCCGACAATCGCCGCGGGGCCCCGTCGGATCGGGCGTCGCGGCTACCATAAGTACCCCCTCCCCTCGATAGGGGAGGACCGGGGTGGGGGTCCTCCCGCCCGCCATCAGCGGACCCTCGATCTATATGCGTCTCCTCGCCCCACTCTTTCTTCTGATCACGCTTCTCATGCCCGGGCTCGTTGGCGCCCAGACCTTGGAAGAGCTGGTCGCAAAGCTGCCTGACGGGAAGTTCGACGATCGGGCGCGCGTCGTCGAAGCCATCGCCGCGACGGGCGATCCGCGTGCGGCCGATGTGCTGGAGATGCTCGGCGAGGGCGATCTTGCCTTCGACAAAAAGTCCCAGGGCGTCATTCGCATCGTCGAGGAAGGTCGCGACGACTTCGCCCACGACATCTTCTCCGGCGAGCGGCTGCGCGAACTCGGCCGCCGCGACGCCAAGAAGATCCGCATCAACAACAACCTCCGGCGCAGCATCGCCGCCGCCCTCGGCGTCCTCCGCCTGCAGGCCCCGGACCCGGCCCTCCGCCTCGCCGCGGCCGAAGCGATTTATGACAGCCGGGATGCGGAACAGATCGAGGCGCTCGACGCAGCGCTTGCGAGCGAGACCGATGACGATGTCGCTGCCGCCTTCCGCCTCGCCCGCGCCGCCGCGACCCTCGGCTCCGACCGCGGGGCGGGGGAGCAAGTCGCCGCTGTCGAGACCCTGGCCACCGAAGGCGGTGTCGGGGCCCTCGGCCTCCTGGCGGGCGCAGCGTCTAGCCAGGTGCCCGAGGTCGCGGCCGCCGCGGCCGAAGCGCTCGAGGCCGTCGAGCGCCAACGCGCCATGTGGGAGATGGCCGAGAACGTCTGGTTCGGCCTTTCCCTCGGCTCCGTCCTCATGCTCGCCGCCATCGGCCTTGCCATCAGTTTCGGGGTCATGGGCATCATCAACATGGCCCATGGCGAGCTCGTCATGCTCGGCGCCTACACGACCTTCGCCGTGCAAGAGGCGATCCGCACCCACGCGCCCGATCTCTTCGGCGCCTCGCTCCTCATCGCCCTGCCGCTCGCCTTCCTCGTCTCGGGCTCCGTCGGCGTCGCCATCGAACGCGGCATCTGCCGGCATCTCTACGGACGCCCGCTCGAGACCTTGCTTGCGACCTGGGGCGTGTCGCTCATTCTGCAGCAGGCGGTGCGTGAGATCTTCGGGCCCAACAACCGCGAGGTCGGCAATCCCGACTGGATGTCCGGCGCCTTTGAGCTTGGCCAGCTCACGATCACCTATAACCGACTCTGGATCCTTGTCTTCGCCCTCGTCGTCTTCGCTTGCCTGCTCTTGGTGCTGAAGAAGACGCCGCTCGGCCTGCAGATGCGCGCCGTGACGCAAAATCGGCGCATGGCGGCCGCGATGGGCGTGCGCACGGGTTGGGTCGACGCGATGACCTTCGGCCTCGGCGCAGGGATTGCCGGTATCGCCGGCGTCGCGCTCAGCCAAATCGGCAACGTCTCGCCCAATCTGGGCCAGTCCTACATCGTCGACAGCTTCATGGTCGTCGTCTTCGGCGGCGTCGGGAATCTTTGGGGGGCGCTGGCCGGCGCCATGACCCTCGGCATCGCCAACAAGTTCCTCGAGCCCTATGCCGGCGCGGTCCTCGCCAAGGTAGTGGTGCTCGTCTTCATCATCCTCTTCATCCAAAAGCGCCCGCGCGGCATGTTCGCACTCCGCGGCCGCGCGGTGGAAAGCTGAGGGGACAGATGAGCGACACCGAGACCTTGATCCGGCGCTACTACGACGCCTTCAACGCGGGCGACACGGAGGCGATGATCGACTGCCTTATCGACGATATCCGCCACGATGTGAACGAGGGCCAGCCCCGCATCGGCAAGGACGCCTTCCGCGCCTTCTGCGCCCATATGACCCGCTGTTATCGCGAGGAGCTGTCCGAGATCGCGATCATGACCGACGCCGCCGGCACCCGCGCGGCTGCCGAGTTCATCGTCTCGGGCACCTATCTTGCCACCGATGATGGCCTGCCCGAGGCCAAGGGTCAGACTTACCGCCTCCCCGCTGGCACCTTCTTCGAGATCGCCGGAGGGCGCATCGCCCGTGTCACCACCTACTACAACCTCAAGGAATGGGTTCTGCAGGTGAGCGCATGAGCACGGACGGGACGGGGGCTGTCGCATGTTGATCCAAGCGCTCGACCGGCGGGCTTGGACCTTTCTCGCGCTCCTGCTGCTTGCGGCCGTGGCGATCCCGACGCTCAATCTGGCGCTGGAGCCTGGGCAGACCGGCCACGTCCCGTCCTTTGCCGTGGCGCTCATGGGCAAGTATCTGACCTATGCGCTGCTCGCGCTCAGCGTCGATCTTGTCTGGGGCTATTGCGGGATCCTCTCGCTCGGTCACGGTGCCTTCTTCGCGCTCGGCGGCTATGCCATGGGCATGCATCTCATGCGCGAGATCGGGGATCGCGGCGTCTACGCCAACCCGCTGCTCCCCGACTTCATGGTGTTCCTGAACTGGCAGGAGCTGCCCTGGTTCTGGTACGGCTTCGACATGTTCTGGTTCGCGGCCCTCATGGTGCTGTTCGTGCCGGGCCTCCTCGCCTTTATCTTCGGATGGTTCGCCTTCCGCAGCCGCGTCACCGGCGTCTATCTCTCGATCATCACCCAGGCGATGACCTACGCCCTGATGCTCGCGTTCTTCCGCAACGATATGGGTTTCGGCGGCAACAACGGGCTCACGGACTTCAAGGACGTCCTCGGCTTCGACCTCCAATCCGATACGACGCGCGCCGGCCTCTTCGCCCTCTCCGCCCTCGCGCTTGGACTCGGCTTCTTCGTCGCGCGGCTGATCGTGACCTCGCGGGCCGGGAAGGTGCTGGTTTCCATCCGCGACGCCGAAAGCCGCACGCGTTTCCTCGGCTACCGGGTCGAGGGCTACAAGCTCGCCGTCTTCACTGTATCCGCCATGATGGCGGGCGTCGCAGGCGCCCTCTACGTGCCCCAGGTTGGCATCATCAACCCAGGTGAGTTCAGCCCCGCCAACTCGATCGAGATCGTGGTCTGGGTCGCCGTCGGCGGGCGCGGCACGCTGGTGGGCGCCGCCCTCGGCGGGCTCGTCGTCAACGCGTTCGAGACCTTCTTCACCAGCTTCGCGCCCGATCAATGGCTCTTCGCCCTCGGCGCCCTCTTCGTCGCCGTGACGCTGTTCCTGCCCAAAGGCATCCTAGGTGAGCTTGATGCGCTCCGCGACCGCCGCAGCGCTGAGCGACGCGGCAGAGTGCAGGCCGCTCTCGCCCGACAGCGCGCCGACGCAGCGGCGTTGGGGGAATAGACCATGACCGTCGCAGCGCAGGGCTCGATCCTCTATCTCGACGGCGTCTCCGTCAGCTTCGACGGCTTCAAGGCGATCAACGCCCTGTCGCTCGTCCTGGCGCCGGGGGAGATGCGCGCGGTGATCGGGCCGAACGGGGCCGGCAAGACCACGATGATGGACATCATCACCGGCAAGACCCGGCCCGATATGGGCGATGTGCTCTTCGCGGGCGAGGTCGATCTCACGCGAGAGGACGAGGCCGGCATCGCCCGCCTCGGCATCGGTCGGAAGTTTCAGAAGCCGACGGTGTTCGAGACCCACACCGTCGAGGACAACCTGCTCCTCGCGCTCGCCGGCAAGCGCGGTGTCTGGGACACCTTCCTCGCGCGCCTCACCGGCTCGGAGGCCGGGCGCATCGATGCGCTGCTCGAGCGCATCCGTTTGGGCGACCGCCGCGCCGATCTCGCGGGTTCGCTTTCTCATGGTCAGAAACAGTGGCTCGAAATCGGCATGCTCCTCGCTCAGGATCCGAAAGTGCTCTTGGTGGATGAGCCCGCCGCCGGCATGACGGACGACGAGACGATGAAGACTGCCGACCTGCTGCGCGAGATTGCTGGCGACCACACCGTGATGGTGGTCGAGCACGACATGGAGTTCGTCCGCGCCCTCGGCGTCAAGGTCACCGTCCTCCACGAAGGCGCCGTCCTCGCCGAAGGCTCCATCGACCATGTCAGCGCCGACGATCGTGTCGTGGAGGTCTATCTTGGCCGCTGACGACAAGCTGCGCACAAACGTGAGCGATGCGGACATCGTCGCCTTCGTGAGAGAGTGGACGGGCGCACAAGATCCGCCGCACCTATGGTTTCGTCCCTGGAGCCTTTCGGTCGATCAAGCGCTCAAGGACGATCTCCTAACTGACTACCGGTTGGACGGGGACGATGCGTTCGAGTTCATTGAAGGCTACGCCAAGCGCTTTGATGTCGATCTGTCTGGATACTGGCACATCTTCCACCACCATGACGAAGGCTATCACCTCAGAATGATCTTGCGTCTGGGAGACCCATGCCGGCGTGTGCAGCGCATTCCGGTGAGTGTCACGATGCTGCGTCGCTTCGCCAACGAAGGCCGATGGGAGATCGACTATCCACGCGCCGAAGGCGAGGCAGCCGAAGACCACGCTGGCCGGGAACGCCGCTGGGTGAATGGTCTATCGTTGTTCGTGGTGGCTGCGGGCATCGCTGGCCTGCTTGCCATTCGAGGTGCCATGCAAGCGAGCCAAGGGGTGGAACCGTGCTGAGCGCGTCCACTGTCGATCTTCACTATGGCTCAGCGCAGGCGTTGCGCGGGGTCTCGGTCGAGGCGCTGAAGGGGCGGGTGACCTGCATTCTTGGGCGCAACGGTGTCGGCAAGACGAGCCTTATCCGCGCGCTCATGGGACAGGAGCCGGTCTCCGGCGGCCGGATCGCGCTCGACGGGGCCGATATCACGCGCATCGGTGCGGCCGACCGGGCACGGCGCGGTATGGCGCTCGTGCCCCAGGGGCGGGAGATCTTCCCGCTTCTCACCGTCAAGGAGAACCTCGAGACCGGTTTCGCTGGCCTGCCGCGCGATCAACGCAAGGTGACCGACGAGGTCTTCGAGCTTTTTCCCGTGCTCGGCCAGATGTTGCGCCGACGGGGGGGCGATCTCTCGGGCGGGCAGCAGCAGCAGCTCGCCATCGGCCGTGCCCTCGTGACGCGCCCGCGCGTCCTCCTCCTAGATGAGCCGACCGAAGGCATCCAACCCTCGATCATCAAGGATATCGGCCGCGCCATCCACTATCTCCGCCAGAAGGGCGATATGGCGATCGTGCTGGTGGAGCAGTATTTCGAATTCGCCCGCGACCTTGCCGACCATGTCACCGTGATGGACCGGGGCGAGGTCGTGGTCTCGGTCGCCCGCGACGCGATGGACGAGGATGACGTTCGACGCCGCCTTTCCGTCTGACCCGGGCGAGACCGCGGCGCTCCAGCCCCGCGCCCGCGGCCATATCGCGCTCGGCGTAAAGGCGGCGGACGGGCGCACGCGCCTCGCGCGGCTCCGTCACCAGGGCTCGGCCAAATGCCTGCTGCCACGCCTGCCGGACAACGCCGATGGCCGCATCGAGGGCGTCGTGGTGAACACCGCCGGCGGCATCACTGGCGGCGACCGGTTTCTGTGGGAGGCGGAGACGGGCCCTGGCACAAGGCTGAGCCTCACCACCCAGGCCGCCGAGCGTGCCTATCGCGCCCATCCGGGCGAGATCGGGCGCCTCGAGACGCGTCTCACCCTCGGCCCCGACAGCACCCTCGCTTGGCTGCCGCAGGAGACCATCCTTTACGATCGCGGCGCGCTCGAACGTCGATTGAGCGTCGATATGGATCCCTCCGCCACGCTCCTCGCGCTCGAGCCGCTGGTTCTGGGCCGTGCAGCCATGGGGGAGACGGTCGAGAACGCGCGTCTGATTGACCGCTGGCAGATCCGGCGGGACGGCCGCCTCGTCTTCGCCGACACGCTGCGCCTCGACGGACCCGTGGCAGAGATCGCCGCCCGCCCCGCCTGCTTCGGCCCTAACCGCGCTGGCGCAAGCCTCGTCCTCGTAGCACCCTTCGCCGCTGATCGTCTCGCCGCCGCTCGCGCCGCGATCGATACCTCCGACATGGAAGGCGGCGCGAGCGGTTGGGACGACCTTCTCGCCATCCGGCTGCTCGCGCTTGACGCGCTAAGACTGCGCCGCGCGCTCGCCGATCTCCTGATAGCGCTCGCCATCGTCCCGCTTCCTAGTGTCTGGAAGTTGTGAAACTCTGCGTGCAGTGCGGGTGGAGTTGCGTCTAAGTTTGCGGTGCAGCGCGTGAGTGCCACGCAGGGAGACGACCATGAACCTCACCCCCCGCGAGAAGGACAAGCTTCTCGTCTCCGTTGCAGCCATGGTCGCCCGCGGCCGCCTCGCCAGGGGCGTGAAGCTCAACCACCCAGAAGCAATCGCGCTCATCACGGACTTCGTGGTTGAGGGCGCGCGCGACGGCCGCTCCGTCGCCGATTTGATGGAGGCCGGTGCAACCGTCGTCCGCCGCGACCAGTGCATGGAGGGCATCCCCGAGATGGTTCACGAAGTTCAGGTCGAAGCGACGTTCCCGGATGGCACCAAGCTCGTCACCGTCCACGAACCGATCCGCTGAGGAGGCGTCCATGATCCCAGGCGAAATCATCTGCGCATCGGGCGAGATTACGCTCAACGAGGGGCGCGAAAGTATCGAGATCGAGGTGGCCAACACCGGCGACCGTCCGGTGCAGGTCGGCAGCCACTACCATTTCTACGAGGCGAACGAAGCGCTCTCCTTCGATCGGAAAAGCACGCGCGGCATGCGCCTCGACATCGCCGCCGGTACCGCCGTGCGCTTCGAGCCTGGCCAGGCGCGGAGCGTGCGCCTTGTGCCCTATGCCGGCGACCGCCGCGTCTTCGGCTTCAACCAAAAGATCGAGGGCCCGCTTTAGGCTCTCCACCATCGCCCCCCGGCAAGAGGGGCGTCGACAAAAGGACAAAGACCATGTGCCATGCCTGCGTTACCGATGCCGTCAAGCGCCGCATGCTCTCACGCCGCGAGCTCTTCCGCGCAGCGCCCGCCGCTGCAGCGTTCGCGACCGTGGGTGCGGCGCCGGCCAGTCTCGCGGCTGGGCACCAGAAAGTCGTCGATCTCACCCATACGGTCAGCCCGGCCTTCCCGACCTATTTCGGCGCGCCGGGGATCGCGCTCGAGCAGAAGTTCAACTTTGCGGACAACGGCTTCAATCTCTTCGAGATCACGCTGAACGAGCATACCGGCACCCATGTGGACGCCCCGCTGCACTTCTCCGCCGATGGGCAATCCGTTGATGAGATCCCGGTCGGCAATCTCGTTTGCCCGCTCTGCGTGGTGGACATCGCAGCCAGGGCCGAGGACGAGGCCGACAGCCAGGTGACGCCCGACGATCTGAGTGCCTGGATCGCGAAGAACGGCCCGATCCCCGATGGCGCCGTCGTCGCCATGCACTCCGGCTGGGAGAAGCATATCGGCACGCCCAAGTATCGCGGCGCGGATGCGGATGGTACGCAGCACTATCCGGGCTTCCATGTCGAGACGGCGCAGATGCTGCTCGAGACCGGTGCCGTCGGGCTCGCCGCCGATACGCTCTCCCTCGACACCGGCTCGTCGAGCACCTTTGACACGCACTATGCCTGGCTGCCGACGAACCGATGGGGGATCGAGAACATCGCCAACCTGGCCGATGTGCCCGAAGCCGGCGCCACGCTAGTGCTTGGTGCACCGAAGCATGAGGGCGGATCGGGCGGGCCGGCACGCGTCCTCGCGCTCGTCTAACGACCGCGGCCGGTCGTGGCGTTCGAGCCTCGGCCTGCCATCTTCGAACAGCGTAGGAATGAGGGTCCTGCCATGCTGGAAAGCGAGCTTGTGAGCGAGGATGCGCCACCGCCTGGGGTGGCGGAGATATTCGACGACATCAGGGCGACGAATGGGCGGCAGCGCATCGACCACTTCTGGCGCGCGCTCGCCCATGATCGCCAGATGCTGGAGACGACGTGGTCCCGCATGAAGGGCCTGATGATGGAGCCCTCCGCCGACGGCCTCGATCCCATGGCGAAACAGCTCATCTACCTCGCGGCGGCCATCGCCAACGGATGCATCTATTGCGTTCACAGCGAGACGGCGAGCGCCCGACGCATGGGCATGACCGACGCGCAATACGACGACCTGGTTGCCGTGGTGGCTCTCGCCAGTCAGACGAGCGCACTCGCCTCGGAACTCGATGTCCCCATCGACCCGGAATACCGCGACGCGGCGGGATAACCGGCCCGAGCGAAGAGAAAAGGAGCCGCCCATGCCAACGCCTATCTCTCGCGAGGCCTATGCCTCGATGTTCGGCCCCACCGTGGGCGACAAGGTGCGCCTCGCAGATACCGAGCTCTTCATCGAGGTGGAGCGGGATCTCACCACATATGGTGAGGAGGTGAAGTTCGGCGGCGGCAAGGTCATTCGCGACGGGATGGGGCAGGGGCAGATGACCCGCGGCGAAGGGGCCATGGACACGGTCATCACCAACGCGCTCATCGTCGACCATACCGGCATCTACAAGGCCGATATCGGCCTCAGAAACGGGCGCATCGCTGCCATCGGCAAGGCCGGCAATCCGGACACGCAGCCGAATGTCGACATCCCCATCGGCCCCTCGACCGAGGCCATCGCTGGCGAAGGCCGGATCCTGACTGCTGGCGGTTTTGACGCGCATATCCATTTCATCTGCCCCCAGCAGATCGATGACGCGCTCCATGCGGGGCTCACCACCATGCTCGGCGGCGGCACGGGGCCCGCGCATGGCACGCTCGCCACGACCTGCACGCCCGGTGCCTTCCATATCGGCCGCATGCTCCAGGCGCTCGACGCCTTCCCGATCAATTTTGGCCTCTCGGGCAAGGGTAATGCGTCCCGCCCCGAGCCGCTGGAGGAGATGGTCAAGGCCGGGGTCTGTGCGCTCAAGCTGCATGAGGATTGGGGCACGACGCCGGGCGCCATCGACACCTGTCTGAGGGTGGCGGACGACTGGGACGTGCAGGTGATGATCCACACCGATACGCTCAACGAGTCGGGCTTTGTCGAGAACACAATCGCCGCGATCGCAGGGCGTACGATCCATGCCTTCCATACTGAGGGTGCCGGTGGCGGCCATGCGCCGGACATCATCAAGGTCTGCGGGCTCGAGCATGTGATCCCCTCGAGCACCAACCCGACGCGCCCCTTCACCGTGAACACGGTGGACGAGCACCTCGACATGCTGATGGTCTGCCATCATCTGTCGAAATCGATCCCCGAGGACGTGGCCTTCGCCGAAAGCCGCATCCGGCGCGAGACGATCGCGGCCGAGGACATCCTGCACGACATGGGCGCCTTCTCGATCATCGCCTCCGACAGCCAGGCGATGGGCCGGATAGGCGAGGTCATCATTCGCACCTGGCAGACCGCGCATAAGATGAAGGTGCAGCGGGGACGGCTGCCAGAGGAGACGGGCGAGAACGACAATTTCCGCGTCCGCCGTTACATCTCGAAATACACGATCAACCCGGCTGTCGCGCATGGGCTGGCGGACCAAATCGGCTCGATCGAGGTCGGCAAGCGCGCCGATCTCTGCCTCTGGTCGCCCGCGATGTTCGGCGTGAAGCCCGAGATGGTGCTGGTCGGCGGCACCATCGCCTGCGCGCAGATGGGCGACCCGAACGCCTCGATCCCCACGCCGCAGCCCGTCTACTCCCGCCCGATGTTCGGCGCCTATGGCCGGAGCCTGGAGCACGGGTCCGTGCACTTCGTCAGCGAAGCGAGCATCGCGGAAAGCGTGAAGCGCGATCTCGGCCTCCAGAAGGAGTGCATCGGCGTCTCGAACACGCGCAACATCGGCAAAAAGAACATGGTCCTGAACGACCACACGCCCGAAATCGAGGTCCATCCGGAAACCTACGAAGTCCGCGCCGACGGCGAACTCCTCACCTGCGAGCCAGCGGAGGTCCTGCCCATGGCCCAGCGCTACTTCATGTTCTGAGCAACACTGAAGCGTTCGGAGCAGATGCGTGGTTTGGCCGAGATTTTGGATGCCGTCATTGCCGGACGTGATCCGGCAATCCAGAAACGCCAAACGTCTGAATAACTGACGATTCCTGGATCGCCGGGTCGAGCCCGGCGATGACGCAGTGCCCGGCAGCACGTCAGACCAGAATGCGCGCTAGAAGGTCGCTGCATACATGTCCTATCGAGCGGTGCAGCCGTCATCATCGCTGGGCGCTACCCGGCGTTCTAAACCGCTAGGCACTGAAGTTCTGATTCCAGGCCACCCGCTCGGGTCGGGGGGATGACAGTGTCCGGGATCGATCAGGTCTGACCGAGATCTGTCCGGTGCGGTGTGAGGTTACAGGCGGGGCGCGTCCGCAGTCGGTACTTTGATGCGCTTCGGGCCCGATGGTTCTTCCGCCTCTGCGGTATCGCTGTCTTCTGGTGAGTCGTCGTCATCCTCGCCGCCGGCTCGGTCGTCGGACCGGTCATCGGCGTCGTCGGCACCGCCCGCGCGCTCGTCGCGGGCGTCGGGTGCGGGCCGGTCGCCGTCGGGCGCATCCTCCGCCGTCTCACCCTCTGCGGGCGTTTCGGGCTCAGGGGGCGGCACGTACTCCTCGGCTTCCTCCCAGGCGTTGCCGCCACCCTCTTCCACCGCTGCGAGCCGGTTGTTGCGGATCACGCAGCGCATGTTGAGCTCGGTGCCGTCAGGGCGCTTGATCGTCGTATAGATGCGCTGACGGTCGCTGGAGCGGCGGCGTAGATCGAGGTCCCCGATCTCTTCCGCCCCGTACTTTTCCCGCAGCAGTGACGTGCAGCGCTCCTCGGCCCCAGACGTCTGCCGCTCCCGCACTTTGCTCACTTCGGAGCGGTAGTCGACCGATGGCGGGGATGTGGTCCGGTTGCTCCCACCGGTAAAGGGACGCGCCAACCGCCCGGACGGAGAAGACGCCGAACTGCTGCCACGAAAGCCGCTGCTGCCCGACCCGCCTGTATAGGGCTCGGCCAATCGCCCACGAGGCTGCGTTGTCTGTGCCTGTGCGGTGCTCTGCTCCCCCGGCAGAAGCACGACGGGCGCTATAAAAAGGCCCGCTGGCACGAGCATCAAAGCGATCGTGCTACGGCTCAGAATGCGCATAGCCTTCCGGCACGAACGGGCCCCAACGGTCATAGCTTTATCCCTCAAGTTTTGGTCCCCAAAGCTCAGAATAGCAGAGGGAATCGCGCTTGTCCCATCCCGGTGCGCCTGTACCCCTGTCGGTCGACCCGCGAGCCTCATGTGACGCCTTGAAACACCAGTTAACTCCAAGGCCGAGTTAGGGTTAAAGTATCGGCGTTGAGTGTTGAGTTGCGACCGATGAACATCATGCGCTTTCTGTCTTGTCTCATCCTTTTCGTGCTCGCCGCCGCTCAGGCGGCACCGGCAGCGACAATCTCCTTAAGCCGCGTGCTCTCGAACGATATCGGCCCCATCGTCGATGCCGTGGAGATCCCGGGCGCGGGAAACGAGAGCAAACTCCTAGCTATCACATTGGGCGGCACGCTTGCGGTCGTCGACCGCAGCGTCGTCGATCCTACAATGCGCGCGACCACGGTCTTCGGCGCGATCACGGCGAATGGCGATCCTTTGGGCGCAGGCGACAGCCCGATCGGCCTCGCCCTCGCACCCGATTTCGAGACGAGCGGTGAGGTCTACATCGCCTCGCGACTGCGCGTGGGGCCCGTGGGCGATGAGGGCCCAGCAACCGTCGTCGAACGCTGGCGCCTCGATCCGGGCACGCTTGCACCGGACGGCGCGAGCCCTGGACCCGAAGCCATCGCCTTCTTCGACTATCCCGACAGCGCCGCCATTGATCATCGCGGCGGAGCCATCGATTTCGATCCTTCCGGCAACATCCTGGTCACTACAGGCGATGGCAGTTCCGGTGTCGGTGCCGGCAGCCGGGCCGAGAACCAGGACTTCGACAACAATCTGGGTGCTGTCTTCCGCATCGACCCTTCGGGCGACGATTTTCCTGGCGATGGCCTGAACAACTGGTCCGTGCCGAGCGACAATCCCAACTTCGACAGCAGCCCCGATCTCGTCGACGGCGCCATCGCGCGCGGCCTGCGCAATCCGTTCAAGCTCAAGGCCGATGGCGATTTCATCCTGATCGGCGATGTGGGGGAGCTCGACCGCGAGGAGATCAACCTATTCCGCCTTGATCAAGATCTCGGCTCGGTCGTCAACTATCAGTGGCCTGTGTTCGAGGGCACGATCCCAGGGCCGGAGCCTGGCGTGACCGAGAACCCGGCGAGCATCTCGCGCGGCCCGCTCTATGAGTACCTGCACGGCAGTGGACCGTTCGAGGGCAACTCGGTCACGGGCGGCATCGTCGGTCGCGGGCTCACCCCGGGTCTCGCACCTCTCGAAGGCCACTATCTGTTCGCCGACTTTGAGCGGTCCGATGACACGCAGACGATCTTGTCCTTCGATTTCGACCCGGACGAAACCAGTGTCTCTGACGTGTTCATCTGGGATCTGCTGTTCCCGAATGGCGACGGACCGGTCGGGCGCATCATCTCGATCGCTCAGGACGCAGGCGGCGCGATCTATCTGTCGGACCTCGGCGGGAACCTGTTCGCGGCGAGCGAGGCGACCGTCAGCGCCGTGCCATTGCCGCCGACAGCACTGCTTCTGGGCGCGGCACTTGCGCTGCCCTGGCTCAGGCGTCGGGCTTCTTCGCGGCGACGGCGTAGTTTACCGAAAGATCGGTCTCAGAGAGCCGCCACTCCCACGCCACGGGGTTGAACACGAAGCCGCTGGCATCGAGCGGGGAGAGCCCGGCCGAGGTTAGCATCTCCGTCAGCTCCTCGGGCATGATGAACTTGCGCCAGTCATGCGTGCCGACGGGCAGCCATCGCAGCACGTATTCCGCGCCGATCTTGGCCAGCGCCAGCGCCTTCAGGCTGCGGCTAATCGTACTCGCGACCATCACCCCGCCAGGAGCAAGGAGACCCGCGCATGCTGCGATATAGGCGCGCGGATCGGGCACATGCTCCACGACCTCCATGTTCAGCACCACATCGAAGGTCAGCCCTTCCGCCAAAAGATCCTCGGCGCTCGCGACACGGTAGTCGATCTCAAGGCCCGACTGTTCGGCATGGAGGCGCGCGACGGGAATGTTGCGGGCCGCGGGGTCCACGCCGGTAACCTCAGCGCCAAGCCGGACCATCGGTTCGCACAAAAGCCCGCCACCACAGCCGATATCCAGGAGCTTTAGCCCCTTGAACGGTTGCTTCTCGCGCGGATCGCGCCCGTGTGCAGCCGCGATCTGCGCCACGGCATAACCGAGCCGACAAGGCTGCATCATGTGGAGCGGACGGAACTTGCCATCCGGATCCCACCACTCCGCCGCCATCGCTTCGAACTTGGCCAGCTCCGCCGGATCCGCGCTTGCGGAGGCGCCCGTTGGGCCGTTCGTTGCGCCGCTTGCCATCGTGCCTGCCATGCCTGCTCTCCGGGCCGTTAACCGGGTGGCATTGACCTAGCGCGGAAGATCGGCGCACACCAGCAAGGTGCGGCACTGCGCAGCGGCGTCGCGGCGCGGGCGGCTATAGGGCCGATCTCCGCACCCGCAGGGCGGCAGAGAGGGGGCGACAGGTGAATATCCGCTCGCGCGGGACGACCGATCCCCGTCTCTTCCCGCTTATCGAGCCGCATACGCGATTTCATCTCGCGGTGGGCGGCGGCCATGAGATCTTTGTCGAGGTATCCGGGCGCAGCGACGGGCCCAGCGTCGTGGTGCTGCATGGCGGCCCCGGCTCAGGCTCCTCGCCCTTCATGCGCCGCTTCTTCGATCCGTCGCGCTACCGGATCGTGATCTTCGATCAGCGCGGTGCGGGCCGTTCCCGCCCACAGGGCTCGATCGAGGCTAACACCACTTGGGATCTCGTGCGGGATATCGAGGCGGTGCGCGAAGCGGTCGGCGTCGAGCAGTGGCAGGTCTTCGGCGGCTCCTGGGGCTCGACCCTCGCCCTTCTCTATGCTGAGGCCTATCCCGAGCGGGTGACGAGCCTGGTGCTGCGCGGTGTCTTCACCCTCACGCGCGCCGAGCTCGATTGGTTCTATGGCGGCGGCGCCGGCCGTTTCTTCCCCGACGCTTGGGAGGATTTCCGCGCGCCGATACCCGAGGCCGAGCGGGGCGATCTGATCGCGGCCTATTACCGCCGGCTGACGAGCGACGATGAGGCGGAGCAGACTCGCTTCGCCCGCCCCTGGGTCCGGTGGGAGAGCGCTACGGCAGCCCTCCGCCCCGTGCCCTCAACCTTTGTCGAGGCAAGCTACGCCCGCGCCTTCGCCCGGATCGAGAGCCATTTCTTCGTCCATCAGGGTTGGCTCGCGCGGGACGACCAAATCATGGCCGATCTGCATCGGATCGCCGACATCCCCGGCGTGATCGTCCAAGGGCGCTACGACATGATCTGCCCACCGCTGATGGCGCATCGTTTGGCCGAGGCCTGGCCCTCCGCCACCCTGCGCCTCATCGACGATGCCGGCCATGCGCTCAGCGAACCCTCGATTGCCGCCGAACTCCTGCGCGCGACCGACCGCTTCGCCAGCTGATGCGGGCAACCAAGCGCGGCACCGCCGTCGTCATCGCCGTGCCAGAACCGGCGACCCTCCACACTGAGTTCTGCGCTAGAGCACCTCTCGGCGTCACATACGCACGTCATGCTCAGGCCTGACCCGGGCATCCATGCTCCTTGGCGCTGGATTGCCGGGTCAAGCCCGGCAATGACGCAATTCACGTTGATATGTCAGGCAAGCAGTCGCACTAGCGGTCCGACCGAAACACGAAGCTTCGTCATTGCCGGACTTGATCCGGTAATCCAGTTTTCCTCTCGGCGCTAAAATTCATTCGGCGTTCTGGATCGCCTGACAAAGCCAGGGGAGTACGGCACGGCGGGGCGGGCGCGTCCCAAACCTCGCCTGCGCGCGCCTTAGCTCAGATCGCGACGCACCTCGTCCTGCGACAACAGCCGTCGCGTCTCATCCATGCGGTCGAAGCTTGCGTCGAGCACGAAGTGCAGTTCCGGCGTCTGCTTCATCTCAAGCCTGCCACCGACAAGCTTGCGCAAGCGACCCCGGGCACCGGTCAGCGCCTCGACCGCCGCCTCCACGTCCTTGCCGCCGAGCGGCATCACAAAGACCGTGGCCTGACGGAGATCGGGGGAGAGGCGCACCTCGCTCACGGTGATCGAGGTCCCTTCGAGCGCAGGTTCGTGGTGCTCGCCCCGAAGCAAGATCTCAGAGAGGGCTCGGCGCACGGTCTCGCCCGCCCGCAGCTGTCGCTGCGACGGTCCGCGGGCAGCGATCTTCGCACCCTTCGCCATGGCGTCCTCCTTTCTCCAGGGTCGCCAGACCTAGTGCGCAAGGACGCCGCGCGCAATGCGACGGCCGCAGGACACCGCCCGCGGCCGCCAGGGTTTCAGAAGCGCCCTTCTGCGCCTGTCATGCCCGGGCTTGACCCAGGGATCCACGCTGAGCCGCGCTAGCTTGCCAGGCCGGGCCCGGCAACGACGGGTTTCCGCATCACTCGATCACCACATAGGTCCGCACTTCGATGCTCTCGCGCGCAGGTGCTGCCGGGTCCTGATCCGGGAGCTGGAAGGCCGTGTGCGGGGTGAACTGCGCGCGGCTTTCGTCGCTGTCCCAGCCTTTGATCAGCAGCACCTCGTCCCGTGTCATCTCGGGCGCGTAGTACCAGCGCTGACCCTGCGCATGGTGGAGATGGTAGATCTCGCCCACGCGGTCCGGGAACACCTGATCCGTCGCCACCAGATCTTCAGCCGCGACCGTCGTCGCATCGGCCAGTGCGAGCGGCGCCCGGCGCACGGGACCTGAGATCGGGCGCCAAACATTCACTTGCACGATCCGCCCACCGGCTGCGAGCACCCGATCGTACTCGGCATCGCCCAGCGCATCCCGCGCCCGCTGCGGCCCACTCTTCGCAGTGTAGTCCACATGGATCCGCGAGGCGACGCCCCGGGCGCCATCCTTGTTTGTGGCCCCCGCACCGCCATCCGACCGGCGCGTGGCATCGAAGATCGCCACCCGGCTCGCGCCATACTCACTGGTCAGGAGCGCCCGGACTTCGTCGAAATATGCGGCCTCGATGTCCGCATCGTCGTAGAGATCATCGACGCCCGTCGGTACGTGGCGGAGCGCAAAGCCCTCCCGATCCAGCGTGAAGCGCGAGGCCTCGGGCCGCAGATCGGCGATCGGGACCGGATGATCCTCGACCTCGAACAGGAACCGCGCCTGGCCGCCCGTATAGGCCTGGCTTTCGAACACGGGCTTCTTGTCCTGAGGTTTGATGTAGGTGAGGGGCGCGACAATCTCGTTCAGCGCCTCAGCTTCCTGCCGGACAATCTGGTTCATCTTGAGCTTCCTCTGCTCGCGCCGGCCAATGCGCCCGCGCCCTTCGCTTCGCTCAAGTTGGGGTGCTGTGCGGGGAGTATCAAAAGAGGAAAACTGCAGGCAACTTGAAGAAATCTCAAGAAATATCGCTTAGCGAGCCCGCCTCCTCCTCCAACCAGCCGGTCAGGCGCCGGGCCGCGGCATTGGGCGGCGCGCCCTCCGCATGGCACAGGAAGTAGGCCGCACCCGTCGGCCCCGCGGCGCCGATGGGTGCGACGAGCCGCCCCTCCGACAGCGGCGCGTCCACATAGGGCCAGCGCCCCATCGCGATGCCTCGCCCGGCCTCGGCCACCTGCAGCGCCTGCTCGGCCGTATCGAACCAGAGCGCGTCCGACAGTGCCGGCAGCGCGACGCCGCGCGCCCGAGCCCATTCCTCCCACTCGGCCGGAATGCTGCGGTTTGCGAGGAGCTGGGCGTCGTCGGGCGGTGCATCGGCCACCGAGGTTGCCAGATAGCCGGGCGCTGCCACCGGGGTCGCCAGGTCCTCGAGCAGTCGCGTTGCCCGGATGCCAGGCCAAGGCCCGCGCCCGTAGCGGATCGCCAGATCCACCTGGTCGCGCGCAAGCTCCACCAGCCGCGTCGTCAGCACGAGATCGAGATCGATGGCCGGGTTCGCCGCCTCGAACCGCGAGAGCCGCGGGATGAGCCATGTCGCCGCAAGCGATGGCGGTAGCGTGAGGCGTACCTGCCGCCGCCCCTCCGCCGGCAGGAGCGCCGCGGTCGCCGCTTCCAGCTCCGCCAAGGCCGGTGCCACCCGCGCGAGATACCGCTCGCCTTCGGGCGTCAGCCGCAGCCGCCCCGTGGACCGGTCGAAAAGCTTCACATGAAGCTGCGTCTCAAGCGCTCGGATCTGATGGCTGACCGCGCTCTCGGTGACCCCCAGGTTCGCCGCCGCATCCGCCATGCGCGGATGCCTGGCAAGTGCTCGAAGCGCCAGAAGCGCGCGCAGCGGGGGCAGGCGAGGGGGGCCCGGTAATCGATCCGGTAATCGATCCGTTGATCGATCCGCCGTCACGCCCCCATCCCGACCGCCGAACCCTCCGAAACCGCCGTCAGAGCGTCCGCTCGAGCTCTTGCGTCTCGAAGATCTCGATCACGTCGCCTT
>JBCDFC010000019.1:0-31592 GCA_039178805.1 Pseudomonadota bacterium | reverse complement strand
GTACAAAACCTCTGACGCCAGAAACCGAGACCTTCGAAGGTGGCTGGACTGGTACAATCTCAAAAGATCACACTCCGCGCTCAATGGCCAAAATCCCGCTGCAGCGATGAACAACCTTATGAGAAGTCACAACTAAAGCGACGAAAGCGTCACGTAATAGCGGCCTCAAGTGCCGCCGCCACCCGTTCCGTGTGAGTGTGGTGGGGCATATGGCCTGCGCCTGGGATCAGTGTCAGCCGGGCGTTTGGCAGCGCTTCGGATAGCGGACGGGCGTGGATCCCGGCGGGAATGACACAGTCCTCGACGCCGTGGATCACGGCCGTCGGGCTCGCGATGCCGCTATAGCTCGGGATCTGGCGGCGGATCTGGGCGTGGAGCGCGTTGACCGAGCGGGTGTTGAGGCGAAAGGTCCGAGGCCTCAGCGCCAGTTCGATCCCGGCCCGTCGGCGATAACCAGCGGGCACGGCCGCGGGATGGAAGATGTCTTCGAGCGTGCTGCGGATCATGCGCTCAGGCGCGGCAGGCGCGAGATGGCTCATGAGATAGCCGATCCCGGGGGCGGAGGAGAGGCGGTAGAAGCCCTCGAGCGCCCCGCCCCAGTCCATGGTCGCCCCTGAGACAATACCAAGGCTCGCCACTTCGTCTGGATAGGCGAGCGCCCAGTTGAGGGCGAGCGCCCCGGAAAATGAATGGCCGACGAGGTGGAAGCGGTAATGGCCGAGGCGGCGTATCGCGCGGCGTAGGATCCGAACCTGGCTCGACAGCAGATGCCCGTTTGCGACGGGGCTGGAGTGACCGAAGCCGGGGCGGTCGAGCGCGATTACCCGGTGATTGCGCGCGAGTAGCGGGAGAAGGCTGAGCGCCATGTCCCGCAGATTGCCGCTCGCACCATGGAGGAGCACGATTGGCGTCGTATCCTCGCTGGGCTCGCGACCGGCGGGCGTGACGGGCGTGGCGGGGCCGTCGGTCAGGAAATGGATCTGACCGCCCTCGACCCTGACGATGCCGCCGATGCGACCGTGGCGCGCGGCGGGCCGGTCGGCGATGCGCTGCCAAAGCGGCATGCTGAGCATCTTGATCCCCGTTCTGCCGAGAAGCGACGCGATAACCCGCACCTGGAGAGGGACCTAGGCCGCGCCGCCGCACGTCCACCCTTTTGCCGTCGAATTTGCGCTCACAAGCGCCAAGTTTTGCATTTCTCTCGAGATCGCCTCATCGTGATCCGTGGGCAAAGAAAGCGGGCAAACCCGGCAGAATGGTGCGCCCGATGGGGAAGAGATCGATTGCATTAAGGGTCAGGATCATTTACCTTTATCGGAAGTGATGAGAGAGGCCGTGATTGCTGCTCCGTGATGTGAAGCTGTCCGACCGCTACGACCTCGAGCAGAGCACGGTTTTGCTCTCCGGGGTGCAGTCGCTCGCGCGGGCGACGCTGATGCAGCGGGCGCGCGATGCTACGGCGGGGCGCGACACGGCGGGCTATGTCACGGGGTATCGCGGCTCCCCACTGGGTGCGGTCGAGACGGCGTTCGCGCAGGCGCGGAAGCTATTGGAGCCTGCGCGGATCCGGTTCGAGCCTGGGCTGAACGAGGATCTCGCGGCCACTGCGATCTGGGGCACACAGCAGGCGCATTTGCGGGGTGAGGGCCGGCATCAGGGTGTCTTCGGCCTTTGGTACGGTAAAGGGCCCGGCGTCGACCGGACGGGCGATGTGTTCCGTCACGCGAACCTTGCCGGTACGGCGCCGCTCGGCGGTGTGATCGCGGCGATGGGCGACGATCATACCTGCGAGAGTTCGACGACGTGTCATCAGTCCGAGCTCGCCATGGTCGATGCGATGATGCCGATCCTGTCGCCCGCGGGCGTGCAGGAGCTGGTCGATCTCATGCTCACGGGCTGGGCGCTTAGCCGGTACTCGGGGCTGTGGGTCGGGATCAAATCGATGAAGGACACGGTCGAGGCGACGGCCGTCATCGATGGCGATCCGCATCGTTTGCGCTTTCGGCTGCCTGAGGACTTCGAGATGCCGGAGGGCGGGCTTTCGATCCGCCTTGGCGACACGCCGCAGCAGCAGGAAGCGCGGCTCCATGACTACAAGCGCTTTGCGGCCCAGGCATTCGCGCGGGCCAACGGGCTCGATGGGCGCAGGCTCGGCAGCCGGGGCGCACGGCTTGGGATCCTCTCGGCTGGCAAGAGCTGGCTCGATCTCGAAAGCGCGCTCGCGACGCTCGGCATCGGACCGGCTGAGGCCGAGGCGCTGGGCATCACGACCTACAAGCTCGGCATGGTCTGGCCGCTGGAGCCGCGGCGGCTGATCGACTGGGCCGAGGGCTTGGATACGATCCTGGTCGTCGAGGAGAAGCGGGCGCTGATCGAGACGCAGGCCAAAGAGATCCTGTTCAACCTACCGGGCCGGATGCGGATGATCGGCAAGACCGATCTCGAGGGCCGGTCGCTTTTGCCCGCGAAGCTCGATCTCGACCCGCCCAAGATCGCGCGTGCCATCGGCTATGCGTTAGCGATCGAAGGGATCGAGCATCCGCCGGCCGTCGAGGGGCTGGCAAAGCTCGATGCCTTGGCCGAGGGGTCGAACGCTCCGGCGCTGGCCGAGCGTAAGCCATGGTTCTGCGCGGGCTGCCCGCATTCGTCCTCGACCCATGTGCCCGAAGGCTCCCGCGCCTATGCGGGCATCGGCTGCCACTACATGGTGCAGTGGATGGATCGGGAGACCGAGGGCTACACCCATATGGGGGGCGAGGGCGCGAACTGGATCGGTGAGGCGCCGTTCTCGACGCGGGAGCATGTGTTTCAGAATATCGGGGACGGGACCTACAACCACTCCGGCATCATGGCGGTGCGCGCCGCGGTCGCTGCGGGGACGACGATCACCTACAAGATCCTCTACAACGATGCCGTTGCCATGACCGGCGGGCAGAACCATGAGGGCGGCCTTTCGCCCCGCCAAATCGCCGAGGAGCTGTTGGCCGCGGGCGTGAAGCGCGTGGACTGCGTCTACGATCCGAAGGAGGGCGAGCCGGAGATGCCTACGGGCGTCCGCTTGCATCCGCGCGAGATGCTACTGCCGGTGCAGCGGGAGTTCGCGGCGATCGAGGGCACGACGGCCATCGTCTATGTGCAGACCTGCGCGGCGGAGAAGCGGCGGCGCAGAAAGCGCGGGCAGTTCCCGGACCCGGATCGCCGCGTCTTCATCAATCCGAGCGTTTGTGAGGGCTGCGGCGATTGCGGCAAGGCCTCGAATTGCGTCGCGATCCTGCCGATGGAGACGCCGCTTGGGCGCAAGCGCGCGATCGATCAGTCCGCCTGCAACAAGGATTTCTCCTGTCTCAAGGGCTTCTGCCCCAGCTTCGTGACGGTCGAAGGTGGGGTGCTGAAGGGCACTGAGACCGCGGATTTCGAGATCCCCGATCTGCCGGAACCTGCCGTGCCCCCGCTCGATGGGCCGCATAACCTGCTGATCACCGGGATCGGCGGGACGGGCGTCGTGACCGTCGGCGCGCTTCTCTCGATGGCCGCGCATCTGGAGGGGCGGGGTGCCTCGGAGATGCAGATGGCGGGGCTTGCGCAGAAGGGCGGGGCGGTGGCGATCCACTGCCGCCTGGCGCCGAGCCCTGCGGACATCAAATCGGTGCGGATCGCGACGGGCGAGGCGCATGCGCTGATCGGGGGCGACATGGTGGTCGCAGCCTCGCCCAAGGCGCTGGCGCTGATGGCGCGGGGGCGGACGCGGGCGGTGCTGTCGTCCGAGGAGGTGATCACCGGCGCCTTTACCCGCGACACCGAGTTCAGCCTGCCGAGCAAGCGGCTGCGGCTGGCCATCGAGGCGCGGATCGGGGCGGACGCGCTCACCATCATCGACGCGCAGCCGATCGCGGAGCGCCTGCTCGGCAACACGATCTATGCCAATGTGTTGCTGCTGGGGGCGGCCTGGCAGGCGGGGCTGGTGCCGCTCTCGCGCCGGGCGCTGCGCCGGGCGATTGAGCTCAATGGCGCGGGCGTCGAGGGCAATTTGCGCGCATTCGAGCTCGGACGCTGGGCGATTGCAGAGCCGGGTAAAGTGGCGGCGCTGTTGGATCCGCCGCCGGCGGTGGAGACGGCCGAGGACAAGATCGCGCGACGGGCCGGGTTCCTGAAGGGGTATCAGGGCAGCCGGCTCAGCCGTCGGTTTCTTGAGCGGGTGGAGGCTGCGCGTGCGGCCGAGGCGCGCGCGGGGGTTGAGGGTTTCGCTGAGGCGGTCGCTGTGGGGTACTTCAAGCTCCTCGCCTACAAGGACGAGTATGAGGTCGCGCGGCTGCACCACGAGACCTTGGAGACGGCGCTGGCAGGGACCTTTGCGAGCCATCGGCGCGTCACCTTCCATCTCGCGCCGCCGGTTCTGGGGCGCAAAGGGGCGAACGGGAAGCCGGTGAAGACCGAATTCGGGCCCTGGATGGCGCGGGTCTTCGCATTTCTGCGCCATGGCAAGGTCCTGCGGGGCACGCCGCTCGACCCCTTTGGTCATACCGCAGAGCGGCGGATGGAGCGCCGGCTGATCACCGAGTATGAGGCGATGCTGGACGAGGTGATGCCGGCGCTCACGCCCACGAACGCGGAGATCGCGGTGGAGCTTGCGCGCCTGCCGCTCGAGATCCGCGGCTTTGGCCATGTGAAGGAGGCGAATGCCGAGCGCGCCGACGGGCGGCGCGAGGCGCTGCTCGCGGCCTTCCGGGCCGGACCCGCTGCACGCGCGGTCGCGGCAGAGTGAACCGCAGGCCCGTCACGCGGGAAGAGGCCGACCGGATCTTCCAGACGCTTCTCGGCCGACCGCTCGACCCCCAGGATTTCCCGGAAGGCCGCGACCCGGTGTCGTTTGCGCTTGAAGTCGCGTGTTCCGACGAGGCGCGCGCGCGGGTTCTTGCCGCCGCGCGGGCCGGGCAGCGCTACTGGGTCAGCCCCGCGGGCGCGCATGATGTGATCACGGCCACGGCGGATGCGATGATCGGGGAGACGATCCGTCGTCAGGGACGGTTCGCGGAGGACGACATCGCCTTCGTTTGCAGCGCGCTGGCAGCCGGTGAGCAGGCGAGGGGAGGCGTGTTCCTCGATATCGGCGCGAATATCGGCAGCAACACGCTCTACGCCCTCGCGAACGGGTTCAAGCGTGCGCTGGCCGTGGAGCCGGACCCCGAGAACCTGCGCATCCTGCGCGCCAACCTGGCGCTGGCGGGCTTCGATGACCGGGCGGTCGTGGTCGGCGCGGCGCTCTCGGATCGTGATGGCGAGGCGCTGCTCGAACGCTCGCCCGCGAATTTCGGGGACCATCGTGTCGCTCCCGACGAGACCGATGGGGCGCATGGGGAGGCGAGTTGGGAGCGGATCGCCGTGCCTCTCCGCCGGCTGGACAGTGTGATGGCGGCGGCCGGGATCGCGCCCGACGATGTCGGCCTCGCCTGGATCGACACGCAGGGGCATGAGGCTCAGGTGCTGGCCGGGGCCTCGGATCTGCTCGCCGCCCGCGCGCCCGTGGTTGCTGAGTTCTGGCCCTATGGCCTCGTGCGCTCGGGCGGGTGGGCGGCGTTGCTGGCCATGCTCGATCGCCTGGAACGCCCGCTTTTCGATCTTCGCGAGAGCGTGGCAGCAGGTGCGCTGGTGGAGACGACAGCTGAGCGGCTGGCGGCGATGCGTGGCCCGGCGCTCGCGGCTGAGGGGCCGGGTGGATCGCCCCATACGGATGTGCTGATCCTGCCTTGAGGGGCTTTCTTGCCCGTCGCATCGGTCAAGGCGGGCAGGGTGGCACTGTCGTGATCATCCTCGGGCTTGACCCGGGGATTGAGAAAGCGCCACCATTCCAATAGCTTGGTGTGCTCTGGATTGCCGGGTCAAGTCTGGCAGTGTTGGTGGCGACTGTCGCTTGTAGTGGGCGAGGTGCCTTGTCCGCTGAGCCCTCGGGCGCTTAGGAGAGCATCGATGCGCCTCGAACTTCGCGATCTGCAGGTCTTCGTTGCCCTGGCGCGGCATGAGCATTTCACGCGGGCGGCAGAGGAGTGCGGGATCTCGCAGCCGGCGCTCTCGCTGCGGATTGCCAATCTAGAGGCGGCGCTCGGCACGCCGCTCGTGCTGCGCGGCGCGCGGTTTCGCGGCTTCACCGAGGAGGGGCGAACGCTCCTCGGCTGGGCGCGGCGGATCCTGGCGGCGCATGAGACGATGTTGGCGGAGCTCAGCTCCTCGCGGGGCGCCGTCTCGGGCCATGTGCGCCTTGGCGTAATCCCCACGGCGCTGGCCTTTGCCGCGCGCCTGGCGGCAGCCGTGAAGGCGGCGCATCCGCGGGTGACGCCGGTCGTGCGGGCGGCATCGGCTTCGGAGATCGCGTCGGGCCTCGCCACCCGGCGCTTCGATCTCGGCATCTCCTATTCCGGTGATGATGGCCTGATCGTGGAGCCGCCAACCGATCCCCGTGTCGCGCCACGCCCCCTTTATCGTGAGATCTACGTGCTGCGCGCGCCGAGCGAGATGGTGTCGCCGGACCGAACCTCGATCACTTGGGCAGAGGCTGCGGAGCTGCCGCTCGCCATGCTGACCCCGGATATGAAGAACCGGCAGATCATCGATGCGGCGTTTCGGCAGGCCGGTGTGTCGCCGCGCCCGATCTTCGAGACGAACAGCATGTCGACGCTCTATGCGTTCCTCGCCCATGCCGGGGCCGCGACGATCGTGCCGGCGAACGCCGCTGCGACACCGAATGAGAGCGAGGCTGTGCTCCTGGGCCTTGTTGAGCCCGAACTTGGTCGAACGGTCGCCGCAGTGCTGCCGGATGCGCAGTTCGAGCCGCCTGCCGTGACAGCCACGCTCAAGATCGCTGAGCAGGTTGCGGCGTCGCTTCCCGGTGCGTTGCTGTCGGCTGAGCCCGTCCCTTCATAAGCCACGCTTATAATCATATTTCGAAACGGTCTTTGCGCCAGACGGCTGCATAGGGGAAGTCTTGCTCATGCCAGCTATGGGAGGCGCCGGTGGCACCACTCGATCGCAAGCCTGGGATTTGGAAAGAAGGCCGAGGTAAGGGTCGCTCTCACACCAAGGGTAGACCACTCCTCGACGACGCGCTCGCTGATGTGCGCGCCCTTCTCGGCGGTCGGCCGAGACGGCGCGATCTCTTGATCGAGTTTCTCCATCTCATCCAGGACACCTACGGTCATCTGTCGGCGCGCCATATGCGGGCGCTGGCCGAGGAGATGCGCTTGGCGCAGGCCGAGGTTTGGGAGGTGGCGAGCTTTTACGCCCATTTCGATGTTGTCTCGGAAGGGGAGGCGCCGCCGCCTGCCCTGACGATCCGGGTTTGCGACTCGCTTTCGTGCGAGCTGGCGGGCGCGCAGGCGTTGAAAGAGGCGCTGGAGGAGGGGGCCGATCCCTTGAAGATCCGGGTTCTGCGCGCGCCCTGCATGGGGCGCTGCGACACGGCACCGGTGGCCGAGGTCGGGCACAACCATATCGACCATGCGACGCCCGAGAGCGTGCTGGCCGCAGCGACCAGCGGCGATACGCATATGCATCTGATGGACTACGAGGAGTTCGAGGCCTACCGCGGCGAGGGCGGCTATCGCACGCTCGAAGCGCTGCGGGCGGGCAGCCGCGATCCCGAGGAGATCCAGGACACGCTGCTCGGCGCCGGGCTGCGCGGTCTTGGCGGAGCGGGTTTCCCGTCGGGGCGGAAATGGTCCTTCGTGCGCGCCGAGGCGGGGCCGCGCTACCTCGCCGTGAACGGTGATGAGGGTGAGCCCGGGACCTTTAAGGACCGCTGGTACCTCGAACGCACGCCGCATCAGTTCCTGGAGGGCATGCTGATCGCCGCCTGGGCCGTCGAGGCCGAGAAGGCGTTCATCTACATGCGCGACGAGTATCCGGCGGTGCTGGAAATCCTGCGCCGGGAGATCCGGGCGCTGGAGGATGCGGATCTTGTGCCTCCCGGCTATATCGATCTGCGCCGGGGTGCGGGGGCGTATATCTGCGGCGAAGAATCCGCGATGATCGAGTCGATCGAGGGGAAGCGCGGGCTGCCGCGTCACCGCCCGCCTTTCGTCGCACAAGTGGGCATCTTCGACCGGCCGACGCTTGTTCATAACATCGAGACGCTGATCTGGGTCGGGCGCATCTGCCGCCACGGGCCCGAAGTGCTGAACGCGACCGAGAAGAAGGGGCGCAAAGGGCTGCGCAGCTACTCGGTCTCGGGACGGGTCGCGAAGCCCGGGATGTATGTGCTGCCGGCGGGCTCGACGATCCTCGACATCATCGAGGCTGCGGGCGGCATGGCCGAGGGGCACGAGTTCAAGGCCTATCAGCCGGGTGGCCCGTCCTCGGGTATCCTGCCCGCGACGCTGAACGATGTGCCGCTCGATTTCGATACGCTGCAGCCGCATGGCACCTTCATCGGCTCGGCCGCGGTCGTGGTTCTATCGCACAAGGACAGCGCGCGGGACGCAGCACTCAACATGCTGCGGTTCTTCGAGGACGAAAGCTGCGGGCAGTGCACGCCCTGCCGTGTCGGCTGTGAGAAAGCCGTGAAGCTGATGCAGGCGGATAGCTGGGATCAGGATCTGCTGACCGATCTCTGCTCGGTGATGTCGGACGCGTCGATCTGCGGTTTGGGCCAGGCGGCGCCGAACCCCATTCGCCTGACGATGAAGCACTTCGCGGACGAGATCTGATGGGCGTGTTGTCGACAGCGGGCGCGGGCTTAGCCGTTCGGGCGTATCGTGCGGCGGATCGCGAGGCGCTGATCGACCGGTTGGTCGAGATGGAACGCCACTACGACGCCGACACTGCCAGTCCACCCAATTCGAACAGGGAAGACAGCCATGCCTGATGGCGCCAAGATCGATACGATCAAGTTCACGCTCGACGGCCAGGAGGTCGAGGCGCTGCCGGGTGAGAGCATCTGGCAGGTGGCGAAGCGGCACGGCACCAAGATCCCGCATCTTTGCCACAAGGACGCGGCCGGTTATCGGCCCGACGGGAACTGCCGCGCCTGCATGGTCGAGGTCGAGGGGGAGCGGACGCTCGTCGCCTCCTGCATCCGTCAGGCGCGCGACGGCATGGTGGTGAAGACCGAGTCCGAACGGGCGGAGAAGTCGCGTAACCTTGTCATGGAGCTCCTGCTCGCCGATCAGCCGGAGCGTGAAGAGGCGCATGATCGCGATAGCCATTTCTGGAATATGGCGGAATTGAACGGCATCGAGGACAGCCGCTTCCCCGCGATCGAGCATGACCGCATCCCGCTCCTCGACGACAGCCATCTGGCGATGCGCGTCAATCTCGATTCCTGCATCCACTGCAACCTGTGTGTGCGCGCCTGTCGCGAGGTGCAGGTCAATGATGTGATCGGGCTCGGCCAGCGGGGGCACGACGCCAAGATCGCGTTCGACCTCAACGACCCGATGGGCAACAGCACTTGCGTCGCTTGCGGCGAATGCGTCCAGGCCTGCCCCACGGGGGCGTTGATGCCGGCATCGGCGCTCGATGAGGAGCAGAAGGGGTCCTCCAAGGACTACGACCGCGAAGTACGCTCGGTCTGCCCCTATTGTGGCGTCGGCTGCCAGCTCTCCTTCAAGATCAAGAAGGATGACGAAGGCAAGGAGCGCATCGCTTGGGTCGAGGGCGCGGAGGGGCCGGCGAACGAGAGCCGGCTCTGCGTGAAGGGGCGCTTCGGCTTCGACTACATCCACCACCCGCACCGGCTGACGAAGCCCCTGATCCGGCGCGACGATGCGCCCGCCAAGGGGCTGAACGTGGACCCGGAGAACCCCTGGACCCATTTCCGCGAGGCGAGCTGGGAGGAGGCGCTGACGGTTGCCGCCAAGGGCCTGATCAAGCTCCGCGAGGACAATGGCGGTAAGGCGGTCGCGGGCTTCGGCTCGGCCAAGTGTTCGAACGAGGAAGCCTATCTCTTCCAGAAGCTGATCCGCACGGGCTTTGGCCACAACAATGTCGACCACTGCACTCGGCTCTGCCACGCTTCCTCGGTGGCGGCGCTGATGGAAAATGTCGGCTCAGGCGCTGTGACCGCGACCTTCAACGAGATCGAAAACGCGGATGTGGCGATCATGATCGGCTGCAACCCGATCGAGAACCATCCGGTTGCTGCGACCTATTTCAAGCAGTTCGCCAAGCGTGGCGGGAAGCTCATTATCATGGATCCGCGTGGGCACGGGCTGAAGCGCCATTCGAGCCATATGCTGCAGTTCCGCCCCGGCACCGATGTCGCGATGCTGAACGCGATCATGTACACGATCGTCGAAGAAGGTCTGTACGATCAGAACTACGTCGAGGGCTTCACGGAAGGGTTCGAGACCTTCCGTGAGCATGTCATGGGCTTCCCGCCCGAGAAGATGCAGGAGATCTGCGGCGTCGATGCCGCGACGTTGCGCGACGTGGCGCGCACCTTCGCGGGCGCCGATCGCGGCATGATCTTCTGGGGCATGGGTGTCAGCCAGCACATCCACGGCACCGACAATGCGCGCTGCCTGATCGCGCTGGCACTTTTGGCGGGTCATGTGGGCCGGCCGGGTACGGGCCTGCATCCGCTCCGCGGCCAGAACAATGTGCAGGGCGCCTCGGACGCGGGCCTGATCCCGATGGTGCTGCCGGACTATCAGAGCGTGAAGGAGGAGGCTGTTCGCGAGCTCTTCCAGTCGATCTGGAACGAGGAGCCTGCGGCTGAGCCTGGCCTTACGGTCGTCGAGATCATCGGTGCGATTTATGAGGGCCACATCAAGGGCATGTACATCCACGGCGAGAACCCGGCGATGTCGGACCCGGATGTCACCCATGCGCGCGCCGCCCTCGCCAAGCTGGAGCACTTGGTCGTGCAGGACGTGTTCCTGACCGAGACGGCGAATTTCGCGGATGTGGTGCTGCCGGCCTCGACCTGGCCCGAGAAGACGGGGACGGTGACGAACACGAACCGTCAGGTGCAGATGGGGCGTCAGGCGCTTCTGCCGCCGGGCGACGCGCAGGAAGACTGGTGGATCATCGTTCAGTTGGCCCGTCACTTGGGTCTCAACTGGACCTATGAGCATCCCTCCGAGATCTTTGCGGAGATGAAACTCTCGATGAAGTCGCTCAACAACATCACCTGGGATCGGCTGGTGGCGGAGAACGCTGTGACTTATCCCTGCCTCGGCCCCGATCAGCCGGGCGAGGCGGTGGTGTTCGGCGACGGTTTCCCGCGCGCCGGGGGCCGGGCGCGGCTGGCGCCGGCCGAGATCGTGCCGCCGGCCGAGGCGCCGGATGACGACTTCCCGATGATCATGACCACGGGCCGTCAGCTCGAGCACTGGCACACAGGGTCGATGACGCGCCGCGCGAGCGTCCTGGACTGGGCCGAGCCCGAGGCGAATGCGTCGCTACATCCCAAGACGCTCCGCAAGCTTGGCATTCAGCCGGGCGATATGATGCGGATCGAGACGCGCCGCGGCGCCATCGAGATTATGGCGCGTCAGGATCGGGCGGTGGCCGAGGACATGGTCTTCGTGCCCTTCGCCTATGTGGAGGCTGCGGCCAACACCCTGACGAACCCGCAGCTCGATCCTTACGGCAAGATCCCAGAGTTCAAGTTCAGCGCCTGCAGGATCATCTCCCTTGGCGAAGAACCGCAGGTCGCGGCCGAGTGATCGGGGCGTTACCGTGCAAATGAAGAAGGGCGCCGGTTGGCGCCCTTTTTGTTCTCGGGTTGTGAGCTTGCTGCTCAGTAGGGCGCGATCTGGACCCAGTTCTCGTCGCCCTGGGCGACATGGGTCGGGATGTCGGCCCGCCACTTCTTCTGCGCGCCAGCGTGAACCTTGAGGTAGAGCTTGTTGTCGACGAGCTGCCAGACGTTCGGGTCGCCCGGGCGCTTGTAGTTCTGCGACGCGGCCCAGGCGCAGTAGCCGTCGTACTGCGGCGCATAGGCGGTCGGATCGCCAGCGAAGAGATCGCGGTTGTCCTCGGACGAGAAGAACCAAACAGCGCCGTTCCAGAAATGGTGGAACTTCGCTTGGCCCTGCGTCGGCTTGCCGTCGGTGAAATAGGCGACGGCGTCGTAGCCGCCAATCGCTGTGGCGAGCTGGTTCGTCGCGAAGGAGGGCGCGGCTGCGAGAGTGGCGAGAGAGAACGCCGCGGCGGCGAGAAGTCTGCTGAGCATCTTAGGTCGTCTCCGCTTGGGACTGTGGTTGTGATGGCACGAAAGGATCTCCGCGCCTGGGCTCTGGCCTAGCCTCACGCGGCAGTGCCGTGAAATGACAACCCCTGAAGGCGCTGTGTTCTCGAAAGCCGTTTCCGTGATGCGCCGTTACCGGTGTTGTGAGGCGGCTCGCGCGGGGGCGGTGTTCGTTTGAACCGTACGGCCATCCTGATCGCCGGGCCCCGTCCGGCGATCCAGGGGGAAAGACAAGAGGTTCTTGAGGTCGATCTCTCGCAGCGTCAGCGCTTCTTCTCGGATGCTTCGTCGGCGGTGCCTGCGCGGAGGCGTGCTTCCAGCTCGGCGATGACCTTGTCTTTCCAGGCGATGGCTTCGAGGAGGGCAGTCCGTTCGGCGAGGCGGGCCTCTTGGTCCCGGATCACGCCGTCGCGCCAATCGATGGCGGCGATCAGTTCGGCACGCTCAGTCTGGGCGGCGCGCCACAGGGCCTCGGCGACCCGAAGTGCGTCGTCGAAGCCATGAGGCGCCGGGCTTGCATCCGGGTAGGCGCCGAAGTCGGCGTCGAAGAGTTGGGGCCGGTCTGGGAACCAGCGGGCGCGCAGGCGCTCGTTACTGTCGGTGTGTCGGGCCATGAAGGCTTCGGCCATCGCGCGGCGTGGACGGGCGCCAGGGCCTGGCATCGTGGTCTCCAACGCCTCGGTGATGGCGCCGCGAGCAGGGTTTGGGGCGCCGTCGAGATGGGTGGGCAGGCGCAGGTTAAGGCGGCGCAGCGCCTCGAGCGCGAGGGGGTCGAGGGACGGGTTGCGGCGGGGCAGCTCGGCCGCTTCGACGCCGAGCGCGAAGGCCGCCACGAAGTCGCTGACGACGGAGCCGCCGAGGAGCCGGTCGGGCTCGGCCACTTCGACCCGGACCATCTCCTTGCCGAAGACGCCCGCCCAAAGGTCGAGGGTGCGGTCGAAATCCCAATAGACCGGGTCGACGCCGTCTTGGTCGAAGACGTCGCCCCCTCCGCCATGCTTCACGACCGAAGAGTAGCGGCTGACGGCGAGCCGATCCTGGCGGCGGAGGTAGAGGGCGATGCGGATCTCGTTGAAAACCGGGGCGAGCAGACCCTGCAGCCGTTCGATGGCGGGGCGGTCGATCAGGCGGCTTTGGCAGTGTTCGCTCGAGAAGAGGAACACATGGTCGGGCCAGTCCGTCGCCTCTGCCGCGAGGCCCGCCTCGACCGAAGCGCGAAACTGCGAGAGCGTCGCGGCATCGTGGACGCCGTTATAGAGGCGGAGATCGTCGAAATGGGCGTCGTCCTGGGCGTAGGCGGGCAAGCGCCAATGGGTCTCCTCGCCTGGGAAGCTCGCATAGCGAAATCCCCTGGCCATCAGTGCCGCGCGGTTGGCTGCGACGAAGGATTGGAGCGCGGTCGTGCCCGTTTTCTCCGCCCCGATATGCAGGATCGCCCGCATCGGCGGCGTTACTCGCGGGAAATCGGCTGTGCGCTCATGCCAGCCTGTTAGCCCCAATGCCGCCGGTGGGCCAGAAGGGCGCTTGACAGCCGGCGCCTCAGGCCTTGGGAAGGAGGGCGCAGTCGCAGCATCGCCCCAAGGTTCAGGAGCCCCAGCATGAGCGCCGAGACATCCGGATCTGGCATGGGCGCCACGCCCCGCCGCTCGCTGCATGTCGGTTCAGCCATGATCGACATCATCTGCATCGTGGCGGAGCAGAATGTCGAGCGGATGACCTTCTCGAACGATGCCAAGTCCTTCCTGATGCTGGAGGCGGGCCGGAAGGTGCCGGCGCAGTCGATCTCGAGCCATGTAGGGGGCGGGGCCTGCAACACGGCTGTGAGCCTGGCGCGGCGGGGCTGGGACGCGGCGGTCCTGGCCCGGACGGGGAACGACCATAACGCTGGTGCTGTGCGCGCGCATTTGGCGGAGCACGGCGTCTCGGCCGACTGGGTGCAGACAGCGTCGGATGCGGCGACGGGGACGGCGGTGATGGTGGCGAGCCATGACCGCAACGCCTCGATCTTCGTGCATCGGGGGGCGAATGAGGGGATCGCCGAGGCGGACCTCGCGGACGCGGCCTTCGCCGGGCGTGACCTTGTCCATATCGCGCCGCTCTCCTCCCGCTCGGCCGACGCATTCCCGGCGATTGCGGCCAAGGGGCGGGCGGCGGGTGCGTTCGTGTCGGCCAATCCCGGCATTCGGCATCTGACGTCTCGGACTGAAGCGCTTCTTCGTGCGATGGGCGATGTGGATCTCATCTCCGTCAATCGGGTTGAGGCGGAGGCGCTGGTGCCCGCCATCGCAGCGCGGGAAGGCGAGGGGCCGGATGAGCGGTTGGGCGAGGGGGCGCCGGAACTTCTGCGCCGGGGCCTATCGTCGAGCGGCTTCGCTATGGGGCTGTTGCGCTGGCTTGCCGCGATGCGTGCACTGGGACCCCGCTATGTGGTGCTGACCGATGGGACCGACGGGGCCTGGCTCGCAGGGCCCGACGGCGTGATCTGGCGCCCGTCGCTGCCGGCGGAGGTCGCAGGAACGGCGGGGGCTGGGGATAGCTTCACGAGCACGCTTGGTGCCGCGCTTTGCGAAGGGGTCGGCGCGGCGGAGGCGATGTTGCAGGCCGCGGTCAACGCTGCCTCCGTCGTCTCGGCCATCGATACGACTTCGGGGTTGTTGGAGCGCGCGGTGCTGGAGCGGAAGGCTGCGACGGTGGGGGAGACGGCGCTGTTCGAGGCGGCCTGACCGTGGGCCTGACTGGGGCCTGACCGGGGCTCAGACAATGCGGAGATAGGCGTCGTACTCGATGTCCGGCACGCGCGCCATGAGGGTCGCACGCTCCTGCCGTTTCATCGCGGCATAGGTGTGCACCAGGTCCTCGCCGAGCCAGGCCTTCGCGAAATCGGAGGTGGCGAAGCGCTGTTCCGCCATGGCCCAGGAGAGCGGGAGCGCCGTGCCCTCGCCCGCCAATGCTTCGGCGGCGAGCGGGGCCGGGGGCTCTGTGCCCGCCTCGATCCCCGCGAGCGCGCCGGCGAGAACGCTGGCGGCAAGGAGATAGGGGTTCGCATCGGCGCCGGCCATGCGCGCCTCAAGCCGCGCGGCCGGTCCCTCATGCGCCGGCACCCGCACCGCGACGCCACGATTGTCGAGCCCCCACGCCGCCGTCATGGGCGCGTAGGAGCCGGGCATGAAGCGGCGATAGCTGTTGAGATGCGGGGCGTGGAGAAGGAAGGTGTCGCCCATGCTGTCGAGCACGCCCGCCACCGCATGGTGCAGGGGTGCGTTGGGGCCGCCATCTGCGTCCGGTGCGCCGAAGATGTTGCGGCCCTCAACGTCGAGCAGGCTCAGATGGATGTGCTGCCCGCTGCCTGCGGAGTCCCCATAGGGCTTTGCCATGAAGCTCGCATCGAGGCCGTGGCGCCGGGCGACACCGCGCGTGGCGCGCTTGAGCGCGATCATGTGGTCGCAGGCCGTCAGCGCATCCTCGCAATGGGCGAGGTTCATCTCGAACTGCCCGGGACCGAATTCGCAGATCACGGTCTCCGCCGGGGCGCCGAGGGCGCGGGCGGCTTCGGCGATATCGGCAAGGACCGGCTCGAAGGCGCGCATCACGTCCATGTCGTAGACCTGACTGCGGCCGAGCCTGCCGCCCGCCTGCGGGTTTTTGGGAGGGCAGGCGGTTTCGGGGTCGACGAGGTAGAATTCAAGCTCGAGCGCGATCACCGGGCGGAGGCCCATACCCGCTGCAAGTTGGGCGACGCGGGCGAGCACCCCGCGGGGGTCGTAGGCGGAGATGGCGCTGCCGCTCTCCTCGGAAAGCATGCACTGGATCTGCATGGTCGGTCGGTCGGCCCAAAGGACCTCGGCAATTGTGCCCGGGATCGGTATCATCGACCCGTCCGGATCGCCCCGCTCGATGGCAAGTCCCGTCTCGGGCACGTCACTCGAGAAGATATCGAGGGCGAGGCAGGAGATGGGGAGGCGCATGGTCCCCTTGGCGAGCTTCGACAGCATTTCGACCGGGACGAGCTTGCCGCGATTGATCCCGCTCAGATCCGTGACGAAGACCTCGGCGACGCCGATTTCGGGATGCTCCGCGCGGAACGTGGCGATCGCCGCTTCGATCTCAGCCGTGGCGGGGGGCGAGATGTCCTTCATACGCGCGCCTCGTGGGCCTCGGCATAGAGGCAGAGGAGAGAGAGGGCCATGGTCGCACCGGCGAGTGCCGTGATCTCTGCCACGTCATAGGCTGGGGCGACTTCGACCACATCCATCCCGACGAGGTTGATGGGCCGACCGCCGGCGGAGCCGAGCCGGCGGATGATCTCCCGCCCCTGCCATGTCGTCAGCCCGCCGATCACGGGCGTGCCGGTACCCGGGGCGTAGGCGGGGTCGAGCCCGTCGATATCGAAGGTGAAATAGACCGGGTTGTCGCCCACGACCTCGCGAATGCGGGCGACTGTCGCGTCGATGCCCTGTTCGTGCACGGTGTTGGCATCGTGCACGACGAAGTCGGAGGGATCGGTGTAGGTCGTGCGGATGCCGACCTGGATCGAGCGTTTGGCATCGACGATCCCGTCGCGGGCGGCGTGGTACAACATCGTGCCATGGTCGATCCGGCTGCCATCGTCGATCGACGTGTCGCAATGGGCATCGATCTGCACGAGGCTGAGGGGCCCGTGCTTTGCCGCATGGGCCTTCAGCGCGGGGTACGTGGTGAAATGGTCGCCGCCGAGGGCGAGGATGGCGCAGTCCTCGCCCAGTACGCTCGCCATCGCCGCCTCGATCTGCCCAGGCACGCGTTCGGGGTGGCCGAAGTCGAAGTCGACATCGCCCCAATCGGCGACGGCCAGCCGCTCGAACGGATCGAAGGGCGAGGGCCAAGCATGCGACCAGGAAAGCTGCGCCGAGGCCTGGCGGATCGCGCGCGGCCCGAAGCGGCAGCCGGGCCGGTTGGAGACGGCGGTGTCGAAGGGGATGCCCATGACCGCAACATCGATCCCGTCGAGTTCCCGCGCATAGATCCGGCGGCAGAAGCTCGTCGCGCCCGAATACATCTGTTCGTAAGAGGTGTCCGCCTTCGGTCCCCGCGCCGTGAAGGCGAGATCCTTCCTGTGGGGCTCGAATTTGTCTTTCGGCGCGTCGGTCATTGCACTCTCTGCTATCGTTAGGCGCCGAACTGTGATCACAGTAAAGGATCTTCGGCAAGCGGGGACCAGGTTTGAGCGTCAGCACAGTGCCCGAGGGGCCGGTCCAGGCAGAGCCGCGTCAGCCCGCCAACGAACAAGTCTATCGCAGCTTGAGAGCGGAGCTCCTGGAGGGCGCGCTCGAGCCCGGGGCGAGCCTCACTATTCGCGGTGTGGCGGCGGCGCTCGATGTCTCGATGACCCCGGCGCGGGAGGCGGTGCGCCAGCTCGTGGCCGAGCGGGCGCTGGCGCTCACGCCCTCGGGGCGGATCCTGGTGCCGCTGCCGAACGCTGCGGAGCTGGACGAGCTTTTCGCGGCGCGACGGCTGCTGGAGCCTGAGCTTGCGGAACGGGCGGCTCGGCGCGTTGGGCGACGGGTCGGTGGGCTGCTGAAGGCGCTGCACGCGCAGGACGATGCGCTGGAGGCAGCGATCGCGGCCGGCGATGCGCAGGGCTATGTGCGCGCGAATATGGGATTTCACGCGAGCCTCTACGCGGCGGCAGGGTCGCCCGCGCTGATGGCCCTGGTGGAGAGCGTCTGGCTGCAAACGGGTCCGACGATGCGCCGCGTCTATGGCGTGATCGGAACCCGCGCGCTCCAGGATTTCCATGAGACCGCGCTCGCCGCCCTCTCCGATGGCGATGCGAAGGCGCTGGCCGAGGCGATCCGGGCCGATGTTGACCAAGGTGCAGCCCTCGCCGCCGAGGCTGCCGATTAAGCGGTGGGACGCGACGAGGGGTGTGCGGCTTGACGTTTCCGATTTGTGATCACAAACAGTTCTTGCCGATTTTGGATGCCATGCAGCCGGGGCCGAAATGGCCGGCGTAGGAGGGGATGCGACAGCCATGAACGAGACGCTCAACCTGCGCCCCACGGCCGATTATCAGGCCATGGACGCGGCGCATCACTGGCATCCATTCACTGACACCGCCGCGCTCAACGCCAAGGGCAGCCGCGTCATCACCGCGGCCGAGGGTGTCTGGCTGACGGATAGCGATGGCAACCGCATCCTGGATGGGATGGCAGGGCTCTGGTGCGTGGCGGTGGGCTATGGTCGCGAGGAGATCGTCGAGGCTGTCGCCCGACAGATGCATCAGCTTCCCTACTACAACACCTTCTTCCAGTGCACGCATCCGCCCGCGGCGGAGTTCGCGCAGGCCCTGTCCGAAGTCGCGCCGGAGGATTGCGGCCGCGTCTTCTTCACCAATTCAGGCTCTGAGTCGAACGACACTGTTTTCAGGCTTGCCCGGGTCTATTGGGACTGTCGCGACAAACCCGATCGGAAGAAGTTCATCAGCCGCCAGAACGCCTATCACGGCTCGACCATCGTCGGTGCGAGCCTTGGTGGCATGGGCGTGATGCACGGCCAGTCAGGCCTGCCGATGGAGGGCGTGATCCATATCGATCAGCCCTATTGGTTTGGCGAGGGCCGCGAGACGGGCATGACGCCCGAGGAGTTCGGGATCGCGCGCGCCGAGGCGCTGGAGCAGGCGATCTTGGCCGAGGGTCCCGACACCATCGCGGCCTTCATTGGCGAGCCCTTTCAGGGTGCAGGCGGCGTGATCATCCCGCCCGAGAGCTACTGGCCCGCGATCCAGAAGATCTGCGATAAATACGGGATCCTGCTGGTCGCGGACGAGGTGATCTGCGGCTTCGGCCGGACGGGGAATTGGTGGGGGCATCAGACGTTCGATTTCCGCCCCGATCTCGTCTCGATCGCGAAGGGCATGACCTCGGGCTATGTGCCGATGGGCGGCGTCATGATCTCGGACCGGGTGACGGGGCCGGTGACGGCGCGGGGCGGCGAGTTCTTCCATGGCTACACCTATTCGGGTCATCCGGCGGCCTGTGCCGCAGGTCTCGCTAATCTGCGCATCATGCGGGAGGAGCGGCTGGTCGAGCGGGTGGCTGAGGATATCGGGCCCTACATGCAGGCCGCTTGGGCGCGGCTTGGCGAGCATCCGCTGGTGGGCGAGACGCGGATGACAGGCCTGATTGGCGCGGCCGAGCTTGTGGCGGACAAGGAGACGCTGGCCCGCTTTCCGCCGGCTGCGCGTGCGGGGGAGCGTTGCCGCGATCTTTCGGTAGAGCATGGGCTCGTGATGCGCGCCGTGGGCGATACGATGGTGATCTCGCCGCCCCTCGTGATCTCTCGCGATGAGGTGGATGAGCTGCTGCGCCGGGCATGGAGCGCGCTCGACGCGCTGGCCGACCAGCTTCTCTCGGGTTCTGGAAACCTGGCAGCGGACTGAGGCTTAGACATGTCGAGGCCTGGCCGGTCGCAACGCTGGCGCCCCGCGGGAGACGAGGCTTGGCCGGGTATCTGACCGCGAACGACGTTGCCGGGCAGCATCCTGCGTCGTGGTACGCGGAGACGGCTGGCCCGATGCTCGCCTATCCGCCCCTTGTCGGCGACGTGGCCGCCGATGTTTGCGTTGTAGGCGGTGGCTATGCCGGGCTGTCCGCGGCGCTGCATCTGGCGCAACGCGGCTACGATGTCCGCCTGCTGGAGGCGAACCGGGTCGGTTGGGGCGCTTCGGGGCGCAACGGTGGCCAGCTCGGCCTCGGGCCTCGCGCCGATATCCGCAACTATGAACGTTCGGTCGGGCGGGATGCTGCTGCCAAGGTGTGGGAGATGGCGCTCGAAGCCAACCGGCTAGTCCGATCGCTCATCGCAGATCACGCGATGGATGTGGATCTCACCGATGGCGGGATGGAGGCCGCCTGGGCCAAGGGTGATGCCATTGAGCTCGCGGAGTTTGCCGAACATCTGGAGGCGCAGTACGGCTATCGGCGCGTCACAGTGCTTGATCGCGCGGCGACGGCCGAGGTGACCGGCAGCGAGCGCTATCACGGCGCCATCCATCTTGCCGATGCCGCGCACTTGCACCCTCTGCGCTATGCGCTGGGCCTTGCCCGCGCGGCGTCAGAGGCTGGGGCAAAGCTGCATGAGGGTGCGCGGGTCACGCGGCTTGGCGGCGGCCGGGTCGAGACCGAAGCGGGTGTTGTCCGGGCGCCGCAGATCGTGCTTGCGATGAACGGATATCTCGACGGCCTAGTGCCTGAGGTCGCCCGACGTTCGATGCCCATCAACAACTTCATCATTGCGACTGAGCCATTACCCGAGGCGCATGCGATGTCGATCCTGCCTGGTAAGAGCTTTGTCGCCGATACGAAATTCGTGCTCGACTACTTTCGAAAGACGTCCGATGGGCGAATGCTGTGGGGCGGGGGGGAGAGCTATGGTCCCCGGTTTCCGCGCGATATCCGGGCGCTCGTGCGGCGCAAGATGCTGGCGGTCTATCCGGCACTCAAGGATGTCGCGATCACGCATGCCTGGGGCGGGACGCTTGCGATCACGCTGACGCGGTTTCCGGCGTTTCAGCGGTTGGAGGATGGTGTGCTGGCAATCTCGGGCTGGTCGGGCTCAGGCGTCCATATGGCGACCTTCGGCGGTCGCCTGGCTGCGGAGGCGGTTGCAGGACAAGCCGAGCGTTTCGACGTGATGGCAGGTCTGCCGGTGCCACCTTTCCCAGGGGGTACCTGGTTCCGGGCGCCGATGTTGGCAGCAGCGATGACCTGGTACAGCCTGCGCGACCGGCTGGGATGAGAAGACAGGCGTGCCTAACGCACACCCTATCTCCGCGCCCTCCCACGTCAGGTTAGGCCGAGTCGGCCTAACCCTTTATCAACGCGCACGATGGTGTTGCGCCAGAAACTGCCGAAGCGTTCGCACGACCTTAACCATGTCATGCCCATCCTGACGTGGGTGGGCGCGGCGCAGAGGTCGGCGCGCCTTTTCAGCTCGCCGGATCGGCAAACTCGTAGTTGAAGGCGGCTGCATTCATCTGGCTCAGGATCTGATTGTTCTGCCAGGCGATCAGTCGCAGCTCTTCGGCGCTTGGGGTGCCGCCTGCCGCGATCCGGGTGTAAGCGGGCTTCATCTCCTGCCAGAGCCCGAACACGAACTGCAGCTGCGACCGCTGAGCCGGGTTCGCCTCCGGGGCGAGGCCGAAGGCCGGAAAGCCGTCGATCAGCGCGGTGAGCGAGTCCTCGAAGAGCGCGATCGACTGGCTCAAGAAAGCGCGATGCTCCTCCGCACGCTCGCCGGCGGCGATCATGCAGAAGCTCTTCGCCATGCTCTGCGAGAGCGTCCGCTGGCGGCTTGCAAGCTTGATGCGGAGGGAGATCGCGAGCGGGAAGGCCTGATCGCCGGTCGCGTAGACCTGCTCGGCCATCTGCGCCACGTCCGCCGCCTTCGAGACGACGGCCTCGCTACCGGCAATGATGCCGAAGGCGAGTTGCTCGGACACCGTTTCGGTTCGGCCGAGAGCATCGACCTGTGCTGCCCAAAGCTCGGCCGCGCGGTCGAGGCTGGCGAGTGCCGAGAGCATCCCCTGATTGCTCTCCGCCTTCAGACCCAGCGCATCGTTGCCATCGCGCAGGCCCTGGCGCGTCCTGTCGAACAGGCGATAGGCACCGGCGAGGTAATTGCGGTTCGCGGAGATGTTCTGTCCAAGCGCTGCAAAACAGGCGGATTTCGCAATCTGCTCAGCCAGCATCGGCTGTAGCGCTGCGAGATTCACGTGCCGTTTTGCGACGGCCGGAGACACATCTGCAGCTTGGCTCGACAAAGGCGTTAGAGCCGCTGCTGCCAACCCCAGGCACAGCGCGCTTACAATAGACCTCATACTAGTGCTCCCTCTCGGATCCCTCACCCCTCTCGCGTGTGCATAGATGCGTGGGTTGGTGCAATGCACAACAGCGAGAAAGTCCACCAGATGGAGTAGTTGCAACCCGCCGTTGCGCTTGCCTTAACGCAAGTGCCAGCAGGAGTTGCAGCGTTCGGGGATGACGAGGGGAGGGAAGACCGAGCCTGGGCGAATCACTTCTTCGGTTGTCCCAAGCGGTACTCTCCAGCGCGGATGAGTGTCGTCCTGGATCTGTGCGAGAGGTGGGACCGGTTCGGAACGACGATGGGGCCGAGGGAAATGGGCAGACCGCTTCTCGCGATCTGCCCGGATGTTGTCAGCCTTCTTGGTTGGCTGTTTCGTGATGGGGCGTGCCGTCTCAGGACATGGCCATCAGCCCTGCGGGGAGACGCCCTCTTCGATCACCTGCACGGCTGCATGGGCGCGCTTGAGGAGCTCGTCCGCCGCCTCGGCAACGATCTTCAGCCCTTCGGGCGTCGGCTCTGCCCCACCTTGGAGCTTCAGGGCTTCGGCGCGGAGCGGCTCCCAGGCTGCACTGGCCTCAAGCAGAGCCTGCTTGGCAGCGGAGGTCGGCGGCGCGACTTTGCCGGTCTTGTCGCCTTCGATGAGCTGCTTCTGCCGTTTGTCGAAGAGCGCGATCGACGCGAACAGGTCGATGCGGGTGTTCTCCACATCGATCCCGGCAGCGATCAGGCAGTAATCCTTGGCGATCCGCTGCGAGAGCATGCGCTGCGCACCGGCGAAGTTGACGGCCCGGTTGCTCTCGAAGTCTGTCGCCGATGTCTTGTGGGTGCGCGAGATCACGCCGACGGTCCGGTGCATCTCCTTCAAAAGCGCCAGGTTACCCTCGACGGCATAGTCAAAAGCCATATCGCTCAGCGGTTTGCCCTGAGCGGCGGGCAGAAGGGCCACCTGCATCGGCACCCAGAGTTTCCGTACCTTCTCTAGGTGATGGACCACGCGCTTCGACTTCTCCGGCACAAGGCCAAGGTCACGGTCACCTCTGCTAAGGGCCAATAGCGAGCGATCGAACAAGAAGTACGCGTCGGCGAGCTGCTTCTGGTGCTTCGTGGGGTCGACTTCCACGTGCAGCATGCAGGCGGCCTTGGTCATGCGCTGCGTGAGCATGCGCTGTTTGCCGGCGATATCGATCCGTGACTTGACGGCTGCGGCAGACTCGAAGGCCGCGGCCGACGACGGGAGGGTGGTGGCTGCAACAAGACCGGAGACAGCCAATCCGGACAGCAGGAGGGACGCTAAGCGCATGAGGAAACTCCCAGATTTCTCGACTGCTGGAACGCTTGCCGAGAAAACGGGCGCAAATGGGGCGACGGCGTGACGAATCTGCGCGCACGTTGCATAGTTAATCAGGCAGCCGCTGATTATTGCGAATTTTGCTGGATACGTAGGGGCAATGTCCTCATCATTGAAACTTTTCCGCCCCTGCGCCCCTCAATTTCGTTAACGTCTCAATCGATCAGCTCTCTCCTACATAAAGTTTGACGGCGATATCTGAGGCGGCGAGCAGTCGATCTGCCATTTCACCGACCTCGGCGATTAATGCCGCATCTGCAACTCTTGCCGCGCGCACTTGCTCCGCTGCGGATTTCAATTCTGCGAAGAGAGTGGAGACGTTCTCATAGGCTTGCACAAGTCGGGGTTGTTCCGGAGGGCGAATGCCCAGCATCGGCATTCCCTGCGAGAGTGCCGTATGCGTGTTCTCGAAGAGGTTGAGCGACCGATCCAGGAGCGCGATGGCTTCCTCGGTCTGCTCGCCAAGCCCGATCAGGCAGATGTCCTTGGCGATCTCTTGGCTCAGGCTGCGTTGCCGGCCTGCCAGATTGGTGGCGACGGCGAGGTGAAGCGGCAGGTCGTCACCGCCATAAGCCTGTTCGATCGCACTTACGGCGTCGTTCATCGCAGCGTGAACCGCCGGCTCGTCTTCGACAAGTCCGCTCAGCAGTATATCGTCGATGCTCGGGCCCTCGACCAATGCGGCGGCACGCTCTGAATACGGCAGCCAGAGCGTTTGGACCGGTCGAAGGGCATCGAGCACCCGGCCCTTGGTCTCCCGTCCGATGCCGATGGCAGGGTTGCCGCTTCGGAGCGCCCGCAGAACGTCGGTGAAGGCGGTGGTCTCATCCGCAATAATGGCAAGATCCTTCGCGGGCGTCACGCCAGCGCGGGCGAAGCACGCGGCCTTGGCAATCCGTTTGACGCGGGTGCGCTGATAGCCGGCCACATCGATCCGGCGCTTAGCCATCAGGGCGGTATCGTCATCATCCGTCAGGGCATGTGCTTTGAAGGCGAGACAGGTGACGGCGGCAGGGCCGGCGCGGAGCAGACTCCGTCGAGAGAGCATGGGCTTCTCCAAGAAAAGGCGTTGCGTGAAAATGCGTACAGCGAATGAAAGCAACAGATCTTCGATTGGAGTGTTGGCGCTGAACGGCGACGATAATGCGGCGGTCCTTGGACGTGTTGCCGCCGCTCAGCGAGGTATTTCGCTAGGCGGCAGAGGAGGCCGCTTGCAACCAGGACCAGACCCGTTGTGGCGTCATGGGCATGTCGACCTGGTGGATACCCTCTTCCCATAATGCGTCGAGCACGGCGTTCGTGACGGCAGCGAGCGCGCCCACGGTGCCTGCCTCGCCGCAGCCCTTCATGCCGATATCGTTGGCGGTCGAGGGCGTGCCCTCGTGGAAGAACGGGATGTTGGGCACGTCGCCCGCGCGGGGCATGGCGTAGTCCATGAAGGTGGCGGAGAGGAGCTGGCCGTCACTATCATAGACCACATGCTCGGTGATCGCCTGGCCGATGCCTTGGGCGACGCCGCCATGGACCTGGCCCTCGGCCAGCATCGGGTTCATGAGACGGCCGAAATCGTCGACGACGCAGTAGCTGACGACCTCGGTCACGCCCGTCTCCGCGTCGATCTCGACTTCGCAGATATGGCAGCCATTGGGGAAGGAGCGTCCCGGGACCTCGGTCCGGGTGCGTTGGCTCAGGAACTCGGGTCGGCCCTCGCGACGGGCCTTGGCGGCGAGGGTCATGAGGTCGACCGAGCGGTCGGTGCCGGCGATGCACCAGGTGCCATCGGCCCATTCGAGGTCGCCGCCGGCAACCTCCAGCTCCTCCTCCGCCAGCGGCTTCATCTTCTGGATCATGTCGTCTGCGGCGCCATTGACGGCGGTGCCCTGCATCGTGACGGAGCGCGAGCCGCCGGTGCCGCCGCCCGTCTCGATCCGGTCGCTGTCACCCTGGACGAAGCGGATCTTCTCGAAGGGAATGCCGGCGCGTTCGTGCAGGAACTGCGCGAAGACGGTCTCGTGCCCCTGACCGTTCGACTGCGTGCCGACGAGGAGTTCGACCATACCGTCCTCGGCGAAGATGATCTCCGCATGCTCATCCTGATTACCGAGGATCGACTCGATATAGTAACAGAGGCCCCGGCCCCGGTACTTGCCCTCTGCGAGGCTCGCGGCCTTGCGCGCGCTGAAGCCGTTCCAGTCGGCCTTCTCGACCGCGGTCGTGAGCACACGGTCGAAATTGCCCACATCGTAGGTCTCGCCCACGACGGTGGCATAGGGGAACTGATTGGGTTTGATGAAGTTGAGGCGGCGAAGTTCCAGCGGATCGACGCCGAGTTCCCGTGCGCATTTGTCCATCAGCCGCTCAAGCGCGTATTGCGCCTCGGGCCGCCCGGCGCCGCGATAGGCGTCGACGGGTGTGGTGTTGGTGAAGACGCCCTTCACGTTGAACCAGGCGGTCTGCAGGTCGTAGACGCCGGTCAGGACGCGGGCCGCGAGGTCGGAGGCGATGTAGACGCCGAAGGCCGAGAGATAGGCGCCGAGGTTCGAGATGCACTCGACCTTCATCGCCGTGATGCGGTTTTGGTCGTCGAAGCCCGCCCACATCTTGGTGACGTGGTCGCGGCCCATGGCGTCGGCGAGGATGCTCTCGCTCCGCTCCCCGATCCACTTCACAGGCCGGCCCAGGCGGCGCGCAGCCTCGGCGATGCAGAAATGTTCGGGGTAGTTGAAGGCCTTCATGCCGAAGCCGCCGCCCACATCGGGCGTCAGCGCATGTACGTTTTCGGGGTCAAGGCGGAGGCGGCGGGCGAGCTCGTCCTTCATGTCCCAGACGCCTTGGCCGTTGTAGTGCATGGTGAGGCGCGTGCCGTCCCATTCGGCAAGGGCGCCGCGGGTCTCGATCGGGTTGGCGACGACGCGGTTGTTGATGAGTTCTAGCTCCACGACGCGGGCGGCGGAGGCGAGGGCGGCCTCGGTCGCCTGCTCTTCGCCGATGCCCCAGTCATAACAAAGGTTGTTGGGTGCCTCCGGATGGATCTCAGGCTCGTCCGGGGAGAGCGCGCGGTCGGTCTCGACGACCGCGTCGAGCGGGTCGTAGTCGATCTCGATCAGCTCCGCGGCGTCCTTGGCGGTGGCGAGATCCTCGGCGATGACGCAGGCGACCGGCTCGCCGACATAGCGGACGCGGTTCGTCGCGATGATCGGTCGCTTCGGTCGGGCTGAGTCGCTGCCGTCGCGATTGGGGATCGTCGCGCCGTCGAGGTCGTTCTCGATCGCTTCCTCGAGATCCGCGCCCGTCAGCACGAGATGGACACCCGGATGCGCCGCCGCCGCCGCGACATCGATCGCCGCGATATCCGCATGGCCCATGGGCGAGCGCAGGACATAGGCGCGGAGCATGCCCGGACGCTTCATGTCTTCGATGTAAGTACCCGCGCCGGTCAGGAAGCGCTCATCCTCCTTGCGGCGGACCGGCTGGCTGGTGGCGAAGCTTGTGGGTGCGTTCATGGCGGTGATCCTCATGACGTGCCTGCGGGCTGTCCGCGAAACCCATAACGGGCTTTGGCGCAAGGGTAGTCAGAGTTGCGACGGAGGAAAGGCCTCGCATTGGCGGCAGTTCGCCCCGCCCCTTCGCTCCGCCATTTCACCCTACCCGTCTGGCTTCAGATGGAGCCCCGACCGAGGGAGGAGGCGCGGAGGTAAAGCATGAGCCCCGCTGCGAGCGCCGCCGCCGTGAAGAGCAACACGAGATCGTAGCCCCCGACAAGCCAGAGGAGCGCGCCCAGAAACGGCGCGAGCGCTGCGGCCATGAGATAGGGCAGGGCAAGCGCGCCTGAGATCGCGCCGAAGTCCCTTTGGCCGAGCAACTCACGCGTGCGGACCGGCCGCATGACGCTCATGACGCCGTAACCCATCCCTTGCAGCACGACGAAGACGGGCAACAGGTAAAGCGTCAATCCCGGCGCGAGGCTGGCTACGAGGATGGAGAGTGCCGCAGCGATCACGGCGATAAAGCCGAGCCGCGTGACGGCATGCGCTGTGGTCCGCGTCTCGAGAAGACGCATCGCGAGCCTGCCGAAGACTTGCATCGGCCCGATACAGGATGCGGCGAGGACCGCCGTCCCCTCTGCCACGCCACGCTCCGACAGAAGCGGCAAAATATGGGCGATGATCCCGCCATGACCGATGGCGATGGTCGCGAAACCGAGCGCGAGCGGCGCGAACACGGGATCGCTCCAACGGCGGTTCTGCGTCGAGTGGTCGAGCGATGGATCGGGGCTCGCTGCTTGCGCAGGGGACGGGCGCGCAGTTTCGAGCCGGTTCGCGCCGATCCAGGCGAGCGGGGCTGCGATGAGCGCGGTGGCCAGGGCGGCCGTCGTCGTCGCGGCCTGCCAGCTCGACGCCTCGCTGATGAGATGCGCGGTTGGGAACGAGAGCGCGCCGGCGAAGCCCGCGATGAGCGTTACCGTCGTGATGGCCCGCCTTGCGCCCGTGTCGAGACAGCGGGTGATGAGCGCAAAGCACGGCTCGTAAAGCGCGCCCGCCATGGCGAGGCCAGCGCAGAGCCAGAGCGGGAAGAAGAGCGCGAGGCCAGCACCCGTCGATGCCGCGAGTGGCAGGAGCCCGATCGAAACCGCCCCCAGCAGCGTCGAACCGGTGAGCAACAAGGGCCCGTGGCCCCGGTCGATCAGTCGCCCGGCGAACGGTGCCGCAAGGGCCGAGACGGCGATTGCGCCAGCAAAGGCCGCGGCAAGCCCGGTTTTGGGCCAGCCTTCGGTCAGCTCCCATCGGGGCAGGAGCGCCGCGAAGATGTAGTAGACGCCCGCCCAAGTCACCGTCTGCCCCAGCGCGAGACAGAGGATGGCGACGCGCAGCCTTTGCGGTAGGGGGCCGTTGCGGGCCTGGCCCTCGGTCGATAATCCGGGCGTGGTCGGGGTGGACATGCGCCGGCAGTAAGACAGTGTCTTGCCCGATGGAAGAAGGAATGGGCACAGGATTGCGTTTCGCTGCACGATTGCGCAAGGATCGGGCGACCGATGGGGAATGACCGGATGGCCGAAGGCGAACTGGCGGACATGGATCGAGCGGCCGTCGCGACGGATGCGGCGCGCGGCCTGGGCGTTCTGGCCGGCGGGATCGTGGCCAGCACCGCGGCTGAAACCACGCGCGCGGGGCTCAGCAAACTCGCCGCTGCCAAAGTGATCGGGGCGGGTAAGCTCTCGATAGGCGCCGGAGGGGCGAAGGCTGCGGTTGCCGCGGCGGCTGCCACACCGGCGGCGGCAGTGCTGCTTCCCATGGCGGGTGCGATCGCTGCCGGTTGGCTGGTGCGCCGCGCTTTGTCCCGACCGAGCTAGCCTAGCACCGCGTTTGCGTCCGATTTCGGTGCAGTCCGGCCGTCTATTTCAATTCGCGAATTTCTGCGTATAGCGCATCTGGCTCAGTCTGCGTGTGGGGAGAGATGTCGGCAATCGCGTCGGCATTTCTGCGTAAGACGACGAATGGGGGAACGAGGGGGCACATGAGGGGCCATTGCAGGCGCGCGCTGCGGCGCGCGATCATGACTGTCGCTACGGCGGCGATGGTGGAGGCTATGTCCGCAAGGAACGCGGAGGCTTTCGGCTTCCTATTCGCTGAATTTTTTACAGATCCGAACATCGTCACGCATGCGCCGGGCTATCAGGGTTTCGGCGGCCAGCTGGACATCGATGTGGCGATCGATTTCGGTTCGAGCCCGCTCACGAGCAATATCGGCATCTCCGTCCAGAACGTCATCAACACGTGGAACGGGCTGCAGCCGACAGTCGAGAACTTGGTGCCGTTCGGGTCGAACAATCTTTTGAGGCCCGGGCAGCAGGATTTCGAGTCGGTTCTGTTGCACGAGATGGGGCACGCACTTGGCCTCGATCACCCCAATCTGGCGTCCGAGTCCGGGCTGCCGCGTGCCGATCAGGACTATACGCAGTCTTTCGTGGGGCTGAACGGCAGCTTCGATCTCAACCCGGGCGCCGACGGTGTGATCGGCTCGGCCGACGATCTTCGCAACGACGATATCAACGCCAATTTCTTCCGCATCGCGGACAACGATCCTTTCGATCCGGTGCTGGGCGTGGTCGACTCGACGACCTACAGCACCGATCTGTCGCTGCTGCCTGCGGGTGACACCTTCTCTGCGAACGCAGATCGAACCGTCTCCGCGGTGAGCGGTTACGGCATGACGGAAGCTGTGATGCAGCAGTTGGCCTTCGCGGGTGAAACGCAGCGCACATTGGGTGCGGACGACGTGGCCGGGATTCGCTACGCTCAGTCCGGTCTCGATCAGATCCAGGGGACGGTGGACGACTATTTCATCAACCTCATGCTGGTCGATATCGTCGAGGACGCGGACATCGTGATCGGCTTCAGCGAGAGTGTGTCGTTCGCGGCGGCGGCGACGGGCGGTGCGCAGTTCAACTTTTTCCCGCAGAGCACGGTGGTTACCTCGGCTGACCTTCTGTTCAATCCGAATTTCGACTGGTTCTTCAACGACGTGCCGAACGGTGCTGCGGTGCCGGTGCCGGCGCCACTGGCCCTTCTGCTCGGCGCGCTCGGCAGTTTTGCCCTGGTGCAGCGCAGGGGCCGGCGGTCGGAGATCGCGCTCGCCTAGGGTCGTAGCGTCTTCGGAGTGCGCGTCGTCATTGCCGGAGCGGGTCCGGCAATGACAAGTGTGGCGCGCGGCCGCTTGCGCCAAGCGCGGGTCAGTGCACGGTCGCGATGGCGGGTGTGGCCTCTTCGGCGTGATCTCCGAAGACGAGGCCGTCGTCGTGCACGCCGACCTTCAGCGTCTCGCCGTCCTTGAGCTGACCCGAGAGGAGCAGGTCCGCCAGCGGGTCCTGCAGCGCGCGCTGGATGAGCCGTTTCAGGGGGCGGGCGCCGAAAACCGGGTCGTAGCCCTTGTCCGACAGCCAACCGCGCGCGGCAGTGTCGAGATCGAGCGCGATCTTTCGGGGCTCGAGCCGCTGCTCCAGGAGGCTGAGCTGGATCTTGACGATCCCCGCCATATGGTCGCGGCCGAGGCGGTCGAAGAGCACGATCTCATCCAACCGGTTCAGGAACTCGGGCCGGAACCGTGCGCGTACGACCTCCATCACTTGCGGCTCGGCGGCGGCGGCGCTGGCACCTTCGGGCAGGGCCGAGAGGAACTCCGCGCCGAGGTTCGAGGTCAGGATAATCAACGTGTTGCGGAAATCGACCGTGCGGCCCTGGCCATCGGTCAGCCGCCCTTCGTCGAGGACCTGGAGGAGAACGTTGAAGACGTCGCCATGGGCCTTCTCGATCTCGTCGAACAGGACAACCTGGTAGGGGCGGCGGCGCACGGCCTCGGTCAGCTTCCCGCCCTCCTCATAGCCGACATAGCCCGGGGGCGCGCCGATCAGGCGAGAGACGGAGTGTTTCTCCATGAACTCAGACATATCGATGCGGACCATGGCCTGGTCGTCGTCGAACAGGAAATCGGCGAGGGCCTTGGTCAGCTCCGTCTTGCCGACGCCGGTGGGGCCGAGGAACAGGAATGAGCCCATGGGCCGGTTCGGGTCCGAGAGGCCCGCACGAGCCCGGCGCACCGCGTTCGAGACGGCGGTGACAGCGGTTTCCTGACCGATCACGCGGTCGCCGATCGAGGCTTCCATGTGCAGGAGCTTCTCGCGCTCGCCCTCCAACATCTTGTCGACGGGGATGCCGGTCCAGCGGCTAACGACGCCGGCGATGTGCTCCTCGGTGACGGCTTCTTCGACGAGAACGGCGCCCTTTTCCGCCTCCTCCGCCTCGGAGAGACGCTTCTCGAGATCCGGGATGACGCCGTAGCTAAGCTCGCCAGCCTTGCCGAGATCGCCGCGGCGCTTGGCGACGTCGAGCTCCCCACGCGCGTGGTCGAGCTGTTCCTTGAGGTCCCGCGCCGCGCCGAGTTTCGACTTTTCCGCCTCCCAGCGGGCGGTGAGCGCCGTGCTCTCCTCCTCGAGCGTCGCCAGTTCCCTGCGCAGCCGCTCCAGCCGGTCGCGGGAGGCGTCGTCGTCCTCTTTCTCGAGCGCCATCGCCTCGATCTGCTTCTGCAGGATGTCGCGGTCGAGCGCATCCAGCTCCTCGGGCTTGCTGTCGACCTCCATACGCAGGCGCGAGGCGGCCTCGTCCATCAGATCGATCGCTTTGTCGGGAAGGAACCGGTCGGCGATGTAGCGGTTGGAGAGGG
>JBCDFC010000018.1:0-32999 GCA_039178805.1 Pseudomonadota bacterium | reverse complement strand
GCGCCTTCGTCCTCGATCATGCTCAGCCTGCGCGCCACCACACCGATGTTGCGCACCATCAGCAGTGCTGCGGTGACGGGATCAGGGTCGAGACCAGAGCCCATGGGCCCTTCGATGGGATGTGTGTCCCAGGCGATATCGGCGAAGCCTGCGTCCTCGAGGATCGGCGCGAAGATCTCCGGGCTCTCCCAGCCGAAGGGGCCCGCAGCGCCTGGGGGCGTGGGTTCTGGCGGCCCCAGCACCTCGGCGGCAATCTGGGCAGGCAGACTTGCCCAAGGGCTCAGCTTCCGATCCGCATGAACGACGAAGACGGCCCGCCCCCCGCGCTTGAGCGCGCTGCGGATGTTGCGGAAGGCGGCGACCGGCTTTTCGAAGAACATCACGCCGAAACGGCTGAAGACCGCATCCCAGGCGCCGCCGTCAAAGCCGTACAGGGCAGCGTCGGCGAGGATCGCCGAGGCCTGCGGCAGATCGCGAAGCCCTTGATTGGCGACACCGACCAATTCGGACGAGATATCGAGGCCCAGAACGCTGCCGTCCGCCGCGACAGCCTCACCGATGGCTCGTGTCGTGCGTGCCCCGCCGCAGCCGATATCGAGGATGCGCTCTCCCGGTTGTGGGGCAAGGGTTGCGAGACCGAGCGGGCGCGTCGCCGCCCATTGCGCCTCCAAAGCCTGCAAATTGGCCGCCCAGGTCTGCCCCAACGCCCCTTTCCAGTCGTTTGGGCCGAGGGTCTGGCTCACGCCGTCTGCGGGGGCTTCATCCATCATCGCTTCCTCCGCCGGAGCATCCGTTCTAGAGCGTGGCAGAACTATCCACCCGAACTATCCGCCCGAAACCGGAGCGGACGCAATCAGGTAGGCCGAAGGGGCAAGCCGCTATGCAGCAGCGCGTATCGGACAGTTCGGAAGCCGAGGATAAGTCTGCTGACCCGGCCAATCCGGATCTCGCGCGCATCGAGACCTGGATCTTCGACCTCGACAACACCCTCTACGCGCCGTCGCACCGGCTGTTGGACAAGATCACAGAGCGGATGACGCATTACATGATGCGGGAACTTGGGATCGGGCGGCCCGCGGCGGAGCGGTTGCGCAATACCTACTTCGCCCGCCACGGCATCACGCTGACCGGGTTGATTGAGAAGCACGGCGTCGACCACACGCATTTTCTGGAGGATGTTCATGATATCGATCTTGGCCGGCTGCGCCCAGACCCTGCGCTGAATGCTGCGATTGGCGCCTTGCGGGCGCGCGGTAAGCGTCTGATCATTCACACGAATGGGGCGCGCGGCCATGCGGAAAGGGTGCTCGACCGATTACAACTGAGCGACGCGTTCCATGCCGTCTACGCGATCGAGGACAAAGCGCTTCGCCCCAAGCCCTCGGTCGAGGCTTATGCCCGTGTGCTCGCGGCCGATGGGTTCGACCCTGCAGGTGCTGCGATGATCGAGGACACGGTGGTGAACCTGAAGGTGCCGAAGGATCTCGGGATGACGACGGTGTGGCTCTGCCATCATGAGGGTGAGAAAGCCCCGGCCCATGTGGATTACCGCATCACTCAGCTGACTGCGTTCCTGCGTGCGATCTAGGCAGTGTGTCCTCGATTTGCGCTCATCGCCCCAAACATCGTCAGTGGGCTCGGATGCCATCGTCAAAGGCAGTTCGCTCAGATCGATGCCTCGCAGCACGAGTGTCAGCGAGTGCGATGTCGGCCGATCAGGTTTGGGACATTTATGACCGCAGAGTTTCGGCGAGTCGCTTGTGCCGCCTGAAAAGCGCCGATCATTGGCCCTTCCCCCGGCAAGGCGGCAGGACAACCAAGCCTTCGGCTAAAGCATAGTGGAAAGTGTGCAGGACTATCCAGCAAGCAATCTCGACCGCCGACAATCCACACAGCACTGCTTCGACCGCAGACCATCATCGCACCGTTCGGAACGACTTTGGCTCCGAGCCCGCCCACGACATCATACCTGCTTAGGAGTTAACGCCCACCGAACGCTCCCGGCACTTCACGCGCAACATCGCCGCGATGCCGTGTAGCGTCGTTAGCCCTTCGTTTGCGTGACTCAAGCGATCCTGTCGTGGGAGGGGGCGCTTGGAGCCACCATTCAGCGTTCCGAAGTTCTTTCGACCGGAGCAGTTAGTTTGAGCCCATTGCCGTTCCTCTCGGCATCTCGCCCACGGTCAGATTTGCCACTGAGTTCGCGATGGCCTGTCGGTCGATCCGGAAGTGGCGGGCGAGATCGCCGATCGTGCCGGTTTGACCGAAATGCTCGACGCCATGGGGGATGGTCTTGTGGCCAGCGACCGCTCCCAGCCAGGACAGCGTCGCCGGGTGGGCGTCGATCACCGAGACGATGCTGCAGTGGGAGGGCAGATCGCCCAAGAGCCGCTCGACATGGCTGAGTGCTCCAACATTGCCCCGCGCCCGCTCTCGCTGCGCCGCGGTCCAGCCCGCGTTCAGCCGGTCCGCCGAGGTGACGGCGAGCACGCCGATATCGCGCCTGTGCTCGCCGATCATGCCAGCGGCCGCGATCGCCTCATCGGCAACAGCACCCTGATAGGCGATCACGACTGCGCAATTCGGCCCCGGTTTGCGCAGCCAATAGGCCCCGTCGACGGCGCCCTGAAGAAACGCGTCGTCCGCGCGTCTGCCGGGCTGTTCCAAGGGCTTCGTCGTGAGGCGGAGATAGACCGAACCGCCGATCTCGTCGCGGAGCCACGTACGCTCGTCCGGATCGCCCTCGCCGTCGCGTTGCATGTAGTCGAAGGCCCAGGCCATGATCACGGCGAGCTCATCGGCGAAGGCGGGCTCGAAGGCAGCGAGCCCGTCCTGCGCCATGCCGGTAAGGGGCGTGCCGATCGACTGATGCGCACCGCCCTCGGGCGCAAGCGTCACGCCCGAGGGGGTGCCGACGATCATGAAGCGGGCGTCCTGGTAGCAGGCGTAGTTCAACGCATCGAGGCCACGATGCACGAACGGGTCGTAGACGGTGCCGATCGGGATCAGCCGCTTGCCCCACAGGCTGTGCGAGAGGCCAGCGGCACCGAGCAGCAGGAACAGGTTCATCTCGGCGATGCCGAGCTCGATATGCTGGCCCTCAGGCGCGAAGTTCCATTTGGCCGTCGACGGAATGCGATGCTCGATAAAGGCGTCGGGCAGGGCGTCGCGCGCAAAAAGCTTGCGCCGGTTGACCCAAGGGCCGAGGCTCGTGGTCCCCGTCACGTCGGGCGAGGTGGTCATGATCCGCGTCGCCAGCGGACCGGCGTCCTTGGCCAATGCGTCTAGGATTTTGCCGAAGGCTGCTTGGGTCGAGATCTCCGCGTCGCTGGTCGCCTCGATCGCCGGGACGGGCAGTTTCGCATCGGCAAAGCGTCGCGTCCCCTTGGCGAAGAACGGCACCTTGGCAAGGAAATCGGTGAGCGCCGGCAGGTCCTCGACGGTGGTGAAGGGCTCCCATTCCTGACCCTCTGGCACGCCCATATGGGCCTGCCACTCGGTCATCTGGCCCTTCGTCATCAGGCCGCCATGATTGTCCTTGTGCCCCGCGATCGGTGTGCCCCAACCCTTGATCGTGTAGGCGAGAAAGCAGGTCGGGCGGTCATGGTCGATGTTGGCGAAGGTTTCGGCCATGGTGGCGACGCAGTTGCCGCCGAGGTTCTCCATGAGCCTTGCCAACGCGGCATCGCTGCGCCGGTCTAGAAGGGCGGTCACATCGCCCTGATCGCCCAGGTCCTCCATCAGCCGCTCGCGCCAGACAGCGCCGCCCATATAGGTCAGCGCCGAGTACTCTGCGTTTGGGCAAGCATCGATCCAGGCGCGCAGTTTCTCCCCGCCCGGCTCCTCGAAGGCCGCGCGCTGCAGCACGCCATGCTTGATCTCGACAACGTCCCAGCCGAAGGCGTCGAAGGTCTTCTCGATCCGCGCGAACAGGCCCTCGCGCACGATACCGTCGAGCGACTGGCGATTGTAGTCGATGATCCACCAAGTGTTGCGGAGATTGTTCTTCCAACCCTCCTGCAGCACCTCGTAGATATTGCCCTCGTCCATCTCCGCATCGCCGACGAGGGCTACCATGCGCCCTGTCTCGATCCCGCTGCCCCAGTCCTTGGCGGCAATGAAGTCCTGTACCATCGAGGCAAGCGCCGTGATCCCGACGCCGAGGCCGACGGAGCCCGTGGAGAAGTCCACATCGTCGATATCCTTGGTGCGGCTCGGATAGCTCTGCACACCCCCGAAGCCGCGGAAGTTCTCCATCTTCTCCCGGGTCTGATTGCCCATGAGGTACTGCATCGCGTGGAAGACGGGCGAGGCATGGGGTTTCACCGCGACCCGATCCTCCGGGCGGAGGGCCGTGAAATAAAGGGCTGTCATGATCGAGACCATCGAGGCGGATGAGGCCTGATGACCGCCGATCTTGATACCGTCCTCTTTGGGTCGCAGGTGGTTGGCGTTGTGGATCATCCAATGCGAGAGCCAAAGCAGGCGCTGCTCGATGGTCTTCAGATGCTGAATGTCGCGCTCAGTGATCATCGATAGCTCGCCTGCCTGATCGTTTCGGGTGACCGTCGTCGACGTTCCCATCGCACAGTTTTTCTACGCCCCCTTGCAGAGATACGACATCCGATGCCCGCGGATGGGCGCATTTCGCTGGTTCCCTGTCGAACAAGGCCGCGCGCTGCACTGCCGATGAGCGTAGCAGCGACGAGGACGGTTTGATCGACATGATAGCGACGGATTGCCAAGCATCGCGTCCGACGTCGCCTCAAGGGCACTGCGACGCGAAGCTCTGAGTTGTTTCGCAGGGCTGTGCGACCGACGCGGTTCTCTCGTCCATGGAGGCGTAGAGCACGCTCAGACGGCGTTGCCTCTGAGCTCAATTGTGTTGCTCACGCCCCTTGAGGTTTTGGTCGAAGGTGCTTGCGCGCGCTTGCGGGCTCCGAGCCCACCCACGTCAGGTTAGCGGTGGAGCCATTAACATCTCGCGAACGCTACTCCTGCCGAGAGTGCAACACGCTCACCGTGTCAGGTAGCGTCGTTAGCCCTTCGTTGGCACGACTCAGGCAATCCTATCGTGGGAGGGGGCGCTTGGAGCGCTTTGGATCACGGATCCTAACGCTGGGCGGTCTGCCAGTCCGGATGGATCCAGGGGGCGGCGTTCTCCGGCGCAAGGGCAGGCCGGCCGAGCATGTGGTCCGAAGCTTTCTCGCCGACCATGATCGAGGGGCCATTGAGGTTGCCGTTCGTGATCTGCGGGAAGATCGAGCTGTCGGCGACGCGCAGCCGCTCGACGCCGATCACCCGCGCTTCAGGGTCTACGACCGCGGCCGGATCATCCGCCGCCCCCATCCGGCAGGTGCCGCAGGGGTGGTAGGCGCTTTCCGCATGCTCGGCGATGAAGGCGTCGAGCGCCTCATCGCTCTCGACCGCAGCGCCGGGCTGGATCTCATGCTTCACATGAGCCTTGAACGCGTCGGCCCCGAAGATCTCGCGGGTGAGCCGGATGCAGGTGCGGAAGTCGCGCCAGTCCTCCGGATGGCTCATATAGTTGAAGCGGATCTCAGGCGCCTCGCCTGGCGCAGCGGACCGCAGACGGATCGCGCCGCGTGAGCGGGAGCGCATCGGCCCCACATGCGCCTGAAACCCGTGCCCCTCGGCCGCCACTTGCCCGTCATAGCGCACAGCGATCGGCAGGAAGTGGTACTGGATGTCCGGGTACTCGACACCTGCTGCCGAGCGTATGAAGGCCGCGCTCTCGAACTGGTTCGAGGCGCCCGGACCCGTCTTCGTGAAGAGCCAGCGCGCGCCCACATAGGCCTTGCCGAGGAGGTTCCAGTAGCGAAAGAGCGTGACGGGCTGGCTCGCCGCATACTGGACGTAAAGCTCCAGATGGTCCTGCAGGTTTCCGCCCACGCCGGGTCGGTCAGCGATCACGTTGATCCCGTGATCCGTCAGATGGGCGCCTGGTCCGATGCCAGAGAGCATAAGGAGCTTCGGCGAGTTGATCGCGGAGGCGGCCAGGATCACCTCGGCTCGTGCCCGCACGGTCTCGACACGCCCGCCGCGTTCGATCTCGACACCTTTGGCACGACCCTCCTCGATCACTACGCGCCGCGCCAGCGCCCGCACCATGTCGCAGTTCTCGCGGCGCAGCGCGGGTTTGAGATACGCGTTAGCGGCGGACCAGCGCTGGCCTCGATGGATTGTCGCCTCCATCGGGCCAAAGCCCTCTTGCTTCTCGCCATTGTAGTCGTCGGTCGCCTCGTAGCCGATCTCGCGACCCGCGGTGACGAAGGCTTGCACCAGCGGATTGTCGCGCTTGCCGCGGCTCACATGGAGCGGCCCGTTCCGGCCGCGCCAGTCGCGGTCGCCGCCATGCCCGCCATCGTCCCAGTTCTCGAGCCGCTTGTAGTAGGGAAGCACGTCCGCATAGGCCCAGCCCGCAGCCCCCATTTCGGCCCAAGTGTCGAAATCGCGGGCGTGTCCGCGGACATAGACCATGCCGTTGATCGAGGACGAGCCGCCGATCACCTTGCCCCGCGGCACCGCCATGCGCCGGTTGCCCATATTGGGCTCCGGTTCGCTCCGATAGCCCCAGTCGTAGAGCGACATGTTCATCGGGAAGCTGAGCGCACCCGGCATCTGGATGAGCGGCCCGCGATCCGAGCCGCCATGCTCGATCACCAGGACCGAGCGGCCGGCCTCGCTTAAGCGATAGGCCATGGCGCAACCGGCCGAGCCCGCGCCCACGATCACGTAATCTGCTTCCAACCCGACCTCCGTCGCTCGAACGCCACGCATCTCGATGCCGGGTAGGATCGATGGCCCGTGCAGTCAATCACTGGCGACCAGAACGAAAAACGCCGCCCGAGTTGGGGCGGCGTTCGGGCCGGAACACGGGATCGATCAGTTGTCGGTCAACGTCTTCATGCCGAGCGCGGTCGAGAAGGGCGTCTTGTCCATATCGAGTAGGGAGCGGGTCGCCGGGCGCTCCTTCAAAGTCGACATGCCGATCCGCTTTGAGAAGACCGTCGTATTCTCGGTGATCATCTTGGTGCCGAGCTTCCAGTCGGAAAGCGGCTCGCCGGGCATGATCTTCGCCTTGTCGCCCCGCCTCAGGATGTCGGTGCTGGGCCGCCGGTCCGAGAGCGTGCGCCAGCCGAAGAAGCTGGAGAGCGGCGTCGGACCGTCGCTGAGCGGGCCGTCCGAGGTGAGGTATTTCGTGCCGCCCGGGACAAGGTTGCTGGCAGCGCTCGCGCCCATCCGCTCGCTGAAATAGGCGTCGCTGCCCATGCCCATATCGACAGGTCCTGCCCCATCCGCCTTGGAAATGACCGCTGCGGCCGTACCCCAGGGTGCCTTGGCGATGACGAGGGTTCGGCCGTCCGTCAGCATGCCCTGGACCTTGCCGGCGGCATCCTCGGTCATCCTCGCTGCCATTAGCGCCTTGCGCAGATCGCTCGCCTTCTTGCCTTTGGCCTCGCCATAAACCGCGACCGCATCGTCGGGCACGCTTTTCATGGCGCGGATATCCGAGGCCACATTCTCGGCAGTCTTGGCGTCCTCGTAGAGGCGCGTGACGATTGTTGTCATGGCTGCTTCCTCCTGGGTTGTCGGCGCTTCGAGACGACCGGTCGGCCGGCAGCGAGGTGCCATGCATTCAGCACTTGGGATCTGGCCTGATCAGGCATCGGATACGGCTCGCGCTTCGGCGGGCGGGCAGGAACGGCGCCGCAGGATCAGCGGCAAGGTGAGAAGGACCGCGCAAACCAGTAGCAGGATCTCGATCGCGAAGACGGGAAGATAGGCCGCCTCGAGGCCGTATCCCGCGCCCGCTTGCTGCGAGAAGCCTTGAATGACGTCCCGAATGACGCCGCCGAGTGCGATGCCGAGGCCAGCGGCCGTCGCCTGCACCGAACCCCAGGCTCCGATGGCGAGGCCCGCCTCTTCGCGCGGGGCGGCGCGCATCGTCGCGGTCAGTGTGCCGTGGCCGAAGAGCCCGGCGCCGAAACCAAGGAGGATCGCAGCGGCCCACAACAGCGAAGGTGCCGAGAGCGGTGCGGCGAGCATAACCGCACCAAAGGCCGGTATGCCGACAACGGCGCCGAAGGCCGCCATCGTCAACGGATCGCCACCCCGGCCGAGAAGGCGAGAGGCGAGCGCGAAGCCTGCGAGCCCGCCGACGGCCAGTAGGGCGGTCAGACGCGTCGTCTCCGCCACGCTCATCGCCAAGACATGGCCGCCATAGGGTTCGAGCAGGACATCGGCCATGCCGAAGCCCATGGTGCCAAGGCCGATCACCGTCAGGCGGCGCAGCGCCCCGGGGCCCGCGATGAAGCGCCCCCAGGCCGTGCCGAAATCGGTCTCCGGCTGGGTAGCCATCGCCATCGCGCGGCCGCGATCGCGCGCCTCTTGCTTCCAGAGCGCGAGGATATTGAGTGCCACGGTCACGACCGCCGCACCCTGCACCACGCGGATCAACCGGCCTGGCGTGTAGGTTTCGAGCAGCGCGCCGAAAACCATCGCGCTCACCGCCATGCCGACGAGCAGCATGACATACATGAGGCCCACGACCTTGGGCTGATCCTCGGCCGGTACGAGATCGGTCGCGAGGGCGAGACCGACCGTCTGCACCATATGGACGCCCGCGCCGACCAGAAGAAAGGCGAGTGCTGCGCTCACATAGCCGATCCAGGCCGGCGCCATCGCGGCCTCGCCGTAGCCTGACAGCACCAGCAGCGCGAAGGGCATGATCGCGAAGCCGCCGAATTGCAGCAGCGTGCCTTTCCAGATAAACGGCACGCGTCGCCAGCCAAGCGCGGATTTATGCGTGTCGGAGCGGAAGCCGATGAGCGCCCGGAACGGTGCGAAGACGATCGGGAGCGCGATCATCACGCCGACAAGCGCCGCGGGCACGTTCAGCTCGACGATCATCACGCGGTTGAGCGTGCCCATCAGCAGCACGAGCGCCATGCCGACGGTGACTTGGAATAGGGAAAGCCTGAGCAGGCGGGAGAGCGGAAGCGTCTCGCTCGCCACATCGGCGAACGGCATGTAGCGGGGCCCTAGGCCACGCAGAAAATTCAGCGTTTTCTGCCGACTGCCGCGCATTTATGTCACCGCGTTCCATTCGGCCGGATGCGCCAATCTAAGGCTCGATCCGGAAGGCCGCCGGCACCCGGAGGGCGCCGACGGCCGTGTTCTCATCGATCAGCCGACGGCTATTTGCCGGCCATCTCTCGAAGTCGGTCTTCGAGCGCAAGGTCGATGCCCGGATCGTCGATCACCGCCTCCGCATGCCGTCCGTCCGGCAGGATCACGGTGATGCGCTCGCCGTCATAGCTGGACATCGAGACCTTCGCCGCAGGATCGGTGACGGCCGCCGTCTTGACCTTGCCGTCGATCGACGCCGTCGCGCTGCTGCCAAGCTCCTGGCCCGACAGGAAGTCGGCGACCCAGGTCGTGTTGCTAAGCACGGCCACGTGCACGCTGAACGAACCGACGGCCACTGCGCCCAGGAAGACGGGGAGCCCGACGGTCGGCGGAACGACGAGCCAGATACGAGAATTGTTCATCGCGTCTCTCCTTTCAGCCGAGCCAAGGCGTTGAGACCGCCACCAAGAAATGAGCAAGGAGCGCGATTGCGCCGAAGACCCGCGTGCCATCGATAAGCTGGCTGTGGATCTCCTCCGCCTCCTTGACGGTCAGGCCAGTCGGCCAGACCTTGTTCGGATCGTCATCTGCCATGTGTCGCCTCCACTTCGACGTCGTCCAAGTAGCCTGAAGCGGAAGAAAACCGCCCTCCGTTGCTGCGCCATGGTGCGCTGGAAGGCCAATCCGGCGGCCAACCCACGACATCCGAGACAAAGGCTGACAAGCATATCTGACACAGACAATGTCTACTTAAGTTGACACTCTGTCTCTGTCGCGTGATCCCGTGACAGCGAGGGTTGCCGCTCGAACGCCCGGCAGATGCGCCATCAGGAAGGAAAGATGCGTCATTCCGCCGCAGAATATCGTTGTGGCGTAACGGCTCAGGCGGCCGCTGGCGCTGGCTGGGTCGGCGCTGGCGTCGCTTCGCTCGCCACAAACCGCTCCGCCGACGCCGTCGAAAATCATCCCGGAAACTGCAACAATATGTGATTGAGCGGCTCAGATGAGCCCGCAAGCTCACCCGCTTAGGTCGCCAGCCAGCGCGCGAGGGCCGTCAATTCCTGTTGGCCAAGCTCATGCCCGCCCGGTTGCCACGCTGGCGTCACCAAAGCCCCCGCACTCTCCAAAGCACCGATCAGGTTTTGGGTGAGGGCTGGCGGGCAGATCGGATCGGCAAGACCGGCACCAACGAAGACGGGTGTCCCCTGAGCGGGAGCGATAGCCGGCTCAAATGGGATCAGGGGATGCAGGAGCGCCCACCGGCCGAGCATGTCTGGCGCCGTGAAGAGCAGGTTTGCAAGCGCATTCGCCCCGTTCGAGTAGCCGATACCGATTGCCCGCGACGGATCGCGCCCGGCCTCGGCCAGGACGCTCGGCAGGAAGCCCTGGAGCTTCGCCGTCGAGCGGGCGAGATCGGCCATGTCGTATACGCCCTCCGCCCGACGACGGAAGAAACGCGGCATCCCGGCCTCCGAGACATCGCCCCGCAGCGCCAGGACAGCCGCACCGGGCAGCGCAGCATCGGCGAGCGCATGGCCGAGCGTCGCCATCTCACGCTCGTTTCCGCCAGTGCCGTGGAGGAGCACGAGCGTCTCCTGGCTCTCCCCCTCGCCCTGCTCGAGCACATGGATGTAGTCGTCGGCCACCAAATCCATCTCGATCTCCTAAGCCACAGCCCCGCAGACAACCGCAGATGGGCTGTCGGTGGAGGCAGGATGAGGGGTCCGACCAATACGTCTGGCACTGTCATTGCCGGACTTGATCCGGCAATCCAGCTTACGGCCAGGCACTTAGGGTATGTCGGTATTCTGGATCCCCAGGTCGAGCCCGGGGATGACGTTAATTGGTCAGCTCCGTCGAAGTCGAACCACTAAGCCACGAGCTTCGGCAGGCTCTGCTCAAGGCGCTCGCGCAGATGCTCGTGCTGGCTCGGCAGCTTCAGCGCCTCACCGAGCGCCGAGACCGGCTCATCGCGGTCGAAGCCAGGCTCGTCCGTCGCCACCTCGAACAGGATGCCATCGGGCGTGCGGAAGTAGATCGCGTAGAAGTAGTCGCGATCGATCTGCGGCGTGACACGGAAGCCCGCCTCGGCAACCGCTTGGCGCACCCGCTCTTGCGCCGCCCGATCTGGCACTCGGAAAGCCACGTGGTGGACCGTGCCGGCGGCCTCGACACCTTCGGGCATCGCGGGGTCGATGAGGAGATCGATGGTTCCAGCAGCCTCGGCCTGTCCGTAGCGTACGAGGCGCGCGTCGCCGCCCTTGGCCTGCTCACCGATCCGCTCATACCCGAAGAGATCCGCTAGGATCGATGCGCTCGCGGCCTCGCCTGACACGCCGAGAGTCACGCCTTCGAAGCCGCGCAGGGCGACCTCGGCTGGGATGCCGTCAGCCGCCCACGGCGCACGCGGATCGTCCGCAACCTCCACGAGCGCGAGCCACAACCCCTCCGGATCCTCGACAATCAGCCGCTCGGCCCCGAAAGCTTCGTCCCGGGTCGCGACCTTCGCGCCAAAGCGCGGCAGACGATCTTCCCAGAACTCAAGGCTGCCCGGTGGCACCGAATACTGCGTCATGACCACCTGACCACGCCCGACGCGTCCCTGCCGGGCGCCCGGGAAAGGGAAGAAGGTCATCACGGTGCCCGGCGTTCCCGTGCCGTCAGCATAGTAGAGGTGATAGACATCCGGGGCGTCGAAATTGACGGTCTTCTTGACCATCCGCTGCCCCAGCGCCTTCACGTAGAAGTCGTGATTGCGCTGCGCATCGCCCGAGATGGCGGTCACATGGTGGAGCCCGATCACATCGCTCATCTTTCACGCCTCCGTATCGTTCATCTTATCCTGGCCCGATATGATGGCGGTGCCGCCCTCGCATCAACGCGCTAAGCGATCAGTGATCGTTGCGGTCTGCAGCACAATCCGGTGAACTGCGCGCTTGCGTTGCAGCGCCGTGCTGCGACACAGTTCTCCACCGGGCCACGCGGGTGCCCGGTTGAGCGGTGCGAAGCTGCATGCGCAAGTTCATGGTCGTCGTGGATGAGACGCCGGAATGCCAGCAGGCGATGCGCTTTGCGGCACGACGCGCGCGCAACACCGGCGGTCGGGTGCTGATGCTCTACGTCATCGTCCCCGACGAATTTCAGCACTGGATGGGTGTGGCAGAGGTCATGCGCGCAGAGGCGCGCGAGCTTGCCGAAGAACGCCTGCATGAGTTGGGCGAGGAGCTGCGCCAACTCTCCGGCATCGTGCCTGAATTCGCGATCCGCGAGGGCAAGCCGGTCGAGCAAGTGCTGAAGGCCATCGCCGAGGACCCGGAGATCGGGGTGCTCGTTCTCGGTGCCGGAGAGGATGACGGACCGGGCCCGCTCGTCTCACAGCTTGTCGCCAAGCAAGGCCACCGCATGCGCGTTCCGATCACCGTCGTGCCGGGCTCGCTTAGCCTAAGTCGTATCGACGAGATCAGTTGAGCGCGTGAACACCGCCACGCATCTTGTTGTCGCGGGTGCGGCCCTGGCCCGTCCGGGCCGGCCGGGGCGCAACCTTGCCGTCGTTCTGGGTGCGCTCTTGCCGGATATCTGGATCTTCGGCTTCTGGGCCTACTACCGCGCGCAGGGCGTGCCCGAATGGCGCCTCTGGCGTGAGCTTTACTGGCAGGAGCCGTGGCAAACAGTGGGCGCAATCGCCAATTCGGCGCCTTTGGCGGTTGCTTGCTTCGTGGCGGGGCTCATTCTCCGTAGTCGTTGGTTGATGGTGCTCGCGGGTGGAATGTTGCTCCATCTCGCGCTCGATTTTCCCGTTCATGCGGACGATGCGCATCGCCATCTCTGGCCGCTCTTGGACTGGCGGTTTCATTCGCCGCTGTCCTATTGGGATGTCAGGCACCATGCGGACATCGTGATTTGGGTCGAGGCTGCGATCACCATCGCCTGCCTTGCCGTTCTCGCCCGGCGCTTCGACGCCTGGCCCGTACGGGCAGCGCTTGCGCTGCTCATGCTCGGCTATGTCGGCGCCTACGGCTACTTCGCCATCATGCTCTGAAGCGATCTCGCCACCCAACCTCGCCACCCAATCTTGCCGCCAATTTGGAACGGTTCTTGATTCCTGGGGACACACGAGCCAGTTACAAGGCCACCAGCCCGGAGGCCAAAATGTTCATCCAAACCGAAGCCACGCCTAACCCCCAAACGCTCAAATTCCTGCCGGGACAGGCGGTGATGCAGCAGGGCTCAGCCGATTTCCCGACGGCCGACGGTGCCGGCGCGTCGCCACTGGCGGAACGGCTCTTCGCGGTGGATGGGGTTACGGGCGTCTTCCTCGGTCCGGATTTCATCACCGTCACCAAGAATGCTGAGATGGATTGGTTGCATCTGAAGCCCGCACTTCTCGGCGCCGTTATGGAGCACTATCAGTCCGGTGCACCGGTCATGAGCGGCGATGGGCCGACCGTAGGCCATGCCGAGCACGACGGCCCGGATGCAGAGATTGTGGGACAGATCAAAGAGCTTCTGGACACTCGCGTTCGCCCGGCCGTGGCGCAGGATGGCGGTGACATCACGTTCCACGGTTTCGACCGTGGTGTGGTTTATCTCCACATGCAGGGCGCCTGCGCGGGCTGCCCGTCCTCCACATTGACGCTGAAGCACGGCATCGAGAACCTGCTCCGCCACTATATCCCCGAGGTGACCGAGGTGCGCCCCGTCGGGCTCTGATCCGATGATGACGGGACGCTGCTATTGCGGCGCGGTCAGTCTCACGACGACCGTGAGGCCGCAGAGCGTCGCTTACTGCCATTGCATCGATTGCCGCCGTGTCACCGGCGCGCCCGTGGCAGCGTTTGCGGCCTTTCCGGAGGGCAGCGTGAGCCTCACGACCGATCATGTGGCGCGCTTCAGCGCTCCGGGTATCGAGCGGCAGTTCTGCGCCGTCTGCGGCTCAGCCATGACCGCACGGTTCGGTTACATCCCGGGCCAGATCTATCTGCCAGTCGGCGTTCTCGACGATGCCGAGAGCCTTGAGCCCGCTGTTCATGCTCATGCCGATGCGGCACTGCCCTGGCTCTGCATCCACGACGACCTGCCGCGAGAGCGTGGCAGCGCCCGAGAGACCCTGAAGGCTGCGCCATGATCCTAGGCATCGATACGTCGGGGCCCGCCTGCGGCATCGCTTTGATCTCGGCCGATCAAGTGCTGATCCGGCGGGTCGAAAGGCTCGAGCGAGGTCATGCGGAGCGCCTGTTCCCGATGCTGCGCGCCGCACTTGTGGAAGTGGGCGCCGGGGTGGAGGCGATTGAGCGGATCGCCGTCTGTATTGGGCCCGGCTCCTTCACTGGGTTGCGTGTCGGGGTGGCAGGCGCTCGCGGCCTCGCGCTCGGGCGCGGCGTGCCAGCGGTCGGCGTCACGCGGTTTCAGGCCCTTGCCAGCGCCGTCGCGCGCCCAGGTTGGCCAAGGCCGAGAGGCAGTGAGACGCGCTTAGGAGACGCCCGACCCGATGGTGAGAGCGCGTCGCCGGTCGCACTCGTCCGGCCCGCGCCCCGACCGGTCGAGGACAAGGTAGGCTGGGCCGAGCGCCGACCCCTCGCCGTCGCGATCGCTGGCCGGGGTTCAGTTTATCTGCAGCTCTTCCAGGGCGACAACGCCTCCTCCGACCCAGCGATCCTGGCGCCAGAAGCGCTCGCGGCGGCGGTGCCCGGCGATGCGGTCGCGATGGGCGATGCCTGGACCCTGCCTGCGGTCGATCCTAAGGGCCCGGGAGGGCGGGGTGAGCCCGTACTAGCCCCTGAGGCCCTCGCCGATCCGGCCGTCGTCGCGGCGCTCGGCGCCAGGGCGAAGCCCGACCGGCCGCCGGCGCCGCTCTACCTCCGTGGTGCCGATGCCGATCCGCCACGCGAGGCGCCGCCACCCCTTCTTGTGTGAGCGATGAACGGCTTCACGCCCGTCCGCGTGGATGAGACCGAAACGGTCGCGCCGCTTTTCGCGCATCTCTCACAGGGCAGCGCCTGGAAACCCTCCGATATCGCCATCTTGCAACCCCCACGCGGGTTCGTGCTGTCGGACCACGCACGCGCTACGTCCCTCGCACTGGTCTCACTCGCGGCGGACGAGGCTGAGCTTGTGGAGATCGGAATTCTTGCGGCTGCCCGTCGAGGCGGGCTTGGATATGCGCTTCTCGCGGCCGTGCTCGCGAAGGCCGTAGATCACGGGGCGAAACGGCTCGTTCTCGAAGTCGCGACCGACAACGGCCCGGCGCGCGCTCTCTACGCCAAGGCAGGTTTCGCGCAGGTTGGCCGGCGGCCCGCCTACTATGACCAGGAGACAGGCAGGCCGGCAGACGCCCTTATCCTCGCCCGATCGCTTGTCCTCGGTTGAGCTGTTGCTGACATCGCCCCTGTCTGTAGCCTTCAATTCGGACCTCAGCGCGCCAAGAAGCCCGGAGGCATCGTGAACAAAGTGCTTGCCCGTGCAATCCAGAGCGAAAGCCCTCCAAGCGCCCCTCCCACGACAGGATCGCCTGAGTCGCGCAAACGAACGGCTAACGACGCTATCGTGAGCCAGGAGGGCGTTGCCGAAGGAACCAGGGTAGCGTTCGCAGGATCGTAACGAGTTTCGGGCAACACTGTCGTGGGAGGGCCCGGCGATGAGCGACTGCGCTCGTGGACAAAACGCCTTGGACAGCCGGGAGAATAGCTCCCGAGACAAAGCCGTCCGTTGCACACCCTCTCAGCCCGCGATGACCGTTTCGACGCAGAATTCGGCGTCACGACACGCATCCGACCATCGTCGATCCGAGACCGTTGCCGAGGGGCGGGTAGCGGAGTACATACCCTGCCATGAAAACTGCTCGCCCCATCCGCGATCTCTCCGACCACTGGCGCCTGCCAGGGCGGTTTTTCGCGCGTGTGCAGTTGCGTCCCAAGGGGTGAGTGGCGCCGCCGCTCCGAAAACCCCCTGATGTGACGAGAGAACGCAATGGCTAAGACGCTTTACGATAAGATCTGGGACGACCACGTTGTTCACGAGTCCGAGGATGGCACCTGCCTCCTCTATATCGACCGGCACCTGGTCCACGAGGTAACCAGCCCGCAGGCCTTCGAAGGGTTGCGCATGGCCGGCCGGCCGGTTCGCGATCCTAGGGCGACGCTGGCGGTGCCTGACCACAACGTGCCCACGGATCCCACCAGGCTCGAAGGCATCAAGGACGAGCAGTCGCGCGTTCAGGTCGAGGCGCTTCGCAACAATGCGCGGGACTTCGGCATCGAGATGTTCGATGTCGACGATAACCGCCAGGGCATCGTGCATATCATCGGGCCCGAGCAGGGCCTCACGCAGCCAGGCATGACCATCGTATGCGGCGACAGCCATACTGCGACGCATGGCGCGTTCGGCGCGCTGGCACACGGCATCGGCACGTCGGAGGTGGAGCACGTGCTCGCCACCCAGACGCTGATCCAGAAGAAGTCCAAGAACATGAAGGTCGAGGTGCGCGGCGATTTGCCGAGCGGTGTCACGGCCAAGGACATCACGCTCTCGATCATTGGTGAGACGGGCACGGCTGGCGGCAATGGTCATGTCATTGAGTATTGTGGCGAGGCCATCGAAGCCTTGACCATGGAAGGCCGCATGACGGTCTGCAACATGGCGATCGAAGGCGGCGCGCGCGCAGGCCTCGTCGCGCCAGATGCCAAAACCATCGACTATGTACAAGGCAGGCCCCGGGCCCCCAAGGGCGAGGCCTGGGAGAAGGCGGTTGCCTATTGGCAGACGCTTAGCACTGATGAGGGCGCGCATTTCGACCGGGAGATCCTGCTCTACGCCCCCAGCATCTCGCCCGTCGTGACTTGGGGGACGAGCCCCGAGGACGTCCTCCCGATCACGAGCAGCGTGCCCCACCCGGAGGAGTTCGCGGGCGCCAAGATCGCAGCCGCAAAGCGGTCTCTCGAGTACATGGGTTTGGAGCCCGGCACGCCGCTCGAGCAGATCGAGATCGATGCCGTCTTTATCGGCTCGTGCACCAATGGCCGCATCGAGGATTTGCGCGAAGTCGCTCGCATCATGGAGGGACACCGGGTCAAGGACGGGTTGCGCGCCATGATCGTGCCCGGCTCGGGCCTCGTCCGCCTGCAGGCGGAGGAAGAAGGCATCGCCCAGAAGCTTCAGGAAGCAGGCTTCGAGTGGCGGATGGCCGGATGCTCCATGTGCCTCGGCATGAACCCGGATCAGCTCTCCCCTGGGGAGCGCTGCGCCTCCACCTCGAACCGGAATTTCGAGGGCCGGCAGGGGCGGGGCGGTCGAACCCATCTGATGAGCCCCGCGATGGCCGCAGCCGCCGCGATCACGGGCCGTCTGACGGATGTGCGCCATCTCGACTGAGACGGCACGATCCGGGGACATCTGAAAACTACGTCGCGCGCACCGCCAGAGTGGGCCGGGGGTCGTCAGCGTTTTGGCGCTTGCCTGCGTTACGGTCGGCGCCCTGGTACCCGGTTTGAAACCAATTGCTTAACGGCATGGTTACCCTGCCGGTGAATGCTCTCTTCAACAGTCTCACGGCATCGGGCGCGCGTAATTCGGCGCACGGTGCCAGCGTTGGAGAAGCGTGTGATGTGTCGCGTAGCTTGGGCGCTCGTATGGCGCCCGACGGTGCTGCTGGCTGCGGCGGTGCCCTTTGTAATCGTGTTCTGGGTGAGTGCTGCGCAGGCACTGCCAGTGGCCGCTGGTGGTGCCAATGCCGACGGTGAGAGCTTCTTGTTGGCAGCTTCTTCTGACGATGAGCCCGACGATCCCGTGAACCATCCGCTCAGCTACTATGACCCTATTCACGGCCATCTGCTGGAGGATTGGTCGCGCAACCGGCGCTCGGAGGATCCGGACAACGGCTACGAGAAGCTCTGGGCTCTCCGTCAGGAGTTGAGCGCCATGCAAGGCGCCGATCCTCCGCGGGAGGTCTTGGCGCTCGAAGTGATGCGGGCGCTCAACCGGGCATCGGACCACGCGCTGAACCCTGGCGATCTGCGCTACTTCATCCATCAAGAGGTGCTGATCGCTCTGCCGCAGATCGCAGGGAGCACGATCGAAGATCACCTGGGCCAGCTGATCGAGGCACAGGTTGCGGCACTGGGTGGCGCAACCACGATGCCGCCCAATGGGGGAGCGCCGATCTTCGACCCGGCGCCTTCGCAAACCGTCGTGCCCGTACCGGCATCCGGTTTCCTGGCCCTTGGTCTCATCGTCGTGGGCCTGCTGGGCCGTCATCGGCTCGGTCGGGCTCAGGCCGGCGCGGTGCGAGACCCGGAGGAGGGCAATCGCGCGGCGAGACGGGGTGCGACCACCACGAAAAGCGCCGAGGCCGCGAGACACCATAGGGTCATGGCGGGCGCCTGTTCGGGCAGCGGATAGCCCGCGTCGATGAGAAGGCCCGTAACCCCCGGCCCAATAGCGGTCGATACGACGAGCGCCGCCGACATCATCGCCTTGACGGAACCGAGATGGGCCGTGCCGTAAAGCGTTGGCCAAAGCGCGCCATGGATGGTGAAAACACAGCCCTGGCTGACCCCGATCCCAAGCAGAACCAAAAGCCACACCCACTCACCCCCATCGAGCGTCAGCATCGCGATCGCGATCCCAAGCGGCACAAGATACCCAGGCAGAAGCCGCACTGGCCCCGTCCGGTCGATCACCCAACCCGTGGCAAGCGAGGTCGCGACCGAAAGCGCTGCATAGAGCGGGTAGCCGGCTGCCATCGTGACCAGATCCCAGTTCCGCACCTCGGCGACATGGACCTGATGAAAGAACGCGACGGTTCCGATGAAGGACGGCGCGAGAATACCCGGCATCAACGCCCAGAACGACCAATGCCTGAGCGTCTGCCCCCGCGTCCAATGCCGCCCATCCATGCCGGTGGCAGTCTCCGCCGGCCCCTCGCCCTGCGGCACACGGCTGCCGCGAGCGAGAAGGAGCAGAATGATGGGGACGACCACGAACACCAGCGCGCCCGCCGCGACAAGCCACCCCATGCGCCAACCGAAGGCGCCGATTGCGAGCACGGCGATCGCCGGCAGCACCGCCTCGCCCGCCGGGAAGCCCAGCACCGTGATCGCCAAGGCTTTGCCCCGGTTGGCTCGAAACCAGCGCGCTGTCGCGGTGACGGCCAAATGGCTCATCATCCCCTGCCCGCAAAGCCTAAGCCCGAGGACGCCGATCCCCAGCCAGAACACGGAGGGTGCCACGCTCATCAGCACGAGGGCCGAGGCGTATACGAGGCAGACACCGAGCAAGAGCGGCCTGAGCGCCATCACATCGGCCAGCCGACCGACCTGCATCAGGATCAGCGCAGAGCCGACGGTCGCGACTGTGTAGAGCGTGCCCCAGTCGCCATCCGAAAGCCCGAACTCCTCGCGGATACCGCCGGCGAAGAGTGCGATGAAGAAAGTCTGTCCGAAGGAGGAACCGAAGCTCATGAACGCCGCTGCAAGAAGCCACGGCGCGTTCGCCCGGTAGAATCCCTTTGCCATGCAACGCGGTGTAGCGATGGGCGCTCCGGGGCGAAACCCCGAGGCACAACGCAAACCTGGATGAATTGAGATCGAGGCTGAGCGGCCTGTCTTAGGTCACGGCCGCGGAATGCCCGGCCATGACAGGGTCATCATTCCCATGCCGCCCGGTAAGGCACACTAGCGGATGACCACCGTGCCCCCGAAGACAGGCGGGAAGAACACACCGCCGCGGAAGAAAACCCGCGGACCCGGATCGTAGTAGCGCCCGCGATAGGGACGATAGCCCCGACCGTAGCGGCCGCGGCGAAAGCCCTTGCGATATCCGTCGCGTCGGCCTGCGCGATAGGCCCGGCCATAGCCGCGGCGCGGCCGGTGATAATGACGCCCACCGACCTCGACGATGGGCAGCGCCGTCGAGGCGGTTGCCCCCCCGTTGTTCTGCGCGGTCATGGCGCTCGCCCCGGTGGGGATGGTCGCTGCGGCGAATGTCAGTGTGGCCAAAATGGCGAGCCGCTGCGCGGCCGTTCGTAAAGCGGGCATGGCGGGTCTCCTCGAATGGTCAGTCGAGGAGATTAACGCCGCCGGTGCCATTTTCCGTCGCGCGCCGGGCACGCTCTGCTTATCGGGAGCCGCCGGGCCTTTCTGTCATCCCCCGGCCCATTCGCAGGACGGGGCATCACGATCTTCCGCTGGGGACCGCATCTTGGCGGGTCAGACCAGCGGTGGCGACGCGGATTTCACCGCGTCTGGGTGCTCCTCAGCGGAAGCGTCCGAAGCCGCCCTTAAAGCCCTTTCCGATGAAGACGCCCTTTTTCTTGCCGAAGAAGACGCCCTTGCCGAAGCCCCTGCGGAAACCGCCGCGCCGGAAGCCGCGATTGAAGCCGCCGCGGAAGCCACGTCCCCCCCGGAAGCCGCGGCCTCCTCGGAACCCACGACCGCGGAACCTTACGTCCTCAACGACTGCGGGTGCGGCGGCGGGGTTGTAGACCGCGGCGACCGGCGCTACGGGGGCAGCGGCGGCCTGGCTGGGCGCCGCGACGGTGAGAGCGCCCGCAATTGCCAAAGCGGCGGCTGCAAGGATCTTCGGCATGGTTCTGGTGTTCGCTGTGGTCGACATCTTCGGTCTCCCTTCCTGCGGCTGGCGGCCCCCTGTGGGCTCTGCCGTTGTCCATGCCGGAGAGGTGGGGAGTGCCGGTGGCCGCACAACGCACGTCTCTTCACGCTAACGTCAAGCTTGCGGCAGAGACTGGCTCATGCGAGGGGAAAGGCAGCCCCAGGGAGGATGCCATGCAGCCGTTCACCAAGCTCACAGGCGTGGCCGCGCCGCTGCCGTTGATCAACATCGACACCGATATGATCATCCCCAAGCAGTTCCTGAAAACGATCAAGCGCACGGGCCTCGGCGTCAGCCTCTTCACCGAGATGCGCTATGATGAGGAAGGCAACGAGATCCCGGAATTCGTGCTCAACCGGCCTGCCTACCGCAAAGCGGAGATCCTCGTGACGGGCGACAATTTCGGTTGCGGCTCGAGCCGTGAGCACGCGCCCTGGGCGATCCTGGATTTCGGTATCCGCTGCGTGATCGCGCCGTCCTATGCGGACATCTTCTACAACAATTGCTTCAAGAACGGGATCTTGCCGATCGCCCTGCCGCAGGAGCAGGTGGATATGCTGATGGAGGATGCGGAGCGGGGCGAGAACGCCCGGCTGACCGTCGATCTGGAGGCGCAAGTGATCGAGCGGCCGGACGGTGACACGATCAGCTTCGAGATCGACCCTTTCCGCAAGCACTGCCTGTTGAATGGTCTCGACGATATCGGGCTCACGATGGAGCGTTCTTCGACCATCGAGGAGTTCGAGGAGAAGAGACGCAAGGCGACCCCCTGGCTCGATACGAGCGCCGCTTGAGAGCGTCGTGCGATGCGCCCGCTGGCTGATCGCCGCACTGTGCTTGATGATGGTGGCGGCCGCAGCGTCGGCGCAAGTTGCGCCACCGGCTGAAGGCGCATTGCGCGTCGCGCAGTTCAACGCCGCGTTGACGAGGCCAGGGGCAGGCGTGCTGCTCTCGGACATTCGTGAGGGTGACGCACAAGTTGCGGCGGTGGCAGAGATCATCCGTGTCGTCCGCCCGGACATCCTCCTCTTGAACGAATTGGATCGCGATGCGGGCGGGCGGGCCCTGGATGCGTTCGCATCGCTTTTGGCGCGGCCGGGCGCGCAGGGCCGGGAAGGCATTGCCTATCCCCATCGCTTTCAGGGTCCTGCGAACACCGGGGTCCCCTCTGGTCTCGATCTCGACGGCGATGGCCGGGCCTGGGGGCCGGGCGATGCCTGGGGCTGGGGCGACTTTCCCGGGCAGTACGCGATGGCCGTGCTCAGCCGCTATCCGCTCGTGACGCGTGAGATCCGAAGCTGGCAGCACTTCCCCTGGTCCGCGATGCCGGGGGCGCTCCGCCCAATGCTGCCCGACGGCGAGCCTTTCCACAGCGACGAGACTTGGGCAGCGCTCCGCCTCAGCTCGAAGTCGCATTGGGCGGTGCCGGTCGAGACGCCTGGAGGCACGCTGACGCTGCTGGCGGCACATCCCACGCCGCCGGTCTTCGATGGGCCAGAGGATCGGAACGGGCGGCGGAACCATGATGAGATCCGGCTCCTCCACGCCATCGCGCAGGGAGAGGAATGGCTCGTCGATGATGACGGCAGGCCTGGTGGGCTGATGGCAGGCATACCCTTCGTCATTGCCGGGGACCTCAATGCCGATCCGGCCGACGGTGCGGCGCGGCGGGAGGCGTTGCTCGCGCTCTTGGCCGATCCATCGGTGCAGGATCCGCGCCCGACCAGCACCGGCGCCGTCGCGGCGGCCAAGGCGCAAGGGGCCGGGAATGCGCGGCAGGCCGGCAGGCCGGCCTTTGACACCGCCGATTGGCGCGACAGCCCAGGGCCCGGCAATCTGCGCGTCGACTATGTGCTGCCGTCAGCGGGGCTGCGCATCCTCGGCTCCGGCGTCTTCTGGCCGGCGCCGGGCGAGGCCGGGTTCGAGCTTGTGGGTGACGGCAAACCGATTAGCTCGGATCATCGCCTGGTCTGGGTGGATGTCGCGCTGCCGCTGAGCGCGCGCATCGAGTAACGCTCCGGCCGGCGCCTCGCCGCCTCACCGTCCCCGCAGGCCCGGCAGCCCGCGCGTGGCCGCAACCGCAGGACGCGGGTCTCGGCGCTGAGGGCGTCGTAGAGCATCAAGCGACCAGTCAGTGCCTCGCCCGCCCCAGCGATCAGCTTCACGGCCTCCACCGCCTGCATCGCGCCGATCACGCCCGCGAGCGCGCCGAGCACGCCTGCCTCTGCACAAGCGGGCACGAGATCCGGGTCCGGTGCCTCGGGGAAGGCGCAGACATAGCAGGGGCCGCCACGGGCTGGATCGAACACGCCAACCTGTCCCTCCCAGCGTCCAATGGCGGCGGCGACGAGGGGGATACCGGCCTCGATGGCCGCTGCATTCACCGTGTAGCGAGTGGCGGCATTGTCGGAGCCGTCTAGCACCAGATTGGCACCCTCGAGCAACCGCGCCGCGTTCTCCGCTTGCAATCGGTCGACGACGGCGCGAACCGAAATCTCGGGGTTGATGCGGGAAAGCGCCTCTGCCGCCGCCTCGGCCTTCGGCCGTCCGACCTCGCTCGTTGCATACAGCACCTGGCGCTGCAGGTTCGAGAGGCTGACCATGTCGTCGTCGATGATCGTGATCTGCCCGACCCCGGCCGCAGCCAGGTAGAGAAGCGCGGGGCAGCCGAGCCCACCCGCGCCGACCACCACCGCATGCGCCGCTTTCAGCCGCTGCTGGCCAGGACCGCCGATCTCATGCAGCACGATGTGGCGGGCATAGCGTTCAAGCTCGTCTGAGGAGAGGCTCATTGCCCGTCACGTTGCGCCGCTTTGGCGCGAGCCTTTCGAATCAGCAGGAAGTATCCGCCGGCAAGGCCGAGCAGGACGACCGCGGCGAGCCCGCGGGCGATCATCGTCTCGGTATCCGTAATCAGATGGCTCTCCCCGCCGAAGGCTGCGAAGCCGAGCATCAGCGCGACGGTCAAATAGAGGCCGATCGGCAGGATAAGCTGACGCTCCCGCCGCCACGCGTACCGACCCGCCTGCCCTATGCAGGCGAGCATCAGCAGGGCGGCGAAGATCTCGATGACGATCATGACGTCTCCTCAAGCGCTGGCGCATACCTGTGCCGGAGGGCGGGTCTAGGCAAGGGCCCCACACATCCTCGATGCGCTGAGAGCCCGGTTCAGACGCCGTCGAAGAGCGGTGTCGAGAGGTAACGCTCGGCGCAACTCGGCAGCACCGTCAGCAGCCGCTTGCCACCCATCTCTTCCCGCTCCGCGATCTCGAGCGCTGCGGCGATGGCAGCGCCCGAACTGATCCCGCCCGGCACACCTTCGAGGCGCGCGAGACGGCGGGCGGTGTCGAAGGCGGTGGCGTTCGCGACGGTGATGACCTCGTCGATCAGCCCGGTCTCGAGGATGCCCGGAACGAAGCCCGCACCGATGCCCTGGATCTTGTGGCTGCCGGGCGGCAGGCCGGAAAGGACAGCGCTGTCCTCGGGCTCGACCGCGACGATGCGCAGATCGGGCAGGCGCGGCTTCAGGATGCGGCCGACGCCTGTCAGCGTGCCGCCCGTGCCGACACCCATGACCAGGACATCGAGCCTGCCATCGCAATCGGTCCAGATCTCCTCGGCCGTCGTCTCCGCGTGGATCGCCGGGTTGGCGGCATTCTCGAACTGCTGCGGGATGACGGCGCCCTCGATCTCACCGGCCAGCACTTCGGCCCGCTCGATGGCGCCCCCCATGCCGCCTTGGGAGACGAGCTCCAGCTCCGCGCCAAGGAGTGCCAGCATCTTACGCCGCTCGAGACTGACGGTGTCGGGCATGCAGATGATCAGGCGATAGCCCTTCACGGCGGCGGCGAAGGCGAGGCCGATGCCGGTGTTGCCCGAGGTCGGCTCGATGATCGTCGCGCCGGCCACGAGGTGCCCCTCAGCCTCCATCGCCTCCAGCATGGCGACACCGATCCGGTCCTTCACGCTGCCGAGCGGGTTGAAGAATTCGAGCTTCATCAAGATCTCGGCGTCGATCCCCGCTTCCTCGGCCATCCTTCCCATGCGGACGAGCGGCGTCCCCCCGATGGTCTCGGTGATCGAGCTGTAGATGCGGCCATGCGGGCCGGGGCGCCCACCGGCAGGGGGCGCTGCCATTGCGCGCGCCCCGCTCATCGCGCGCTCTCGGTCGGAAGGTGCAGCGGTCGGGCCATGACATCCTCGCCATATCGTACATCGCCCGTCTCGCTGAAGCCGACGCTCCGGTAAAGGGTCTTTGCAGCCGCATTGTCCGCGACGCAGCCGAGGGCGATGCTGGCGGGGACGGGCTCGAAGCGCGCAGCCCAATCTGCGATCAAGCGCAGCAGTGCCTGGCCGAGGCCTCGCCGCTGATGCGCACGGTCGATCATGAAACGCTCGATGAAGAACCTGACTGTGCCGTCCGGCCCATAGGCATGGAGGTGAACCAGGGTGAAGCCCACGGGCGTCGATCCCTCACGCGCAAGGCGCGGATTAGTGCCGGGATAGATGTAGCAGTCCGCGATTGAGACAGCGTTCGATGACACGAAACGTTCCTGCTCGGGATGCACCGAGAGCCCGAGCGTCTCGTGATAGTTCGTGGCCGTGACTGGCTCCAGGCTGAGCACAGCGCCCGCCGGGCTGCGGCCTTCGGGCGTGTCTGGGATCGCAATGGGGCCGATCCAGGTCTCCGACGCTTCGGCGCCATCGCCGCCGTCAGATGCTGAAATCGGGGCTGGGCTTTGTGCCATGGGGGATCCCAAGCTGATGCGCCTGCCGGCACAGATCTTCCATCGTGATCTTGTCGAGGCGCTGAAGGACCATGTCGCGCGTCTCGGTCCATAAGGGGTGGACAATCTGTTCACCGAGAGCGGCCGCCGAGAGCGGTTCGCCATCCGCCGCCTCGTCCATCGCATCGACGACGCGGACGACATCGCCGACCGTGATGCGCCGCCGCTCTCGCGCGAGGGTGTAGCCGCCCTTGGGCCCGCGCACGCCCTTCAGGATGCCGTGATGGACGAATTGCTGCATCACATGCTCAAGATAGCGCTGCGGGATGCCCTGCCGTCGGGTGATGTCCTTGGACTGCACCGGGTCCGGCCGGGCGTTGTAGGCGACGTCCAGCACAGCCTCGAGGGCGAGCATCGTCTTGCGCGAGAGGCGGATCATCAGCGTGTCCCTGTGGAGCCGAAGCCGCCTGCGCCGCGGCTGGTGTCGTCCAGGGTCTCGACGGCGCGGCACTCCACGGTGCTGCAGGCGGCGATGACGAGCTGCGCGATCCGCGCACCATGGGTCACGGTGAAGTTCTCCTGGCCAAGATTAATGAGCGCGACCTGCACTTCGCCGCGATAGTCCGCGTCGATCGTGCCCGGGCTGTTCAGCACCGTGACGCCATGCCGGGCCGCGAGGCCGGAGCGCGGGCGCACCTGACCCTCGAAACCGAGCGGGATCGCGAGGGCGAGGCCCGTGGGGATCACCGCGCGTCCGAGCGGCGGCAGAACAATGCCAGCCTCCCGATCCTCCTCATGCAGCGAGGCGCGCAGATCCAATCCGGCCGACGCCTCGGTCTCATGGCGAGGCAGCGCCAGGGCCGCGTCGTGATGGGCCAGCCGCTTGATCGCGATGGCAAGTCTCTCCCGGGTCATGCGGTGCTCCGCGTGCGACGGGTCTGCCCGACGGGTCGGCGGGCACCGGCGGGTGCTTCCGCCAACAGGGTCTCGGCGACCCGTGCTGCCAATCGCCGCGCAACTTCGGGTTTCGAGGCGCGTGGCCAGTTCTCCGCACCCGCCTCGGTGATCAGCGTCACCGCGTTTTCGGTGCCGCCCATGATCCCGGTGCCGGGCGAGACATCGTTGGCGACGATCCAATCGCAGCCCTTGCGGACCCGCTTGGCCGTCGCGTTCGAGACGACGTCGTTGGTCTCCGCCGCGAACCCCACCACTAGCGACGGTCGTCGCGCGGGCGAAAGCTGTGAGATGGTGCGCAGGATGTCCGGGTTCTCGGTCAGCGACAGCACCTGGGCGGGGCGCTTCGGATCCTTCTTGATCTTCGAGCCGCTCTCTCGATCCACGCGCCAATCGGCGACGGCGGCGGCGAAGATTGCCGCTTCGGCCGGTAGCGAGGCCTCGACAGCGGCCAGCATCTCTCGCGCACTCTCAACCCGATGGATCTCAACCCCCCAAGGGTCGGGCGCGGTCGCGGGGCCAGTCACAAAGATGACCTCGGCGCCGAGAACGCTCAGAGCCTCCGCGATCGCCGCGCCCTGTGCCCCCGAGGAGCGGTTGGCGATATAGCGTACGGGATCGATGGGTTCATGCGTGGGCCCGGAGGTGACGAGAATCCGCCGACCGCTCAGCGGTCCGCGCGGCCGCAGCTCCCGCAGGATCGCACCCAGGATCTCGTTCGGCTCCGCCATGCGGCCGGGCCCATACTCCCCACAGGCCATATCGCCGTCATTCGGCCCGATCAGAGCCACGCCGTCCCGCTTCAACGTCGCGAGGTTCCTCTGGGTCGCCGGATGCTGCCACATGCGCACATTCATCGCCGGCGCGATCAGCACGGGCGTGTCGGTGGCCAGCAGCAAGGTCGAGGCGAGATCATCCGCCAGCCCGCTCGCCATCTTGGCCATCAGATCCGCCGTCGCTGGCGCCACGACGATCAGATCGGCGACGCGCGAAAGTTGAATATGCCCCATCTCGGCTTCGTCGGTCAGATCCCAGAGATCCGTGTAAACCTTCGATCCCGCGAGGCTCGAGACCGTCAAAGGCGTCACGAACTCCTGCGCCGCGCGGGTCATCACGGCGGTGACGCTGCTCCCTGCCTTGTTGATCAGGCGGATGAGCTCGCAGCATTTATACGCCGCAATTCCCCCGCCGATGACGAGAAGGATGCGTTTCCCATCGAGAGATGCGTCCATTGGGACCTCGGCCGCTTCAGCAACGAGGCGATAACTATTACCGAAATCTGTCTGTGGATAGGGGGTGCTGCGCAGGCATCGTGGCCAAATGGGTGGAATTCTTCGCTACGAACGTCTCGTGCCCCGGCTCCGATATGATAGGCTCTCCGCGAAGGCCCGCTCACAAGGGCCGCGTTGCTGACAATCGCCCTGGGGGAGATAATAATGGACACCAACAAAGTCGTGTTCGTCACCGTGGCCGCCGTCTTCGGCTTCACCGTTGGTGTGAATACCGGGAAGCAGGATCCGCGCGGTCTCGAAGAAGTCGAGGAGCGCCTCGCTGCTGTCGAAGCGCAAGTCGTGGAGGCTGTGTCGAGCGCGGGCGCCGCAAAGAGCGCTGCCGAGGCTGCGGCAGAGACTGCCGTGGAAAGCGCGAGCGCGACCGATCCCGCCGTCACCGCCCTCGGTGAGCAGATTGCAGGCGTCGCGGCAGGGCTCGCAGCCCTGCGCGACGGTCAGGAGACAATGGTAGCGGCTGCCGCCGGTGGCGCTGATCGGGTCGAGGCGCTCGCGGGCGAGCTCGCGGCGCTTTCCAACGCCGTCGAAGCGCAGGGTGCGGCGACGACCTCGGTTTCCGAGGCTGTCGCAGCGCTCGCAGCCCGCCCCGTGCCCGCGCCCGTGCCCGCAGCGGAGCCGGCAGCCCCCGTCCTGGCCGAGGCACCGCCTGCTGCGCCAGAGGCTGAAGCCGCGCCGATGCCTGAGGCTGATCTCACCCTCGGCTTTGGCCAAACCGCTAAGGTCGGCGATGCACGCGTCTTCTTGTCCCGCATGAAGGGCAGCGACGCGATCCTCAGGGTCGCGGGCCTCGGCGATGTGGCGGTCGGCCCCGCTGGCGGCGCCGCGGCGCTCGGCAATGGCTGTACGCTCAGCTTGAACGCCATGATCGATCGCATCGCCTATCTCGACTATGACTGCTCGGGCGAGCCTGCGGCAGCTGCAGCCGCCGCCGAAGGCAGCATGGGTGAGCCCTTCTCGCTCAGCCCCGGCACCACCGCGACGGTTGGGGAGACGCGGGTGTTTTTCTCACGCACGGTCGGCGATGAGGCGAAACTACGGGTCGCAGGCCTCGGCGACGTCTCGCTCCGCCCAGGCGGCAGCGTTGCCATCGGCGGGGGTTGCGCTCTGGGTCTCGAGGAGCTTGAAGGCCGCGGCGCCCAGCTCGCATCGAACTGCGACGTGATCGCGCCCGAGGTCACGCTGGCGCGCGCTCCAGCCGCGAGTGATGCGGTCGAGGCGGAAGAAGCGGAGGCCCCGGTTGCAGAGGGCGGCATCGTGCTCGGCATCGGCCAGGCGGCCCCCGTCGGCGACAGCTCGATCTACTTCTCGCGCCGTTCAGGCGATGACGTGGTCCTGGTCGTGAGAGGCCGCGATCCGATCACGGTCGGCCCCAAGGCCGGTAGCGCTAGCGTCGGCGGTTGCACGGTCAGCCTAGTGGGTCAGGAGGGCCGCAAAGCGATCTTCCGCGCGGACTGCTGATGGGAAAGCCTATCCGCGCGACTGACATCATGGCCGTGGGGCTGCCCGGGCATCCTTACCATGGGCGATTAAGCCCTGGATGAGCCGCGGCAGCGGTTACGAAGCCGGCATGGGCACGGCGGGGGAACGGAGGCGCGTCGAAGATAACCAATTCTTCGTTCGAGTCATTCAACCATGTCGTGGGAGGGCGCGGCGCTGAGAGAACGCGCCCGCAGCCCCGAGCGCCTACATCCGGCGGTACGTAAAATCGTCGCTGGCCGCGGTCCCTTCGGCAAGCGCATCAGCCCGCATCTCGGCATGTCGGGGGGAGCGCGAGCAAGCGGGATCCATCGTCCCCGCATCACCATTCCAGGCGAAAGCCTGGCAGCGGCACCCGCCCCAGTCCCGTTCCTTGCGGTCGCAACTCGCACAGGTATCGGGCATCCAACTCGTACCGCGATAAGCGGTAAAGGCCGGCCCGTTCGCCCAGATTTTGGCAAGCGGGCGTTCCTTTACATTCTCGAACTCGAGTGTCGTGATCGTCTCCGCCGCATGGCAGGGAAGCACTTTGCCCGAGGGCGTGATCGCGAGACCCATCCGCGCCCAGCCGCCCATACAAGGCTTCGGGTACTTCGCGAGATGGTCCGGCGAGACATAGTCGATCACCAGCGTGCCCTTCAGCCGCTCCCGCGCCTCGGCCGCGACCTCTCCCGCACGCACCACTTGCTCAAAGGTCGGCATCAGCGCCTGCCGATTGCGATAGGCCCAGCCGTGGTACTGCGTATGCGCGATCTCAAGCCGGCGGGCACCAAGCCGCACCGCAAGCGCGATGGTCTCCTCCAAGCGGTCGAGGTTCTGGCGATGCATCACCGCATTGACCGTCAGCGGAATGCCCTCGGTCGCGATCCAGCCCGCCACGCGCATCTTGGTATCGAACCCGCCGCGAAAGCCGCCAAGCCGGTCGGCACTGTCCGCATCGACGCCTTGGATCGAGAGCTGCACATGATCGAGCCCGCGTTCGGCGAGATCGGCGAAGGTCTTCTCCTTCAGCCCGACGCCCGACGTGATGAGGTTGGTGTAGAGCCCGGCCTCCACCGCGCCCGTTGTGATCTCGGGCAGATCGCGCCTTGCTGCAGGCTCCCCACCCGACAGATGCACATGCAGGACACCCATGCGCGCCGCTTGATGGAAGACATCGATCCAGGTTTCGGTATCGAGCTCGCCCGACCGGCGCGTGAGTTCCAGCGGGTTGGAGCAGTAAGGGCAAGCGAGCGGACAGCGATGCGTCAGCTCAGCCAACATCGCCATCGGCACCGGTACGGCCTTCATCGCCTGGCGGAGAACTTGCGTCTGCTCGTTCATCAGCGCGTCTCCACCATCCGGCGATTGATGAGGTCGAGCAGAAGCGGACGCGCATCCGCGGCGATGCGCTCAACCGGTGCGTCGAAACGCCTGGACAGATCCACGACGACCGCCGCGAAATCCCGCTCGCCATCGAGCGTTTGCAGCACTTCGGCCGCGACGGGGTTCAGCTTCACCGCGCGTTCAGGCGCCAGCAGGAACCAGCCCTTGCGCACCTCACAATGGCGCAGGCGCACACCGCGCGGCATGAAGGGTATGGCATCGTCCGGCAGTCCCGGCGCCGGCTCTTCCTCGACCATCGCGGCCGCGGCGCTCACGCCGCCGGCTCCGCCACAAGCGCGTGCCCGGGCTGCCAGGAGCCGGGCGCGGGATGTCCGTCGACATAGACATGCCAGAGCGCATCGAGCTGGCACCACAGCATGCCGCATTTGAATTCGAGCGCGGCGATAGCGGCGGCCTGTGTCTCGGGTGTCGTGGCATTGCGCTTCACGTAATCGAGCGCGAACTCCGCGTCGCGCGGCGCTTCGGACAAGCGATGGCCGAAATAGCGGAGCGTGTCCTCGCTGACGAAATCATAGTGCTGCAGCATGCCCTTGACGCGCTGCCCGATGATCATGGGCGAGAACATTTCGGTCAGGCTGGACGCGATGGCCTCCAACAATGTCCGGTCGCGCACGAAGGCAACATAGGCCTCACAAGCGAAGCGCACGGCCGGCAGCGCGCCCTGCATCGAGGTGACATAGCCGCGATCCAGACCGAGACCGTCGGTCAACGCCAGCCAACGGCGCAAGCCACCTTCGGGCGCGTCGTCGATTTCCCCATCGTGATCGATGATCCGGCTTCGCCAGATCCGCCGCAGGACCGTGTCATCCATCCGCGCGAGGATCGTCGCGTCCTTGGCCGGGATGATGCGCTGATAGCAAAATCGGTTGAGCGCCCAGGCGCGCACCTCATCGATGCTGCATCCGCCGGAATGCAGGCGCTGATGGAAGGGGTGCAGATGGTGATAGCGCGTCTCACCCACATGCCGGAGCGCTGCATCCAGGTCATCCGGTGTCAGCAAGCGATCCATAGCTTGTCCTTAAGACTGGCGTCGCATCGAAAAACAAAGGGCGCGCAGAGCCGTCCCCTGCACGCCCCCTATTCGGCTGAGAGAGTGCTCAGAACAGCTCGCCCTCGGCCTCCTCGGCGGGCATGTACATGTTGATTTCCATGCCGCAGGTCATCTCTTCGATCGTCGGTGCAGTCCAAGCCATGGTGTATCCTCCTTCTCGGTTCTTCTTGTCTGCGAAGCTGGCCCATTTGGATACAATCTGCAAGCCTCGTTGCAATCTTGCTCAGTGACTGAGAGAGGTTCGACGCACGCACAATTGTGGTTAGGGCATGGTGACGCAGCTGCTTTCAATCTGTTATTCTTGAATGTGTCATCAAGCCTTGGGAGGGCGCCTCGTGAAAAACATAAGCGTGATCGCGACATTGCTTGCCGGCGCTCTGATCGCTGGAAGTGCTGCAGCCGACGGGGCTCCGCCTCGTGAGAGTGAAGCTTGGCCCGGGCTGCACGCCGCGCTTTGGGATGACAAGGAGATCGCTGCGGGCGATTCGTTCATCCAGCTCGATACGCCCGTCCGCGCCGCAGATGCCGCCATCGTCCCGATCGAGATCCGCATTACACCGGAGACCGGGCGTCGCGTGGCCGCGATGACCATTCTGGTTGAGGAGAATCCGGCGCCAGTCGCAGCGGAGTTCACTTTCGGCGAGGCGATGGGCCCTGACATCACGCTCTCGACCCGGCTGCGCGTCGACCCGTACTCGAATGTCCGCGTGGTCGCAGAGCTCGACGACGGCAGCCTCCATCAAGTCGCGCATTTCGTGAAGGCGTCGGGCGGCTGCAGCGCGCCAGCGACCAAGGACGCGGATGCGGCACTCGCAGCGCTCGGCAAGATGAAGATGCGCCGGTTCGAGCCGAAGGGGCTACCCGCCGGCTTTGGCGAGGCCCAGGTGATGGTGCGCCATCCGCAGAACTCAGGCTTCCAGATCGATCAGGTCACGCTGCTGCATATCCCTGCCTTCTTCATTGAAGAGATGTCCGTCACGCTGGATGACGCCAATGTCTTCACGATGACCGGCGGGATCTCGATCTCCGAGGATCCGGCACTGCGCTTCGTGTTCCGCGAGAACGGGGCCGAGCAGATGCATGTGACGAGCATCGACACGGATGGCGGGATCTACCACCGCAGCTTCGAACTCGGCACCGGCAGCTGATCCGAACATCGGCAGCTAAGCAATCATCCCCCGGTCTGCCGGGGGCTTTGGCGCGCAGGGCGATGGGGCTCGTAAGGTGATCGCCGGATCGGGCCCCACGATTAGGTCGCCGTAGCCAGCCCTGCTCAGAAACAGACGATGTCGGCTTCGGCCTGGGCGCGGCGGAGATTGGCCACGATCTCCGCATGTCGGGCAGAGCCACGCATCGCGG
>JBCDFC010000017.1:0-33421 GCA_039178805.1 Pseudomonadota bacterium | reverse complement strand
GGCAGTTCAGGTGCGTAAGCTGCCCGGATCACCTGCAGATAGCGCGGCTTGACCATTGCCCGTCCGACGCCGGCGATCTCCGCCACCGGGCTCTCCGAGGTGAAGGCATGATCGGACCATAGCAGCAGACCTTGGACGCATTGGCCCAGCGCCAGGCCGCCCTCGTTGCCGCGGCCGATCTCTTCGTCGCGACGGATCAACGTGACGCAGATCCTGATGGCAGCCGGTTTACCTTCGGCCCCCGGTGCGAAGCCGTAGATCCGGTACTGATTGGCCCCTGAGGCCGCGAGCACCCCGAGAAGCCGCTCGAGATCGGGGATCAGCTTGAACATCGAGGGCACGCTGCGAAGCTCGTCCCACCGGTTCACGATGAAGACGAGGAAGTTGGAGCTGAGCTCGGGATCCTCTTCCGCGATCTCCAACCCGCACATGGATGCAACAGCCTTCAGCGCCTCAGTCCAGACCGCCTCCACAGGCTCGGCCATACCAAAGAACGCGGGCACCAATGGGCGACCCCAACGCGCGAAGCGATAGGTGCCGTCGGAACGGGTGAAGAGCGCGCGCACGTCCTCGGCTGTCGGAACCGGCTGCGCGCTTGCGAGGTCATCGTTCATGCCCTGCCTCCTTTGATCGCGGCCCCCCATATCCGCGCCATCCGCAGGATACCAGCCCGGTAGTGACCTGGTGGGGCAGGCAACCACGCGCGGTGAGCGCCCACAGGGCATTTAGGATCTACGCGCTGTCCTCGCGCGTGGCTTCCGCGATCCGTCGCAGGGCTTGGATGTCCTTCAAGATGATCTTGTTCTCCTCGCTGCCGAGCACGCCATCCTTGGACCACGCCCGGATCCGGCGGTTCACATTCTCGCGCGAGAGCTGGGCCATCTGACCGAGGATCGCTTGGCTAAAGCTCTCCTCGATCCGCACGCCTCCATCGACCCGTTCATTCCCCCAACGCTCCGCCAAGCCGAGCAAGCAGCCGGCCAACCGAGCCGACCCGTCGTCGAGCGCCCTGGTCTCAGCCAAGGAGTTCGCGGCCCTCAGTTTAGCGGAGAGGTCGATGAGAATGCCGAACATCGCGCTCGGATGCTCGAGAAGAAACCCCTCCATATCCTCGAAGGTCAGCAGGACCCCTGTAACAGGCCGCACAGCCGTCACCGTGGCTGAGCGCGGACTGCGGTCGAGGAGCGTCAGCTCACCCACAAGATCCCCGGGCCCGAGATAGCCGAGGAGCACCGAGCGCCCACTCTCGGAAATCGAGGAGATCTCGACCCGCCCCGTCTCGATCACGAGCATAGAGCCGCCTGCCAGGCCCTGCTCGAAAATCACTTCGTCTTTGCTGAAGACCTTACGCGTGCCGCGCCCCATCAGGGTGCGGCGCGTTTCGGCCGTCATACTGTCGAAGAAACCTTGTCGCGGCATTGGCGTCGATGTTTCCGGGAAGCTCCTCAGAGATCTGTGTACGCGGGCGCATGCGCGTCATGCGCGAAACGGCAAGCTTACTCGTCTTTCGGTAGAGTATAGTTCTAACTACGAGAATGCGGCAAGGCGCGGCAATCGCAATCCCTAGTCCTCAAAAAGACCGGGCTGCGTGGTGTTGCGTGGAGGTTCCAGGCCGAGATGGCGCCAGGCCGCCGCTGTCAGCGTTCGTCCGCGTGGCGTCCGAGCGACCAGCCCCGCCTGCATCAGGAAGGGTTCGATCACTTCCTCGATGGCATCCCGCGCCTCGGACAAGACGGCTGAGAGCGTCTCGACCCCGACAGGCCCGCCGCCGTAATGCTCCGCCATCGCGCCCAGATATCGCCGATCCGCGCCGTCGAGGCCCAGTGCATCGACACCAAGACGCGCCAGCGCCCGGTCGGCAAGCTGGCGCGTCAGATGGCCTTCGGTCTCGACCAAGGCGAAATCCGCGACACGGCGCAACAGCCTGCCAGCAATCCGCGGCGTGCCGCGCGCGCGGCGGGCGATCTCGAGAACACCGGCCGCTTCTGCCTCGATCTCCATCAAACGCGCCGCCCGCCCCACGATCTTCGCCAGATCCTCATGGCTGTAGAACTCGAGCCGGGTCGGGATCCCAAAACGATCGCGGAGCGGGGTCGTAAGGAGCCCGAGGCGAGTGGTCGCCCCGATCAACGTAAAGGGCTGCAGGTCGATCCGCACGGTTCGCGCCGCCGGCCCCTCTCCGATCACGAGATCCAGTTCGAAATCCTCGAGCGCGGGGTACAGGATCTCCTCGACGACGGGTGACAGCCGATGGATCTCATCGATAAAGAGTACGTCGCGCGCCTCGAGATTGGTGAGCACCGCTGCGAGATCCCCCGGTCGCGCCAGCACGGGCCCGGACGTCATGCGGAAGTTCACGCCCAGTTCTCGCGCCACGATCTGAGCGAGCGTCGTTTTGCCGAGGCCGGGTGGTCCGTAGAGGAGCAAGTGGTCCATGGCGGTGCCGCGGCGGCGTGCCGCTTCGATAAAGACCGCAAGATTGGCGCGCGCCGTCGGTTGGCCGGTGAAATCTTCCAACCGCTCGGGCCGAAGCGCACGGCCCGCTGCATCCTCCTCGCGGCGATCCTCGCGCAACGCCGGTTCGGCTTCGGTCGGGGTCGACGGATCTGCCATGGCGCTATCAGGCCTGCGGCGCGAGCGCCTTCAGCGCCCGGCGGATCAGGTCGGAGGCGGGCACGGCCTCTCCAACTTCCTTGGCCCCCATCACCGCGCGGAGCGCATCGGGCCGGTCGTAGCCGAGATTGACGAGCGCGGAGACGGCATCGGCCTCCGCCGCACCGTCATCGCCCTTATCGACAAGCGATGGTGCAGCGGGGGCGGTTCCCGTCGTTGCGGGCTCGGAGGGCACCGGCGCCGGACCGCCGCCGCGTCGCACCATCTGCTCCGGGGTCTTGCCCTTCAGCTCGTTCACGATCCTGGCCGCAAGCTTCGGCCCGACCCCCGGCGCGCGGCGCACCGAGGTCGCATCTTCGAGCGCAAGCGCACGTGCCACGCCTTCGGCCCCCAACGCTCCCAGGATCGCCAGGGAGACACGGGCGCCGACCCCTTGCACCGATGTGAGCAGCTTATGCCAATCGCGTTCGATCAACGTCGCGAAGCCGAAGAGCTGCATCAGATCCTCGCGCACGACGAGGTCGGTGTAGAGCGCCGCGGCCTCTCCAGGCACGAGCCGCGACAACGTCGAGGGCGCGCAATAGACGAGATAGCCGACACCGCCGGCCTCGATCAGGGCGTGATCCTCGGCCACGTAGTCGACTCGGCCGCTCAACTTCCCGATCATCGCGCCGCCATCAAGGCCGACTGACGGCGCGCGGCGGTACCAGCCGCCCAGGCGTGACAGATTGCGACCGCCAGCGCGTCCGCCGCGTCGGGCCCATGGATCTCAGCGCCCGGCAGAAGGCGGCGGATCATGTGCCCCACTTGCTCCTTCTGCGCGTGGCCCACGCCGACCACGGCCTTCTTGACCGCATTCGGCGCATACTCCGCCACGGCAAGCCCTGCCTGAGCCGGCGCGAGCAGCGCCATGGCCCGGGCTTGACCAAGCTTCAGCGTGCCGGCCGCATCCTTGTTGACGAAGGTGTGCTCCACCGCAGCCTCATCCGGCCGCATCTCGGCGACGACCGCGACCAGCGCCTCATGCAGCCGACAAAGCCGCTCAGCCAAACTGCCGCTTCCGGAGGTGCAGGTACCGTTTGAGATGTGAATCAACCGGCTGCCCGCAACCTCAACCACGCCCCAACCGGTTCGCGCCAGCCCTGGATCGAAGCCGATCACCCGCATTCACCGTCCCCTTTCGGCACGCATCCTGGCGAGGCGCGCTCTTCTTGCAACGACGCCTAGCACGAAAGGGGAACAACGCAAATGCGGAAAGCGACATCGAAGTCGGAAAACGACACTGCTGCGTCGCATTCTGCCAAGTTAACGAGCATTGCGAAAAGCGCAACGGGGCCATGCGCTTACGACATTTGTGCGTAACCAATAGGCAATCCAGATAGCCCTATGCCACTGGCCATGACACGGCCGCGATGCCGCAACCGAAGCATATAGGAGCGACACCATGAACGCGATCACCCAGCGCACGGCGCCCTTCGGCGCTATCACCGTCCACAACATCGTCAGCGCCCTCTATGCGCTGCGCACGAGGTTCGAGGATCGTCTCGCCGCCCGTCGTACGGCGGCTCAACTTCGCGCCCTGACTGTGGCGCAGCTCGACGATATTGGCCTCACCCCCGGCGATATCGACGATATCGCCGCCGGCCGCCTCTAGCGACGACCGCACCGCCCTTGGGGCGGGGATTGCGGCATCGAGCTGACGCCGTCTCCCGAACGGGAGGCGGCGTTTTTCTTGGGCTGTCAGGTTTTTTCGAGCATCAGGCTCGTCCACTCGCCAATCCGGTACCGTGCGACAGGGCGCAGACCGTGCCCGCGATAGACGGCGAGCACGCCCGGCGCTTGTGTCGTGAGGAGCCCGGAAAGGATCGCCCGACCGCCAAGCGTGAGGTGCCGGGTGACATCGGGTGCGAGCCGTTTCAACGGCGCCGCCAGGATGTTGGCCGTGACAAGATCGTAGGGTGCGGACCGACGGAGCCTCTCATGCCGGAAGCCAGGCGCGCAGAGCGTCGTGACAAAGCCGCCGAGCCCGTTCGCAACCGCATTGGCGCGGGCCGTCTCCGCCGCCACCGGATCGATGTCCGAGGCGAGCGCGGGCACCCTCCAAACGAGTGCCGAAGCCATGGCCAAAACGCCCGTGCCACAGCCGATATCGGCCACGCGCCGCGGCCGCCAACCCTCCCGCGCCAAGCGGTCGATCAGCCACAGGCATCCTTGCGTCGTTGCATGATGCCCCGTGCCGAAAGCCATCGCGGCCTCGATCGCAAGCGCTCGCATATTGGGCGACACGCGATGTGCATCATGCGCGCCGTGAACCACGAAACGCCCGGTCTCGATCGGATGCAGCTCGCGCCGCACCTGCGCCACCCAATCGCGGTCGGCGAGCTTCGAGACTGCGAAGGGCCGCGCCCCTTGCATCACCGCGAGCACAGCGAGCCCTGCTTCGTCGGGCATCTCAGTGAAGTAGCCGCCGACCTCCCATCGCCCTGACCCATCCTCGATCTCGAAACAACCGATGCCGGTGGGCGCTGGATCGAGCAACTCCTCCATGAGGGCTGCAAGCGCCCGGGCCGGCGCCTCACCGGGCAGCGTCGTGAGAGCGGTCCAGGTCGTCATGGGCATCCTCCGAGGTTCGGCGCCTTCTGGCGGAGACCACGGGAAATGCAAGCCTCGTCCTTCGTAGCGAAGCGATCAGAGTAGGCGGCGCATGATCGGCCGTGTGGGGGAGCGGCGGGCGACTTCGACGAAACCAGCCGCCCGAAAGGCGGAGGCAAGGCCGGTCCAGGCATAAACCGCTGGGTAGTTCGGCTTGCCGGGCTCGACCGGGTAGCCCTCCAACGCCTCGGCGCCTGCGGCAGCGGCATGCTCGGCGGCCGCGTCCAACAGCGCGACAGACAGGCCCTGCCGCCTGAAGGGGCGCGCTATCAGAAAGCATGCGACCGACCAGACAGGTTGGTCGTCGACGGGCTGCAGGATGCGCGAGGTGGCAAGGCGCGAGAACGCCTCACGCCGGTCGACCTGCAGCCAGGCCGCGGGCGTACCACCGACCCGCGCGAGGAGGCCGGGTGGCGGACCGTCCTCGAACCGGCGCTGCATCGCAGCGCGATTGCCTGCCCCAGCGCCGGCCTCGAAGGTCTTTCTCGGCAGGCGCCAGAGCATGCACCAGCAGCCGCCTGAGCCGCCCTTCTCACCCATCACCGTCTCGAAACCAGACCAGTCAGCCGGGCCGATCTCAAGACCCTCGAGGTTCATGCCATTGCAGCCGCGGCCGCCTCGCGCAGCCAAGACTGCATCGCGCGCCAGGGACCCGGTCCATGGCTGATCCGCGCCACGCCGACACTGGCCAGCGCCGCCCGATCGGGTGCGCCCGGCAGCGCCATGATGTTCACCGGCAAGGAAGCCGCATGGCAGAGCCGTTCGATCAACGCGGGGGTCACCAGCGCCGGCGCGAAGAAACCGCTCGCTCCAGCCTCCGCATAGGCCGCCGCGCGCTCGATGGCCGCATCCATCAGCCCGGCATGCGCCGCCGGATCGCGCTCCTTCAGGAACAGATCCGTCCGGGCATTGATGAAAAGCTTCACACCCTTCGCATCCGCCGCAGCGCGGATCGCCTTGATGCGAGAGACTTGAAGATCGATGGGGTGGAGCCCCTCACCGCCGACGATCTGATCCTCGAAATTGAGGCCGATAGCTCCAGCGCCGATCAGCGAACCGATGTTTTCGGCCAGCGGCTCAGCTTCGACAGCGTACCCGCCCTCGAAATCGACCGTTAGTGGAACATCGACGCTCTCGGTGATGCGAGCAGCGATGCGCAGCAAAAGGTCGAGCGGGATCGACTCACCATCCGGGTAACCATGCGCGCCGGCCACCGACCACGACCCCGTTGCCACTGCCTTCGCACCGGCCTTAACCACGGCCTGGGCGCTCCCAGCGTCCCAGATATTGAACAGAACCAAGGGATCGCCCGGCACATGCAGCGTCGCGAAAGCTTCTGCCAGTTCAGCCTGCTTCATCATTTCCTCCCATCCGTGTGCGGCGGGAAGGTAGCGGAGGGGCTGAGCAGGCGGATGCGAAAATTCGTGATCGCGCCGGCGTCGAAGCGTGATGATCAGGCGTTGACGTTGGCCGCGCAGGCGACGCCCAGTCCGCCAATGCCGCAGTATCCCGCCGGGTTCTTCGCAAGATACTGCTGATGATAATCCTCGGCGTAGAAGAGATCGGGTGCCTCCCCGATCTCTGTCGTGATCGCGCCAAAACCACTCTCGGCTAAACGCGCGCCATAGAGCGCTTTCTTAGTGCGCGCGGTCTCCAGCTGGTGCTCCGTCGTCGTATAGATGGCGCTCCGATACTGGGTGCCGACATCGTTGCCCTGGCGCATGCCCTGGGTTGGATCGTGGTTCTCCCAAAACGTCTTCAGCAGCTGATCATAGCTGATCCGGTTCGGATCGTAGACGACGCCGACGATCTCCGTATGGCCTGTCTGGCCGGTACAGACCTCTTTGTAGGTCGGGTTCGGCGTATAGCCCCCGGCATAGCCAACCCAGGTCACGATCACACCCGGCAGCTTCCAGAAAAGCCTTTCCGCGCCCCAGAAACAGCCCATGGCGAAGACGGCAAGTTCCGATCCCTCTGGATGCGGCCCCTTCAGCGGCGCACCATTCACGAAGTGGGTTTCGGCCGTCGGTACCGCCTGGGCGCGCCCGGCCAGTGCCTTTTCGGGCGTAACCATTTCGGCCTTCTTGAAACCGAAGAACATGATGTGCCTCACGTCGCTGTGACATTTCAGATTGCAACTTGTAGCAACATGGCGCGCTGGCAAGGGCGGGGGCTTCTCGGCACCGGCTTAGGCACGGCGCTTCCAGGCAATAGCGCCGGCTCATCAAAGACATGAGAGGGGCGGAGCCTGCAGCCGGCCCGCGACGTTTCTGCATCGAATGCGAACAAGAGGCGAACGAATAGTTTCCGTTTCACGGAGATCCAGCTAATGTCGGTCCCATGAACCGTTCGATGCATGACGATATGGACGACTTCGAGGCGTTTGAGGCAGACGCTCGGTCTGGCGCTCCCTCCGGCCACCATTCCGGCCCCCATTCCGGGGGGAGCCTGTCTCAGCGCGCAGCCGCTGGGGCCCCGCGCGAGATGGAGGGCCCCGCGCCCTGGCTCGAAGGGTTGAACGCACCGCAGCGCGAGGCGGTGGAGACGCTCGACGGTCCGGTTCTGGTGCTCGCGGGCGCGGGCACGGGCAAGACCCGGGCGCTGACGACGCGGCTTGCCCATATCCTTCATACCCGCCGCACCTGGCCGTCCCAGGTCCTGGCCGTGACCTTTACGAACAAAGCGGCGCGCGAGATGCGCTCGCGCACCGGTGCGCTGCTGGGTCAGGCGGCCGAGGGGATGCCATGGCTCGGCACCTTCCACTCCATCAGCGTCAAGATCCTGCGCCGCCATGCGGAGCTTGTGGGTCTCAAATCGAGCTTCACGATTCTCGATACCGACGATCAGCTGCGCCTGATCAAGCAGCTTCTGCAGGCCGAGGGGATCGACGAGAAACGCTGGCCGCCGCGCATGTTCGCCTCGATGCTCGACCGTTGGAAGAACCGGGCGATCGCGCCGGACGCGGTACCGCCGGATGAACGCGGCTTTGCCAACAACCGCGGACAGGAACTGTACACGACTTATCAGGAGCGGCTGAAGGTCCTGAACGCGGCCGATTTCGGCGACCTTCTCTGCCATGTCGTGAAGATCTTCCAAGAGAACGCAGATGTGCTGGCCGATTACCAGCGACGCTTCCGCTATATTCTCGTTGACGAGTACCAGGACACCAACGTCGCGCAGTATCTGTGGCTGCGTCTTCTGGCCGCCGAGCATCGCAACATTTGCTGCGTCGGCGATGACGACCAGTCGATCTATGGCTGGCGCGGGGCTGAGGTCGGCAACATCCTGCGCTTCGAGAAGGACTTCCCGGGCGCGAAGGTGATCCGGCTGGAGCAGAACTACCGCTCCAAGGGCAACATCCTCGCCGCCGCCTCGGGTCTCATTGCCACCAACTCCGGCCGCCTGGGCAAGACGCTTTGGACGGATGACGATGAGGGCGAGAAAGTACGCCTGATCGGCCACTGGGACGGCGAGGAGGAGGCGCGCTGGATCGGCGAAGAGATCGAGGCGATGCAGGGCGGCACCCGCGGCCACGATCCCATTAGCCTCGACGATATCGCGATCCTGGTGCGCGCGTCCTTCCAGATGCGCGCCTTCGAGGACCGTTTCCTCGCCATCGGACTGCCCTATCGCGTGATCGGCGGCCCGCGGTTTTATGAGCGCATGGAGATCCGCGACGCGATGGCCTATTTCCGCGTCGCCGTAAGCCCCGATGACGGCCTCGCCTTCGAGCGGATCATGAACACGCCAAAGCGCGGCGTCGGCGAGAAGGCGGCGCAGGCCATGCAGCGCTACGCCCGCGACCATGGCCTAACGCTGCTCGAAGCCGCCCGTGCCGCGGGCCAGGGCTATGTGGATGGCGTCAGCGCCAAGGCGCGCAAGGCGATGGCCGAGCTGACAGCACAATTCGACGACTGGCACGCTTTGACCGCTGGCGCCGTCAGCACCGGGGATGGCGTCAAGCGCGTCTCGCATCTGGAGCTTGCCGAGCGCATCCTCGACGAGAGCGGCTACACGGCGATGTGGCAGAACGACAAATCGCCCGATGCGCCCGGCCGGCTCGAAAACCTCAAAGAACTGATCCAGGCGCTTGAGGAGTTCGATAATCTCCAAGGCTTCCTCGAGCATGTGAGCCTTGTGATGGACAATGAGACCGAGGAGGGCACGCCCAAGGTCTCGATCATGACGCTCCACGCCGCCAAGGGCCTCGAATTCCCAGCAGTGTTCCTTCCCGGTTGGGAAGACGGCCTGTTCCCCTCGCAACGCGCGATGGATGAGAGCGGAGTCGAGGGGCTCGAGGAGGAGCGCCGCCTCGCCTATGTCGGCTGCACGCGGGCGGAGCAGTATCTCACGCTCTCCTTCGTCGCCAACCGGCACATGTATGGTCGCTGGCAGTCCTCGCTGCCCTCTCGCTTCATCGACGAGTTGCCGGAGGATCATGTCGAAGTGCTGACCCCGCCTGGCCTCTATGGTGGCGGCTATGGCGCGGCGGCGACCAGCCCGGGCGTGGGCCCAGGCGCTGGGCTGCATGCCGGTCCGCTCGCAGGCTCCGCCCTCGAAGCGAAGGCGGTGAATGTCGATGCGTACAACTCTCCCGGCTGGCGCCGAATGGCCGAGCGGCGCGGCAAGCATGGCCTCGGCCAACCGCGCGAAGTCCGCAACTTGGTGGTCGATGCCGCAGCCGAGAGCAAATTCGAACACGGTACCCGCGTCTTCCATCAGAAGTTCGGCTACGGCGCGGTGACCGGCATCGAAGGCGACAAGCTGAGTGTAGCCTTCGACAAGGCCGGCGAGAAGAAAGTGCTCGCCACTTATGTGACCGAGGCACCGCCGGCGACCGCCGCACCGAAACCCGCTGCTATGGGCGACAGCCTGGGCGACGTTCGGGGCGACGGGGCGGACGACGTGCCGTTCTGAGCGCGCGGGGCGGGCCTAAGTGCGAGAGTTCGGCCCCGTCATCTTCGTGATCGGGCGCCTTTCGGCGCTTCTCGGCCTCTCGATGTTCGTCCCTGCCGCCTTCGATCTCTGGGCGGGCGACGCGAACTGGCAGGGCATCGCGCTCGCGGCAGCGCTGACATGGGCTGCGGGTTTCGCCTTGATCTGCGCCACGAGACAGCCCGAAGGCTCGAAGAAAGGCCTCACGAGGCGGCAAGCTTTTCTCCTGACCACGCTCGTTTGGGCGGTGCTGCCGCTTTTCGGCGGTTTGCCCTTCATGCTCGCAGCCCCCGGCGCAAGCTTCACCGACGCCTATTTCGAGGCGATGTCGGGGCTCACGACCACAGGCTCTACCGTGTTCTCGGGATTAGACGAGGCGCCGCAGGGCATGCTGCTTTGGCGTGGGATGATGCAATGGTTCGGCGGCGTCGGGATCTTGGTCGTTGCCATCGTCTTCCTTCCCGCGCTCCGCATCGGGGGCATGCAGTTCTTCCGTTCGGAGAGCTTCGATCTCTCAGGCGATATCCTCCCGCGCGCGACGGAGATCGCGGGTTCGCTGTCTTATGTCTATGTGAGTCTGACCGTGGCCTGCATCGTGGCGTATAATGCAGCCGGGCTCTCGGCCTTCGACGCGCTCGTGCATGCCATGACGACAGTCTCGACGGGCGGCCTTGGAAACTACGATTCGAGCTTCGCCGAGCTGCCGGAGGCATCGCATTGGGTCGCCATCGTCTTCATGTGGCTCTCGGCGCTGCCCTTTATCCGCTTCATCCAGCTCATGCGCGGTCGGGCGCAGCCATTGCTGAACGACCCGCAGATCCGGACCTTCCTGACCATCATCTCGACTGTGTCGATCGTGCTCGCGACAGTGCTCGTCGCACGCGACCTGCACGGCCCGGGCGACGCGCTGCGCGAGGCGTTCTTCAACGCAACCAGCGTCATGACAGGTACAGGCTATGCGGCGGATCCCTATGATCGGTGGGGCGGCGTGGCGGTGACGATCATCTTCGTGCTGGGCCTTATCGGCGGCTGTACCGGCAGCACGTCATGCTCGGCGAAGGTCTTTCGCTACGAGGTGCTGATCGCGGCCCTCTCGCTTCAGATCAGGCGCATCTACAGCCCGCACACCGTCTATCTGCTGCGCTACGCTGGACGCACGGTCGAACCCGAAGTGATCAGTTCGATCATGGGCTACTTCTTCGTATTCTTCTCCTGCCTCGTCACTTGGTCGATCCTGCTGTCGCTTCATGGGCTGCCCTTCATCGCTGCGGTCTCAGCCTCAGTCGCAGCACTCTGCAATGTGGGGCCGGGATTGGGGGCGCTGGTCGGGCCCGAGGGGAATTATGCAGGGCTTGCCGATACGGCGAAATGGCTGCTCTCTGCGGGCATGCTCCTCGGCCGGTTGGAGTTTCTGAGCGTTCTGGTGCTGCTGACCCCACTCTTCTGGCGGCGCTGAGACCAGCGACGCAGAAGGCGTTCATGGTCGGGAGAGTGGTGGTACGCCCTACGGGACTCGAACCCGTGTTTCCGCCGTGAAAGGGCGGCGTCCTAGACCGCTAGACGAAGGGCGCTCCGTCTTGCCCGCGAGGGGCATTTTGGCCCGATTGGTACACCCTACGGGACTCGAACCCGTGTTTCCGCCGTGAGAGGGCGGCGTCCTAGACCGCTAGACGAAGGGTGCTTGGGCCTGAGCGGGCGGGATAACGAAATCGTCGAGGCGCCGCAAGGGGCGGGAGATCGAGAGAGGTCGGATCTGCCCTCCTATGAATGTCGCATAGCTCCGCGCCCACCCACGTCAGGATAGCTCGAAGGTCGTTAAGGAGCTGCGAACGCTGCTCTCCGCACGCGCGCAACGCCGCCAAAGGCTACGGTAAAGCATCGATTGCAGCGTCTCTGCCGCAGCGCCTGGATCGCAATCGACTGCGCCATCGCTGCATCGTTGCCAACTGTGGCCGGCTTAGATCGGCTCCGCCACGTCGTCGATCTTCAGCCGTGCGCGGCGTCGGCCGCCCCAGTCGTCGATTTCGAGTCGCCCCGCCACGTGCAACGGGCGGCCGGCCGAAGCCGCGTCCTGCAAGGCCTTGCCGATGCCGTTCTCGGCTGCGCCAAATGCCATGGCTGCAAGCGGCGCGCCGCTCGGCCCCGAAAGACGGCACGAGGCGTGCCCGCGCTCCGACAGCCTGAGACCGGTCGGTCGGACGGCAGCAAGGGCGAGGCGAGGCGGTGGGCTTGACTGACCGAAGGGACCTGCCGCCTCGAGCAAACTCACAAGCTCTGCCGTGGCACCGGCCGGGGCGAGCACGCCGTCGATCATGAGGCAGTTGGTGCGGGCCTCGCCCGCTCCGGCAGCGCCAAGGCGCGCTGCGAGGGCCGCCATGGCATCATCCAAACGGTCTGCCTGCACCGTGAGGCCGGCCGCCATCGCGTGGCCTCCTCCGGCATCGAGAAGACCCGCTGCCGCGAGGCCCGACATCGCCGACCCGATATCGACGCCAGGCACCGAGCGGGCCGACCCCTTGCCGAGCCCCGTCGCGCCATCGAGCGCGATGACCGCTGCCGGGCAGCCGAAGCGATCCTTCAGCCGGCCGGCGACGATGCCGACGACGCCGGGATGCCAGCCTTCCCCGGCCGCCCAGGCCAGAGCCGGTTTCGCACCCATGGCCCCCGACGCCTCAATCCGCGCTTCGGCGGCGGCGGTCGCTTCGGTAAGAACCTTTGCTTCGATCTCCCGCCGTGAGCGGTTGTAGGCTTCCAGCGCCTCGGCCAACGGCAGCGCGCTTTCCCGATCGGGCGCGGTTAGGAGCTGGACACCGAGAGCGGCATCGCCGACGCGCCCACCGGCGTTGAGCCGAGGTCCCAACACGAAACCCAGATCGCCGGAGCGTGGCGGCGCGGAAAGCCCTGCGACATCGGCAAGCGCCGCGAGGCCTGGGCGGCCACGGCCTGCGAGTATTTTCAACCCCTGGCGCACGAAGGCGCGGTTGAGCCCTGTGAGCGGCGCCACGTCGGCGACGGTGGCGAGCGCGACGAGATCGAGCCCTGCCATGAGGTCCGGGACCTCTCGCCCCCGCGCGCGCAGCAGCCGATTCGCACCGGCCAGCAGCAGGAAGACGACGCCCGCAGCGCAGATCTGCCCCAGCGCTGAGCCACAATCCGCGCGGTTGGGGTTCACGACGGCGAAGGCTTGCGGCGGCGTACCGGTCGCCAAATGGTGGTCGGCGATGATGACATGGGCGCCCGCATCCGCTGCAGCCGCAACCGGTTCCGGCGCGGCCGTGCCGCAGTCGACGCAGATGACGAGGTCATGCCCTTGGCCAAGCCGCGCCATGGCAGGAATGTTGGGGCCGTAGCCTTCCTCGATCCGGTCTGGGATATGGATCGTCGGCGCGATCCCGTACGGCGCCAACCAATCCTGTAGCAAGGCCGAAGCACAGGCGCCGTCGACATCGTAATCCCCGAAAACGGCGATCCGCTCGCCGTTCTCCACGGCCTGCGCAAGGCGTTCCGCGGCAAGGTCGAGATCGGCAAGGCTCGAAGGGTCGGGCATGAGCCCGCGCAAGGTCGGCGCAAGATAGGCTTCCGCGTCAGAGGCCTCGACACCCCGCGCAGCCAGCAGACGCGCCACGATCTCAGGGATATCGGCCGACTGGGCTAAGGCAAGCGCTCGACGGGAAGTCTCGGCATCAGGGCCCTGCCAACGTCGCCCCGTGGCGGAGTGGACGACACCAAGAACTGCTGTTTCGTCGAGCATACAGCATGTGTGCCAGACATCCGGCACACACGCAAGATGTGGGGCCGATTAGGCGTAGAGACGGGCCCAGTTCTCGTCCGCCTTGTCGATATTGCCTGGCACATCGCGGCGGAACCGGCGTACCGTGGCGCGGTTGAAATTCAAGTAGAGCTTGCCGTCCGAGATGATCCAAGTCGTCGGATCGGTCGGCGCGAGCTGCCCAATCGTCATCGCCCAGGCGCACCAACCCTTGTACTGCGGTGCATAGCTTTCCGGCGCCGCGGCGAAGCGATCGCGGTTGGCCGCGGAGGCGAACTGCCAGGTCGCACCTCCCCAATCATGCTGAAACTGGGCCAAACCTTCGACGGCTTCGCGCTCGGTAAAGAATGCGACCGGGTCGGCACCCCGGATCGCGACGCCAAACTCCGTAAATACCTTCTCGGCACTTGCAGCGCCGCTACCCAGCAACGCCACACCCGAGGCGGCGAGACCAAGCTGTAGTGTCCTACGACGAGAAATTGTCATGCGAGCCTCCCTCTTACTCCCACGCCGCGAACTGCAGCGCTGAACTGGGAAATAGCCGACCTCGCGAACACTGCTCATCAAGTCCTCTCGCGATGTTGCGAGGCCTTGTGAGGTAACGTTTCGTCAGCACTGGTGCGCGGGAGGCGTCGAAGGATTGCAGCCTTCGGATGGGCGCGAGACGCCCCAACGACCCGACCGAAACGCTGAATTCGGTCATTGCCGGACGTGATCTGGCGACCGAGCTTCCCTGGGGTCGCTTCGCTAGAGCAGTTTCTTACCTAACGTGTTCACGCCATGCTTGGGCTTGACCTGAGCATCCACGGACAGTGGTGCTGAATTGCCGAGTCAAGCCCGGCAATGACGCTGTTCCCGGGAAAACGTCAGGTCGGAGGGCGCTCTAGTGATTGCGGGTGCGGTAATTCATGCGGCGCACGCTTCCCGTGCGTGAGCGCATCAGGATCGTCTCGGTTTCGAGATAGGCGCCGTCGCGGCGGGCGCCTTCCACGATCGAACCTGTCGTGACCCCTGTGGCTGCGAACAGGACGTCGTGCTGGACCATGTCTTCGCGGGTGTAGACGCGGTCGAGATCGGTAATGCCAGCCGCCGCCGCGCGGCCCTTCTCGTCTTCGTTGCGGAAGAGGAGACGGCCCATGATCTGCCCGCCCATGCATTTGAGCGCTGCTGCCGCGAGCACGCCTTCGGGCGCGCCGCCCTGACCCATGTAGAGATCGATGCCGGTCTTGGGCTCGGCGCAGTGAATGACGCCCGCGACATCGCCATCGGTGATGAGCCGCACTGCAGCGCCGGTGGAGCGAACGCTGTCGATCAGCTCCGCATGGCGCGGCCGCTCAAGGATGCAGACGGCGACAGCCTCAGGCGCCATGTTGCGCAGCTTCGCGAATTCCCTCACCCGCTCGGCCCCGGTCATCTCGAGGCTTAGCGCGCCATCCGGCACGCCGGGGCCGACAGCAAGCTTGTCCATATAGACATCGGGCGCGTGCAGCATGGAGCCACGCGGGCCCATGGCGATGACGGTCAGCGCGTTCGGCATGGCCTTGGCCGTCAGGGTCGTGCCCTCGAGCGGGTCGAGCGCGATGTCGACCTCCGGTCCCTGACCGGTGCCGACCTCCTCCCCGATATAGAGCATCGGGGCCTCGTCCCGCTCACCTTCCCCGATCACGACGGTGCCCGCGATGTCGAGCTTGTTCAGCTCCGATCGCATCGCCTCGACGGCTGCGGCATCCGCCGCCTTCTCATCGCCCCGCCCGATCAGCTTGGCCGAAGCGATGGCGGCGGCCTCGGACACTCGGGCAAGGCCGAGCGAAAGCATGCGGTCCTGGAAGGTGTCAGGGATGGGCTTCTGGTCCATCTGCATGCCTCTGTATCGGTTGGCCGGCTGGGGTGGATTGCGGGCGGAAGCCTAGGCCCGAAGGCGGGTGGGCGTGCCCCGTGACGATCCCGCGGTGACTAGCACTCTTCTATGCGCATGGCCACCGGATGCTCGGCGCTCACAGGCAGGGTGTCGATGGCCGTAAGCGCCCGGTCGATGGCGTCGCGCCGAGCATCATGGGTCACAACGACGACTGGTACGGGCTGGCCGCGATCGTATTGGCGCATGCGGTGGATGCTGATCCCTTCGGCACCCAACGTCGCCGCCACTTGGGCGAGCGCTCCTGGCGCGTCCTCCAGCATAAAGCGCAGATAATAGGGCGCATGCTCGTCGCCATGGGCAAGGGGTGTGGCCGCCGTCAACGTGCCTGCAGGACGGGCGAAGAGCGGGCGCCGCGCGCCGCGTGCGATATCGATCACATCGCCGAGGATGGCGGCGGCAGTCGGTCCCGCACCAGCGCCCGGCCCCGTCAAGGTCAGCCGCCCCACGGCGGCCCCGTCAATCACCACCGCGTTCGTGACACCGGGCAGCGCACCAAGCGCGCTCGACAACGGCACGAGACAAGGCCGCACCCGCTGCTCGAGGCCCGAAGGCTCAAGCCGCGCGAGCCCTATCAGGCGTACTGCGTATCCCATATCTGCCGCCGTCTCGAGATCGGCGGGACTGACGCGATCGATCCCCTCGACCACCACGTTCTCGAAATCCACACGGGTGCCGAAGGCGAGTGCTGCGAGGAGCGCGAGCTTATGCGCGGCGTCAAACCCGCCCACATCGGTCGTAGGGTCCGCTTCGGCATATCCGAGGCGCTGCGCCTCGCTCAAAACGTCGTCATAGGCCGCCCCACTCGTGGCCATCTCGCTCAGGATGTAATTGCAGGTGCCGTTGAGGACGCCCGTCACCCGGGTCGCGCGCGAGGCGGCGAGCCCTTCGCCGAGCGCCTTCATGACCGGAATGCCGCCGGCGACGGCGGCCTCTGCCGCTAGGGCGACACCGGCACCTTCCGCCGCCTCGGCCAGCGCCTGGCCGTGGAATGCCAGGAGCGCTTTATTGGCGGTCACCACGTCTTTGCCGGCCGCGAGTGCCCGCTCGACAGAGGCTTTGGCGGGTCCGTCTGAGCCTCCGATCACTTCGACCACGCAATCGACGTCGTCGCGCGCGGCGAGAGCGACGGCATCGTCCTCCCACGCAAAGCGCGTGATGTCGACGCCGCGATCCCGTGTCCGGTTGCGGGCGGAAACGGCGCTGATTTCGACCGGTCGCCCCGCTTTGGCGGCGATGGCATCGCGTTCTTCATCCAAGAGCGAGACGACACCGGCACCGACAGTACCGAGCCCGGCAATGCCGAGGCGAAAAGGGGTGGTCATGTCGTCGAAGCTCCGTGTCGTCTGGGCGAGTGGGCGAGTGGGCGAGTGGGCCGCTGTCTAGCCCTCGGCGGTGCTAGGGTCCACCGCCAACTCTCTGACCTATCGCGCCGGCCGGTGGTTTATGGCTCCTCGAAACCCCAACCCGCAGGCTCGTAGCCATGTGCGAGCGCGATCTCAGCGGCCCGAGCCTCCTCGGCCCAAACGGCATCCGGTGTGAGTGGGATTTGAGGAAGGCTTGCTTCCAACTCTTCGCGCCCACCAGCCTCATAAGCAGCGCCCGCATAGCCGGCAGCTCGCATGGCTGCGATAAAGCCCGGGCGGTCTGCGTCTGATCCGGGCACGAACCGGAGGTCGAGCGTGATCGGTGTTCCGCTGACCAGCCCACTCTCGGCGACGAGCTCCGCCACCGATCCCCGCGTCTCACGCTCGGCCACCGTTGGATCCCACGTGGCGTCGCTCATCGCTTCTACTCGGCCGCCTCTGACTGGGCTGTGTAGCGGGCGATCGCACCTTCGGCATCCGCGAGCAGTGCCTTGATCCCGCGGGACGCCTGGCGGATGCGTTGCTCGTTCTCGACGAGGCCAAGCCGCACATAGCCCTCGCCATACTCTCCGAACCCGACACCGGGGGACACGGCGACCTCGGCCTCGGCCAGCAGGATCTTCGAGAACGCCATGGAACCGAGATCGCGGAAAGGTTCGGGGACCGGCGCCCAGGCGAACATGGTCGCGGGTGGCGGGGGTATGTCCCAGCCCGCGCGACCGAAGCTTTCCACCAATGCGTCCCGGCGACCGCGGTAAAGCGCGCGGATCTCCTCGACGCAGTCCTGAGGACCGTTCAGCGCATGCGCCGCTGCGACCTGCACTGGCGTGAAGGCGCCATAGTCGAGATAGCTCTTGATCCGCGTCAGCGCCTCGATCAGCCGAGGGTTGCCGACGGCGAACCCCATGCGCCAACCGGGCATCGAGTAGGTTTTGGAGAGCGAGGTGAACTCCACCGCGCATTCCCTGGCCCCCTCAACCTCCAGGATCGAGGGCGGCGGGTGGTCGTCGAAATAGATCTCCGCATAGGCGAGGTCCGACAGGATCCAGACCCCGTGACGACGCGCGAGCGCCACCAGCGCCCGATAGAAATCGAGATCGCAGTTCTGCGCAGTGGGGTTCGACGGGAAGTTGACGATGATCGCCACCGGCGCCGGGACGCTGTGATGGATCGCCCGCTCGACCGCCGCGAGATAGGTCTCCGGCTCGAACCGCCCCTCAGGCCCGAGCGCAGGGATATGCCTGAGCGCGCCGCCCGCGATCATGAAGCCATAGGGGTGGATCGGGTAGCTCGGATTGGGGCTTAGGATCACATCGCCAGGCGCCGTGATCGCCATAGCGAGATTGGCGAGCCCTTCTTTGGAGCCGAGCGTGGCGACAACCTCCGTTTCCGGATCGAGCTCAACGCCGAAGCGACGCTGATAGTAGGCGGCCTGTGCGCGCCGCAGCCCCGGGATACCCTTGGAGGCGGAGTAGCGGTGGGTGCGGGGACGCCTCACCGTCTCCACCAGCTTGTCGACGATATGCTCCGGCGTGTCCTGATCGGGGTTGCCCATGCCAAAGTCGATGATGTCACGCCCCTCGGCCCGATAGGCTGCCTTCAGACGATTGACCTCGGCGAAGACGTAGGGTGGCAGGCGTTTGATGCGGTAGAATTCCTCGGGCATGGCTCCGGCCTCGGCAACATTCGGTGGCGGGCTATACCACGGCCCCAGGCGGCAGACAGCCCACCGAAACGGTGGGCGTCGAAGGGTCAGCAATCGGCTCCCAAGAAACCGTGTCATCCGGCATCGGAGGCCCAGCGAGACATACGGACAGTTTCAACAGCGGTTACCGAAGGATCGTCGGAGCGGCGGCTTCCGATCAGCGCCCGAGAGCGCGGCGATCGGCTTCGGTCAGCACCGGAGCATCGAGCCTGCGCGCATCGGCATTCTGCTGCGCGGCGGCCGTCTCAAGATCGACGCGTAGGGCGACGCCTGTCGCAGGATCTGGTGCTTCCGTCGTGAAGCTTCCGACAGGCGGCGCCTCCGGTACGTCCACAAGCCGCGGCCAAGGGGCATCCGCCGTTTCGGGCTGCTCCGGCACGTCATAGAGCCCGAAAAGCTCAACCGTTCCGCAGGATGCAATCAACATCGGCAGTGCGGCTGTGGCGATTGCAGCGACCCGCATGATAGGGTTCCTGACAAAGATCAAGTCGACTTCGACCGTGTAAGAATACACGGAGCCTGCAGCCGGTGCCAGCAGAACGGGCACGGCCACCGAAAGACGGGGCCACAGACCCCGCGCCATAAGGAGGAGCCCGATGGCCAAGGACGAGACGCAAGGGGCGGCGGCGGCCGCCACGACACCGGCGCTCACGGATCGCCTGCAGGCGTTGTCAGAGCGTTCGCAGCGGGTCTGGATGAAGTCGCTGGACCGCGCGATCGACGATATCACGACCCTGCGTCCCGATCCGCTCAACACTGCGCCCGCCATGGCGCGCCTCGCATTTGGCTATTTCGACCGGCCGCAGACTGCGATCGAGGCGAGCATGCGCTTCTGGTCGGCGCAAACGGATCTCTGGCTCCGCTCCTGGCAGCGGGTCTTGGGCGACGCCGAGGCCGGGCCAAAGACGGCCGCGAAGCGCGGCGATAAGCGCTTCAAGCACGAGGCCTGGGACAACAATCCCATGCTCGACTACCTCAAGCAGTCGTATCTCCTCACCGCTGACTGGCTGCAGGACCAGGTGCGCAGCGCTGAAGCGCTTTCGCCCAAGGACCGCAAAAAGCTCGATCTCGTTGTAAGGAACTTCATCGAGGCGCACGCCCCCTCGAACTATCCCGCCCTCAACCCCGATGTGATCGAGGCGACGATCGAGGAGAAAGGCGAGAACCTCGTGCGCGGTCTCGAACATCTCGTGCGCGACATCGAGATGGGCGAGGGGCATCTGCGCATTCGCCAGACCGATATGGAAGCCTTCCATGTGGGCGGCAACATGGCCATGACGCCGGGCTCGGTCGTCTTTGAGAACGAGATGATGCAGCTCGTCCAATATGCGCCGTCAACCGAGACGGTGCATAAGCGCCCGCTCCTCTTCGTCCCACCCTGGATCAACAAATTCTACATTCTCGACTTGAACGAGAAGAAATCGATGATCCGCTGGCTCGTAGCTCAGGGACACACGGTCTTCGTCATCTCCTGGGTCAATCCGGGGCCCGAGCAGAAGGACGAGACCTGGACGAGCTATATGAAAAAGGGCGTCTATACCGGGCTCGAGAAAGCGCTCGAGGAAACCGGCGCCGACAAAGCCAACATCGTCGGTTACTGTATCGGCGGCACGATGCTCGGCACCACGCTCTGCCACATGGCGGCGACGGGCGACGACCGCATCGCCTCGGCCACATTCTTTACCGCGCAGCTCGACTTCTCCGATGCGGGCGAGCTTGCCGCCTTCGTCGATGACGAAGTGCTGAACAATATTCGGCAGGTCGTGGCGGAGCATGGCTTCCTATCGTCCGAGAACATGTTCAACGCCTTCAATTGTCTGCGCTCGTCCGACTTAGTATGGAGCTTTGTCGTCAACAATTACCTGCTCGGGAAAGAGAATTTCCCGTTCGATCTGCTCTACTGGAATTCGGACTCGACTGCGATGCCAGGGCAGGTTCATCTCGAATATCTCGATACATTCTACAACAAAGATGCACTGGCGAAGGGCGAGCTTGTGCTGGACGGGCATAAGCTCGACCCCAAGGCCGTGACACTTCCCTGCTATCATGTCGCCACAGTCGAAGATCACATTGCCCCTGCGGCGAGTGCTTTCAGGGCCGCGAAATTGCTTGGCGGACGCGCGCATAAATTCGTGCTGGCGGGGTCCGGGCACATTGCGGGTGTGGTTAATCCCCCGGCGGCGGGGAAGTACCAGTACTGGACCAAGGCAGGCCTCAAAGGGGACACGCTAGAGGCATGGCGCGAGGGTACGACAGAGACGGCTGGCTCCTGGTGGGGCGATTGGGACGCCTGGCTCGGCAAGCATGCCGGTCCGGACGTTCCGGCGTGCGAGCCCGGGGCCGTGCTCGGCCAGATCGAGCCGGCACCTGGCCGGTATGTTCGCAAAAAGGCTGCGACCGCCTGAACGATAGGTCGCAGCGCGGTCCGGGGGCGAGGCGCATAGGTGCTTCACAGGCGTTTGGGGGAACGCCTTGCCTACTGCCTCGACGCGGGACCAGGCTGGCCAATCGATCATGACCGGGGGGACATGAGGGTGAGCACGAAGGATATGCTGGGCCGCACGGCGCTGGCTGCGGCGCTTGCAGCGGTGTTTGCGGCTGTGGGCGTGGTCGCGGCGACTGCGCAGGACGCGCCGGTGGTCGCCGCAGCGACGCCCGAAGAGCCGACGCCCGACGAAACCGCATCGACCTCCGATGTCGGACCCAACGAGCAGGCCTGCGATCAAGCGGGCTGTGTGCTGACGAGCGGGCGCTACCATGTCCGTCTGCCGGACGGAGAAGGGCCTCATCCCGTCGTCCTCCTCCTGCACAACGCCGGCGAAGACGCAGCCGTCCTCGCCGATGACCCGGTGCTCCGCGCCACGGTGCTCGCAGGCGAGCATGCCTTGATCGTTCCGGTCGGCCTAACGCAGCGCTTCGCCGATGGCAGTGCTGCATCGAGCTGGCGGCTCACAGGCACGGAATCGGGTGGCCGCGACGAGATCAGCTTCCTGGAAACGGTGCTCGCCGATGCGGAGCGTCGCCATGGCATCGACCGCGAACGGGTCCTGATCACCGGTCATGGTCTCGGCGGGTCGCTGACCTGGGAGGCCGCCTGCCTCAGCCCGGAACTGGCCAATGCCTTCGTCCCGAGGAATGGCGGCTTCTGGGGCAGTTTGCCGGAGGACTGTGCCGGTCCGATGCGGCTGATGCATGTTCATGCGCCCGCTGCCGACGGATGGCCATTGACCGAGGCGCTGGAGAACGACGGGGACGGCGCGACGGCGCAGCCCATCGAGGCGCATCTTGAGCTTGCCCGCGAAGCCAATGGTTGCGGAGAAAGTGCGCCGTTGTCTGGCGGTCTGCCAGCGGGCCATGACGGGCTAAGCTGGCAGGATTGCAACGACGAGGCAGAACTCGCCCTCGTGTTGCATCGCGATCAGAACCGGACCACAGAGCCGCTGTTGCGCCACATTCTTGCCTGGTTCTCAATGCCGCAGTCTGCGGCCGACACGGCCGAGGAGGCGGAGCCTGAGCAGTAAGAAACTGATATCTCACAAGGATTTTCCCAGTTTCGGTCGCGTGCCGTATCGAGGCGTGCCGAAAAGAGAATACTTGCCTGCCACATTGTTTCCTGCCTTTGTTTTGCCTTGAATATGCCGCATTTCACCAAGGGTGGCCTGTCGAATGAGCCTGGACACACACGATCGGAGCAAAGTGGTGGCCTCTGAGCCGTCATCGGCTGATCAACGTCGCGGCAAGCGCGCGCGCCGCCAACCGCTACCCATCGGCGCAACGACGCTCCGCGAGCACCTCGAACGGCTCGGCGTGATCGAAGGCGATGCGCTCGTCGTGCATTGCTCGATGCGCCGTGTGGGGGATGTGCTGGGCGGGGCCCGCGGTGTAATCGAGGCGCTGATCGGGGCCGTTGGCAATCCGGGCCTGATCATGATGCCGGCCTTTACCCGCGACGCCCTGATGCCTGAGCTGCCGCATGACGTGGATCCCGCCGACTGCGCGCGCATCGAGCAGGAGGTTCGCGGTTTCGATCCCACGTATTCGAGCTGCCACCATCTCGGCGCGTTGGCTGAGACCTTCCGCTCTTGGCCCGGTGTCGTGCGCAGCCGGCACCCCGTGCATTCGCTCACGGCCCTCGGCCCGGGCGCACGCGACATCGTCGCCCATCACCCGCGGGACTGGGCCTTCGGGCTCGAGGGCCCGTTCGGTCAACTGTTGGAGACGGGTCGTGCGAAGGTCTTGATGCTCGGCTCAGGATGGGCGCGTTGCTCTGCCCTTCACACGGCCGAGACCATTGCCCGCCACCGTCGCCTCCGCGTGCTGCGCTACAAGGATCTCACGCGGGAGGAGCCGCGCTGGATGCACGCGCGCGACGTCGCCGAGGACCGCGAAGGCTTGTTCGACGCGGTTGGCTCGACGCTCGATCAGCATCCGAGCATGCGCCGCGGCAAGGTCGGCACGGCGGACTCGCGTCTGATCCCGTTCGACGATCTGCTTGTGACCGCAGCACCCATCATCGCGGCAGAGCTTGCAGCCCATGGCCGCGTGGTGGAGCGGGATGTACCGACCAACTTGTTCCCGAACGCTAACGGCCGAACGCGGGGCCAGACGCAGGGGCGCGGTCCCAAACGGCGCGCGCGCCGCTGAGCCTCATGCGCAGATAGTCGATCAACGCCCGGGCCTTGGCGGAGAGATGCCGTGTCTGCGGATACACGGCGTAAAGGGAAAGACCGGGCCACTCATAGGCCGGCAGCACTTCTAGAAGCGTACCGGCATCCAGTGCCCGTGAGGCGATAAAGGCTGGCTGCATCGTCACGCCCAAACCCTCCTCCGCCGCACTGATCAGCACGCTGCCATTGTTCGCCCGCACCCGTATTTGCATCTGCACGGAGCCCGGCTCACCATCCGGATCGGTGAAACGCCAGATGTCGGCCCGCTCCGAACCGGAATAGGCGAGCGCTGGCCAATCGGTCATGCCCTCGGGTGTCGCTGGTGTACCATGGCGTTCGAGAAAAGCGGGTGATGCCAGGACATGGGTGCTGATATCCGCAAGTTTGCGCGCAATCAGAGAGCTGTCCCGCAACGCGCCGATCCGAAGGGCCAGATCGAACCCTTCGCCAACGAGATCCGTCATCCGGTCGGAGAGATCGAGGTCCAGTGTCAGCGCCGAGTGTTCTGAAACGAAATCATTCAGAATCGGTGCAAGATGCTGGGTGCCGAAGTCGAGTGGTGCTGCCAGTCTGAGCGGTCCCGTCAGCGCCCGCGACGCGTCCGAAACCTCGCCCTCGGCCTCCTCGACATCGGCCAGGATACGCAATGAACGGTCGTAAAATGTCCGGCCGGCATCGGTCAGCTTCATCCGGCGTGTCGTACGCGCCAACAACTGTACACCAAGCCTGTGCTCAAGTTCCTTGATACGACGCGACACCGCCGACGGCGCAATCGAAAGCGTTTCTGCTGCCCGTGTGACGCTGCCGTGGTCCACGACATGGATGAAGCAACGCATGTCCTCAAAGCGATCCATAGAGGTTCCCAATTATTCTCTCGCCGGCAATTCTCTACTCTTTCAAATGCTCATGCACCACTCCTCTTCAAGCGTTACCTCCTCCCAATCGAAGCGCGGAGTTGCCGCACGACACACCACGGGAGAGATCTGATGAGCGATGCCAAGACGATCCTGCATATCGATGCCAGCATGCGCCGCGACGGCAGCACGAGCCGAGCGCTGAGCGCCGCCGTGGTCGAGCGGCTCGGCGGTCGTGTCATCCGCCGCGATCTGGCGGACGGCCTTCCCTTGATCGACGAAACCTGGATCGGTGCGAATTTCACGCCCGACGAGGATCGGAGTGACGAGCAGCGCGCTGCACTGACACTCTCCGACAAGCTGATCGGCGAGATCGAGGCCTCGGACACGCTCGTCATCGGTGTCCCGGTTTACAATTTCGGTGTGCCGGCGGCCTTTAAGGCTTGGATCGATCTCGTCACCCGTGCCCGGCGGACCTTTCAGTACACTGAGGATGGCCCCGTCGGACTACTGAGCGGTAAGCGGGCGGTCATCGTCGTGGCGTCGGGAGGCACGGAGGTCGATAGCAGCATTGACTTTGCCACGCCCTGGTTGCGGCACATCCTGGGCTTCATCGGTATCACGGATGTCGAGGTGATCCCCGCCGACCGCCAGATGGTGCGCGGCGATGCCGTCGAAGTGGCGAAGGAAAAGGTCGCCAAGCTCGCCGCGTAGGGGTGAGGGCCGGCGAGCCGGCCCACCCACCGCCTCAGCCTATGTGGTAGAGCGAGGCGAAGAGCTGGGGATCGATGCTCTCCTGCGCGAAAGTTTCGCCCCGCGTCAGCACCGAGACCGCATCATGGGAGTGGAGCGACTCTTGATGGCTCGCCACCACCCTGAAATCGCCGACGCGCCCATCCGTCTCCAGCGCTTCGCACAGAAGGCGCACGGCGTCCTCGACAAAGATCGGATTGGCACCGTTGAGTTCGGCAAAGGCCTGCTCATCCTCGCGCTTCACCATCACCTGCGTCTCAGTCGGGATGGCGCCAGTGCACAGCTCGACGAGATCCTCGATCCACAGCGCCGCCCCCGGCTCAAGCGCCACCGAGATCCGCGCGACCGAACGCTGAGAGTGCGGTGTTGCGATCTGCCCTCGCACGAGCCGCGCATGCTCCGACAGCTCCAATGAGCACGGGCAGGTCGAGGAATACACGTAATCGAGATGGATCACCCGTAGCGTCCGCTCGGCCATTCGGACCGTCTCAAAGGCGACGTCGTAATACTGATACCCCGCAAGCCCCGACCGCAGCGACGGCCGCATGATCGGGTAGCGGAAGCGAAGCTGCACCCGCGCATCGCCGCTCTCAAGATCCTTGAGGTAGCTTTCCAGCACCCCTTCGATCCGCTCGAAATCGAAGCTCTCTCCGGCATGCGAGTAGAAGGACCGCATGATCCGGCTCATGTTGATGCCCTTCTTGGTCGCCGCCAGGCTGACCGACCCGGTAACCGACGTCTCAAGCGTATGAGCACCGCCCTCGCGCCTGCGGACGGCAAGGGGCAACCGGAAGTTCGAGATCCCCACATGCTGGATGCCAGTGCGCGCGCCCTTGATCAGGCTCGAAGGCCCGTTCTGCAGGTCGGGCATGCTGGATTTGTAGGCGTCGTCCGGCGTAAAGGTTTCCGGATACTCCCGGCTCAGCGCCCCGTCCCCGCCCGGGCGCAGCGCAGCAAGCGACGAAAGACCGAGCGCAGCGGCTTCTTCCGGCTCCGTCTGCGCCAGACGTTTCAGCACGTCGAGTGCTGCTTCAGCCTCTGCTCTACTCGGCGCGTCCTGCAGGTCCGCGTCCTCGGTCGCCGCTTCGGCGGCGATGGCGGGGGCGATCATATTCATGGCGGTTTCCTGTCATGGCGGGCAGCTTTGCATCCCGCGGTGGAGCGCTGCATGTAGGCTCTCCCGCCCCCCATGCCAGCGAGACTCCGAGGCGTGATGCCGCAGTTGATCGACCCCGTTGCGCCTTGAAACGTTAGAGCGGGGTTGGCGTTCGCCCTGCCAGGATCTCCAGAAACCATTCCCGGTCGATGTTGCCGCCACAGAGGATGACGCCGGCCTTCCGCCCGGCCATGCGCTCACGCTCTTGCATCAAACCGGCCAGCGGCGCGGCCCCGGCACCTTCGGCCAAGTTGTGGGTGTCGGCATAGTAAACGCGCACCGCCTCGGCGACCTCATCATCCGTGACCCGAAGGATGCGAGCCGCACCCCGGCGGATGATGGCAAATGGCAGTTCCCATGGCACACGACATGCCATGCCATCGGCGAAAGTCGCAGCCGTCGCCGTTTCGACCACTTCGCCCGCCTCGAAGCTCTGCGCATAAGCGTCGGCGCCCGATGAGACGACACCGACGATCTCCGTCTTGAGCCCCAACAGGTCCCGCGCGGTGATCAGGGCACAGATGCCCGAACCCATGCCGATTGGCACATAGACCGTGTCGAGATCGGGATGCGCGGTGAAAAGCTCCAGACCGTAGGTCGCAACACCGCGAACCAGCGGCTCGGCAAAGGGCGGCACGATATGCAGGCCTTCTGCTTCCGCAACGCGCACGGCCTCCAGGCGCGATGCCTCAAAATCATGGCCGTGGACGACGAGACGGGCCCCCCACGCTTCCATCGCCGCATTCTTCTCCCGGCTATTCCCTTCGGGCACATAGACCGTGACGGGAATGTCGTAGGCCCGCGCCGCGAACGGGATCGACTGTCCGTGGTTTCCACGCGTCGCCGTAACGATCCCCGCACACCCGCCTGCTCGAGCAAGCTCATCCAGATAAACGATCCCGCCCCGCACTTTGAACGCACCGGTCGGCGTGTGGTTCTCATGCTTGACCACCACATCCAGTCCAAGGCGCCTGGCCAAGAGCGGCCAGCGATAGGCTGGTGTCGGCGCGATGTGCTGATGCACGAGTGTCGCCGCCGCCTCCAACGCCGCCCGATCGAATAGCGGCCCGCTCGCACCATCGGCCATGGCGATCTCCTTCTCTATGCAGCGACACCACCTAGAACCCGCCCAGCAACGGCGTCGAGTTTCGCGACAAGTGCTGGATCCCGAGCTTCTGGCGCGGTGATGATCGCATACTCCAACGCCCTGTCACAGCCATAGGGGCAAGGCGGGCGATCTTGTCCTAAGCGCTCGACAACAGCGCCCAGCAGCGCTTTCGCGCCCGCGACATTGGCGTGCATCGTTGAGATGATCGACTGGATATCGACCTCACCATGGTCGGGATGCCAGCTGTCATAGTCCGTGACCATCGCGACCGTCGCGTAGCAAAGCTCCGCCTCGCGCGCGAGTTTCGCTTCGGGCATGTTCGTCATCCCGATCACGTCGCAGCCCCAAGCCTCGCGGTAGAGCTTGCTCTCGGCGAGCGTGGAGAACTGCGGACCCTCCATCGCGAGGTAGGTGCCACCATCATGCAGCTTCGGCACACCGGGCGCGCCGGCGCAGTCCAGGAGCGCCGCCCGCAGACGGGCGCAGACAGGGTCGGCGATCGAGACATGGGCAACGCACCCCTCGCCAAAGAACGACTTCGGCCGTGCGAAGGTCCGATCGATGAACTGATTGACGATCACGAAATCGCCCGGCGCCATGTCCTCGCGAAACGAGCCGCAGGCGGAGAAGCTGAGCACATCCGTGACACCCGTGCGCTTCAGCGCATCGATATTGGCGCGATAGTCGATGTCCGTGGGGCTTAGCCGATGCCCGCGACCGTGGCGGGGCAGAAAGGCGATGTCCGTGCCCGAAAGCGTGCCGGTCAGCAGCTCGTCGGAAGGCGTGCCCCAAGGGCTCTCCACTTTCTGGCGCCCCGCGTTCTCCAGACCGTCGATCTCATAAAGGCCAGAGCCGCCTACCACTCCGATGGATGCTTTGGTCATCGCCGCCTTTCCGTGCTGATCCGCGTTGCCTCATTCCGCCTTCTGCCGGGCATGCATCGGTTGGGCAAGCGTCAGCTCAGATCGGCGCAGTTAGGTGCGGTTCGGCGTAGTTCGGGGCAGTTCGGGGCAGTTCGGGGCAGTTCGGGGCAGATCAGCCAGGTCGCTCAAGCTCGAAGGTCTCGCGCACCGCCGCGTAGTCCTTGTAGCCGAGCCGCGCGATGGGCGTGTAGCTGACCACATCGACCCGGCCGTCTCGCAGGGCCCCATCAGCGATGTGCACGCCGACAACCTCTCCAATCACGACGATATTGCGCTGATGCTCCTTCCAGACCGGCAGATCGTCGACGATCCGCACCAATCGGCATTCGAGCGACGCGGGCGCCTCGGCCACTCTTGGGGCCGCGATCTCGGCGCAGGGCGCTTTCGTTAGGCCCGCCGCCTCGAACTCATCCACCTCCCGGCCCAACTGCGCCGAGGACGTGTTCATCGCGTCCATCAGCGCTTGACTAACGATGTTGCAGGCAAATTCGCGCGTCTCCCGAATATTGGCGATGCTGTCCTTCTCTGCCTCCGTACGCGTCTTCCGCCCGGTCTGGGCAAACATCACCAGCGGCGGCGCATCCCCACAACCGTTGAAGAAGGAGTAGGGGGCCAGATTCGCACGCCCCTCACCGTCCAAGCTTGAGATCCAGCCGATGGGTCGCGGTACAACGAGCGCCTTGAACGGATCATGCGGCAAACCATGGCCATCGGCTGGGCGGTAGAACATGAGCACTCCGGTGATCTTGCATGTCCGGGAGACCTCCCGGCTGGTGCGGCGCGACGCCGCGTGCTAGCGACCTAGCCCGCGCCCGCGTCGCCTCAACCGGGTGCTCTTACCAGAGCTCTGCCCCCACCGACGCCGACGCCGACGCCGATGTTCCGATTGATGAGAGAAGCGCCGAGCGATGCGGACGAGGTGGAGTATCTCCTGGATCTCACCTTTGCGCCCGGCCGTGCGGCCCTCTCGTCCTATCAACTTCGGGGTGGAGTCGATCCGGTGGCGGCCCTTTGCACCATCGCGCGCGACGAGTACGACGCGCTTGTCGGCGCGATCCGCTATTGGCCGGTCGAGATTACGCGTCGCGAAGAACCCGCCCTCCCTGCGCTGCTTCTCGGCCCGATCGCCGTGCACAATACGCGGCAGGGCGAAGGCTTAGGTGCACTTCTGATCATCGAGACTCTAGATCTCGCTAGGGAGCTCGGCTGGGAACGTGTCGTGCTTATCGGAGATGAGCCCTACTACAGACGCTTTGGATTTCGCCGTGCACTCACTCACGGTCTTGACTTTCCACGCCCCGTCAACTTCGACCGCCTCCTTGGCACCGAATTGGTCCCCAATGCATTGCACGGGATTACCGGAACCGTCAGCAAGCTCTCAAATTCGTGCAGAATGGATGAGTAGCAAGACTGCGAAATTTTCAAAAACAATACCGAAAATTTTCACTGTCTATTGCACTAGCTTTGAACAGGGTGTATCTGCCAAATATTCGCAGTCTCCAGGCAGGCTAAGGGCCGTGCCGAGAATGGTAGACTTGTCCTTCAATCCCAAGACCGCAATAGCGGCAACAATATCCGTGATGAGGCGCATACATGGCTGACGATACAACCGATCACAGCGAAATCCTCGCGCTGACCTCCGACATCGTGGCGGCGCATGTCTCGCATAATCCGGTACCAAGTGCCGAATTGCCGAGCTTGATCGAGAGCGTTTACGACACCTTGTCCAAGTTGGGCCTGCCGGTGCCAGAGCCCGAAGTGGAACTGAAGCCCGCCGTTCCGGTGAAGAGGTCGGTTACCGACGATCACATCATCTGTCTCGAGGACGGCAAGAAGCTGAAAATGCTGAAGCGCCACCTCAAGACGGCATACGACATGACGCCCGAGCAGTATCGGGCGAAGTGGAGCCTGCCGGCCGACTATCCGATGGTGGCCCCCTCCTACGCGAAGAAGCGCCAGCAGCTCGCCAAGAAGATCGGCCTCGGCCGTAAGCGCGGCTGAAGCGAACGACCTGGCCCGTTGCGATGGGCCGCACACCAGCCTAGAAAACGGGCCGTCGATCAGGCGGCCCGTTTTGCTTTTGCGCGCCGCCTTGGGGAGAGACCGGATGACCGAGCCGAAGCGCGCCTTCATCAAGTCCTATGGCTGTCAGATGAACGTCTATGACAGCGAGCGGATGGGTGCCGCCCTCGCCGCTGACGGCTATGAGATCGTCGACGCTCCCGATGGCGCCGATCTCGTCGTCCTCAACACCTGCCATATTCGCGAGAAGGCCGCCGAAAAGGTCTATTCCGAGCTCGGTCGCCTCCGCTCCCTCCGCGAGGCGAAGGAGGCGGAAGGCGGGCGCATGACACTCGCCGTCGCCGGTTGCGTCGCGCAGGCCGAGGGGGCGGAGATCCGCAGCCGGCAGCCTCTCGTCGACGTCGTCGTCGGGCCCCAAGCCTATCACCGCCTGCCCGGCATGGTCCGCCGCGCTGAGGCAGGTCAGCCTTCGGTCGACACCGACTTCCCGACCGAGGACAAGTTCGAGCATCTGCCGGCCGACCGGCGACCCGCTCGCAATCCGACCGCCTTCCTCACGGTGCAGGAGGGTTGCGACAAGTTCTGCAGCTTCTGCGTCGTCCCCTACACCCGCGGTGCGGAGACCTCGCGCCCTGCCGCGCGCATCCTACAAGAGGCCGAGGCTTTGGTCGGCCGCGGCGTGCGCGAGATCACGCTCCTCGGCCAGAACGTCAACGCCTGGCATGGGGAGCGGCTGCCGGACATGGGGACGGGCCTCGGCGGCCTCCTCCGCAGGCTCGCGCGGATCGAGGGGCTCGAGCGGCTTCGCTACACCACCTCGCACCCCCGCGACATGGATGACGACCTGATCGCCGCCCATGCGGAGGAGCCGAAGCTGATGCCCTATCTGCACCTGCCGGTGCAGGCAGGCTCGGACCGGGTCCTGAAAGCGATGAACCGCAGGCATACAGCCGAGGACTATATCCGCCTTGTCGAGCGTATCCGCGGGGTACGACCCGATCTCGCGCTCTCGGGTGATTTCATCGTGGGCTTTCCGGGCGAGACGGACGCGGATTTCGAGGCGACACTCGCCCTCGTCCGCGAGGTCCGATACGCTCAGGCCTATTCGTTCAAGTACTCGCCCCGCCCCGGCACGCCCGCCGCGGACCGCGCCGCCCAAGTACCCGAGGCGCTGATGAGCGAGCGGCTAACCCGGCTACAAACGCTTCTGACCGAACAGCAACGCGCTTTCCAGGCCTCAATGTTGGGCCAACGCATGCAGGTCCTGGTCGAGAAACCCGGCCGCCACCCGGGCCAGATGGTCGGCCGCTCCCCCTGGCTGCAGCCCGTCCATTTCGACGCCCCGCACGACACCCGAGGCCACCTCGTCGCCGTCGAGATCGAGAGCACCGCCACCAACTCCCTCTCCGCCCGACTCGCAGCGTAAGCTCGAACTGCGGCATGTCCGATACCGCAGCTCACGACATCGATGCCCATGTCTATTGGAGCATCTATGTGCGCACGAGTACGCACCGAAAGCTGAAGGAAGTTCATCTCCCGCAGATCGAACGGATCCTGGATGACCCGCCCTACCGCTGGGAAATCCGGATCGAGGCAGAGAACCCGGGCCTCATCCGGATCGAAACCTCCCAGAATCTGAGCGCTCCAACGGTCGATGAGATCGTCACGACACTGTTGCGGCGGGCCAGTCCGATGTCGCGCTCCTGGACCCTGCAGGGGCTCGAAGATCTCTCTCGGGGAGAGCTCCAGCGAATAAGCGGATGGAGTGGGAGCCCACAACAGAATGGCGGCCCACCGGCGGTCGAAAGCGTCTTCTTCGAAGCATTGCCCGGCCGGATCTCACGCCCCGTCCCGCATGGCACGTGGTCGGACGCTGGAAGCTGAGGCGAGGCTTCCACCGCACGGCAAAGACTCTTGATCGCCTCGCGGGCAGCACTTTCTCGAGTGGCATACCAGAGAGAGGCCTCGCATGCTCCTTCGTGCCGAAACATCCGTTCTTGTCGTCATCGATATGCAGGATCGGCTCGTACCTGCCATGCAGGCGCCAGCGCGGACGATCCGGAACACCCAGACGTTGCTGGCGGCGGCCGGCGAGCTTGCGATCCCGGTACTGTTGACCGAGCAGTATCCGCGGGGCCTCGGCCACACCGTGCCGGATGTCCTGAAGGCCGCCGAGGGGGCGAGGGCACAGATCATCGAGAAGACCCATTTTTCGAGCCAGTCCGAGCCGGGCTTCGCCGACGCCATCGCCGCCACTGGCCGTGCCCAAGCCGTCATCACCGGCATGGAGGCGCATATCTGCGTCCTACAGACGGCGGTCGCGCTCATGCAGGAGGACTACGAGGTCTTCGTCGTCACCGACGCCACCTCCTCGCGCACGCTCGAGAGCGAGAAGGCCTGCCTTGACCGCCTGCAAGCCTGTGGTGCGGGCATCGTGACGACCGAGATGGTGGTGTTCGAATGGCTCGCCCGCGCCGGCACCCCCGCTTTCAAGACGCTGCTGCCGCTTGTGAAGTGAGCGAGCCTGACGTGGCTGGCGACAGCCATTGACGCATGGGCGCCACAGGTGTAACCACCGCGCCACTCGAACTGGAGGCAACGATGAATCACCCGCCCAAGACATCGCGGAACCAACCCTCGTAACGCCCCCGTTCCATGACGGGCGGCAAGGCCGGGCCCGTCACTATGCATCCTCAAGACTTAGAAAGACTGCGCGGCGCGCTGCCGGCAGAGCTTGAACATCTCTACCTCCCTGGCTGCGAAGCGCCATGGCTCTTGGCCGAAGCGATGCGCGCGCCCGCGCCGATTACTGCGCTCCGGTCGGGGCGCTACGCGAAGCTCATCGACCGGCCGATCATGCGGGGTCTGCTGGCGGCGGCGGGCGACGGCACGCTCCATCCAGCGGATCTCGCACTCCTGGCCAACCCGGAGAACCTGCCGAGCACGCCGGGCCCTGCCGCGAATGCCGCCCTCGATGCGGCG
>JBCDFC010000016.1:0-33500 GCA_039178805.1 Pseudomonadota bacterium | reverse complement strand
GCGCTCCGTGCCGATGGGTCGGGCGAAGGGACAAGGATCGCCGTGACGATCTCATCCGCATGCAAGGCAGTCTGTCGCACCCCTGTGATGAACGCGCCAGGAGGGAGGACCCGGCGCGCGGCAGGACCCGCAAGCTCGACCGATGCATCGAGGGCCAGGAGCGGGGGAACGCCGTCAGCGGCGGGCGAGGCGTTGCAAATGTTCCCTGCGACCGTCCCAGCGTTCTGGACCTGCACGCCACCCACCTGCTGCGCTGCAGTCTTGAGCGCATCGAAAGCCGGCGGCAGAGGGGCTGCGACCACGTCGCTCCAGGTCGCCAATGCGCCTATTCGGATAGTGTCGGTCCCGATCGAGATCCCGCGCATCGCAGCGATCCCGGTGAGATCGAGAAGGGGTGGCACAGGCGCCTGCCCGAGCGATGGGTAGACATCGGTGCCGCCTGCCAGCGGTCGCCAGCCACCTTGCGCAAGCGCGGCGACAGCCTCCTCAACGCTTTCCGGTCTCAGCATCTGCATGCCGCTGCACCTCCAGTTCGCTAGGCTGGGGCGTCGCGCGGCGCTCCGTCAACGAGAAATGGCACCTTTTCCTTTGACAGCCCCGCCCGCGCTGCGTTTCGCTGAGCTATGCCAGCGGATAGCGAGCGATGAAGAGGTCCGAGAACGCAAGCACGGTCGCGCGCGCAACGGAGAAGATCCGATGCGATGCTTGCCCTGTGATGTGCTTCATCGCCGAGGGCCGGTCGGGCGCCTGCGACCGCTACGCGAACGAGGATGGCCGGCTGATCCGGGTCGATCCACTGACAGTCCTCGCCCGACAGGAGGCGCGCGAGGCCGGCGAAGTCGTCCCGTTCCTCGGCACGGAAGGTGAGTGGGACGGTAGCATCGTGCCCGGCCAAGACGCCTTCGTGACCGCCATCGGCGCTGGCACGACCTATCCAGACTACAAGCCCGCCCCCTTCATCGTCGGCAGCCAAGTCCGCGGCGTCGACACGGTCACCGTCGTGACGGAGGGGATCTTCAGCTACTGCGGTCTCAAGGTGAAGATCGACACCGACCGACATCTTGGCCCCGAACGCGCAGTCGTCCGCGCCGAGGGGGAGCCCGTGGGCCACGTCACAACCGGCGAGTACGGCTCTCAGATGTTGTCCTTGGGCGGCGTCAATCACCTCACCGGCGGTGGCAAGAAAGAGGGGCGCGTGACCTGCGCCACCATGCTCGCCCTCGCGAACAAGGAGGCGGCGGAGCTCGAGATCGAGGGCGGCGCGCGGCTTACGGTTCAGGCCGGTCACGCGCCGGTGGTGGATGGGATCGAGGAGCGGCGCATGCGCGTCGGCTGCGGCTCCGCCACCGTCGGCATGTTCGCGGCACAGTGGAAGGGATTGGTGGACGAAGTGGTGGTGGTCGACGATCACATCACAGGCGTGATGTCCGAGCACCAGGCCGGCAAAGTCATTGGTTGGGAGCCGACGGGGATCAAGATTGCCGGCCGCCGCTCAACGCCCGGCCGCTACTTCGGGGTCGCCTCGCCAGGTTCGGGCTGGGGTGGGACGGACGTTACCGATCCGCTCGCGATCCTGCGCCCTTGGGATGGGAAGCATGCGCGGCCAGGGCTCAGCCTCTTGATGGTCAGTACGACTGGCGAGGACGCGGCCTATTACGAGCTCGACGATGCGCTGGAGCCCCGGGTGCAGGAGATGCCGGAAAGGCTCCTGCCTTCGGTCAAGCGCATTTCGGAGAACTGCGAGCCGGCGCTCTGTTCCGTGCTCTTCATGGGGGGTGCGGGAGGCTCGCTGAGATCCGGGGTGACGGAGAACCCGGTAGGCCTGACCCGTTCGGTGGCCGACCGGCTGGTCAGTGTGACGTGCGGAGGTGCGCCGGTCTTCATCTGGCCGGGCGGTGGGATCACCTTCATGGTGGACGTGCTGGCGATGCCGGACCGTGCCTTCGGCCATGTGCCGACGCCGGCACTCGTTGCGCCCATCGAATTCACGATGACGGCGACGGACTACGCGGCGCTCGGCGGACATATGGACTATGTGCTGCCGATGCAGGAGGCGGTGCTGAGCCTTACCGCGCGCCAGAACGACCACCTGGTGAAAGGCCGCCGCGCGGTGGCGGCGCGGCCGGGGCTCCCTTGGCCTGGGAGCAGCCGATGGCCATGACGCAGAAGCTGACGCTTCGCCTGCCGGCGAGTTGGCCTGCTGGGGCCGCGGCGGCCTTGCTGCCGGATGGCAGGCTGCATCTGCAGCACGGCCCCATCGACCTTGTGATCTCGGCCGAGGGGACGCCTCGGGACGTTGCGACGGCCTACAAGTCCGCTACGGAAGCCTTCGCTCCGGTGCTCCACGACCTCGTTGGAGAGCTACCTGCGTTGCGCCGCCCTGCCCTTGCGCATCCGGCGTTCGACGGCGCAGTCGCTCAACGCATGGCGGCGGCGGCGGGGCCACTGGCGGCGATAACCTTCGTCACCCCGATGGCGGCCGTTGCAGGGGCAGTAGCGGACCATGTGCTCGCGGCGATGCTGGCATCCGCCCCGCTCCGCCGCGCCATCGTCAACAATGGCGGCGACATCGCGCTGGCGCTCGCGGAAGGAGAGCGCTGTCGCCTCGGCCTGGTGACGAACCCCGATCCGGGCGCCGCGAAAGCCGCAGGGGCGGTCGAGATCACGGCGGGCACAGGCATCGGCGGCGTCGCGACCAGCGGTTGGCGGGGGCGCAGCCACTCCCTCGGCATCGCGGATGCGGTCACGGTCTTCGCCCGATCCGCCGCCGAAGCCGATGTCGCAGCGACGCTCATCGCGAACGCCGTAGACCTTCCCGAGGCTCCCTCTCTTGCCCACTACGTGACCCGGACCCCTGCCAGCACGCTCTCCCAGGACAGCGATCTTGGCGACCGTCTGGTGACCGAGGACGTCCGCCCCCTGCCAGACGACCTCGCAGACCGTGCCCTCGCCCGCGGCCGGGCCTTCGCCGCCCGCCTCCACAACGCCGGCCACATCCTGGGCGCCATCCTCACGCTGGGCGACCGCATCGCCCTCGCCGGCCAGCCACCCATCCAGCAAGCAATCGAGGAACCCGCATGATCGAGTTTGTCAGGAATGCCTGGTACGTCGCTGGATGGTCATCGGAGTTCGACGACACTTTGCGGCGCGTGACTCTGCTGGAGGAGCATGTGGTGATGTTTCGCCGCCTCGACGGTAGCGTCGCTGCGCTCGAAGATCGCTGCCCCCACCGCCAACTCCCGCTCTCCATGGGCAAGCGCATGGGCGACACCATCCAATGCGGCTATCACGGCCTGGTCTTCGATTGCTCTGGCGCCTGCATCCGCGTGCCCGGGCAATCGAACCTGCCCGCTGCCGCCCATGTCCGGGCCTTCCCGGTGATCGAGCGTCATGGCGTCGTCTGGATCTGGATGGGCGAACCGACATCCGCCGACGAGGACCGCTGCTTCGACTTGCCTGAGCTTGGCGATCCGGACTGGTACGCGCATCAGGGCGACGCACTCGAGATCCAGGCACACTACCTCAACGTGGCAGAAAACCTGGTCGATCCCGCCCATGTGAGCTTCGTCCACCCCACGACGCTCGGCAACGCAGCCTCGGAAAACGTGCCCGTGCATGTGCGCACCGATACCGAACCGCTCGTCGCCTGGCGCTGGATCCGCGATGGCGAGCCCATCGGCTTTTTCAAGGCGTTCGGCGGGTTCGAGGGCAATGTGGACCGGTGGCACTACTACTATCTGCACACGCCCTGCACCGCCGTGATCGATTTCGGCTCCGCCCCAGCGGAAGCCGCTATCGATGAGGGAGACCGCGGCCGGGACGATGTCGGCGCGATGCGGATCTTCGCGATCCATCTGCTTACGCCAGTGAACCGGGAGCTGACCATCGATCGCTGGATGCATCTGCGCAATGTCGAGCACGGCAACGAGGAAGTCTCGGCCAAGATGGATGCGATGTTCCGGATCGCGTTCGACGAGGACAAGGCGATCCTCGAGGCGATCCAGGAAGAGGAGAGGCGACCGAACCAGCGGCGTCCGATCCGCCTCGCCATCGACCGCGCGCCCATGGTCTATCGCAGGCGGATCGCCAACCTTGTCGCGGCCGAGCGGACGGAGGATGCCGGGGGCTCGCCAACGGGCGCCTTTGTCTATCACGACTGAGATTAAACGGTTCGAGGCCACAGCTTGGCGCAGCAGAGATTTGCGATACCGTAGCATCGCGTGGGTAATCAGCGAGTCGGGGAAGCTGGGGGAGCCATGCTGATGTTCGGATTGAAGCCATCGCAGGTCCGTGGACCGCGCCTCCAGAGCGCTGCGATTATCGCCATTGGCGCTGCGTTGGGCTTGGCCCTGCCGGCCTTTGCCGATGGCCCGATCGATGGGCTCTGGGAAGGGGCGTCCACCGCTGGGGATGCGGAAATCGGCGTGAAGGCGTCGCTTGTGGACACGCTGGGGGAGATCAAGCTGCAGGGTTCGGGCCGTGCCTTCGGTGGCACGGTGCGCTGCCGATACCTTCTTCGCCTGCAGGACGGCGCCATAGCCGAGACCATCGTGAGCCCCAATCTAAGCTCTCCCGACTGCCCGAGAACCCCGACGATCACACTGGGCGCGCTTGAGGGAGATCAGCTCAGCGTCGAAATCGATGCAGATAGTCTGCCAGAGCTTCCCGCCACAGTGCTGCGCCGCCGCTTCGGCCCTGTTCCGGAGGAAATGCGGCCCGCAGTGGCAGAGGGGATCGATGTTCTCGGCGCAAGGCTTGGCGACACGCGGGCCGAGATCGAAGCGCTCTTGGTCGAAGAGCTTGGTTACGCGCCACAAGCCGACCGCAACCGGAGACTGGACGATCCCGGCTATGTTGCGGAGTTCGTGCATTACGGCCGCGCCTCGGAACACAAGGGATCGCGGGTGGCCGACGACCTGGTCGTGGTTGCCTATTCGGGCGGTGCCGACAGCGACACCGCCGCCTCGCCCGAGGCACGTGCCGTCTCGATCAGACGCAAATGGGTGACCCATCCCGAGGCTCGGATCTCGATCGAGGCCCTCGACGATGCCGTCGCGCAGAAATACGGCCCAGGCGATGTCACGCGGTTCTTCGACCGCTCTGGCGAACGGGTCGATGGGATGACCAAGGCAGGCCGTCTTCTCACCCGGCCTCGCACCTATTGCCGGCAGGAGATGGAGGACACCGGGCGGCAGGCAGGTGTCTACGAACAGCTCATCTCGATCCCGGGTGAACCGGCGCGGTTCGAGACGGGGGTCTTCACCCATTGCGGCAGCTTCGTGAGCGCGATCACGACTGAGCGGCACAGCAGCGTCACTGGGCTTAGCCATCCGGTCCTGGACCTCCATGTCGCACGCTACGATCTGCTGAGCGACGAAGTTTGGAAGCAGATCTCCGCCCGGCTTCTCCGCGATTTGGCCGAGGATTTGGCCCGGGAGGGTCAGAGCACCGAACAGGTCAAGCCGCGCCTCTGACGGATCTGAAGGACGGGGCGTTCCACGGGCTCGGAACGACGGCGGTGATTTCCGCGTGACGGTCGCGCATGGCTGAGTCTAGGCTTTCGATCGATCCTTACCGACCGACGCCAGGGAGATCGCAGCATGCCGCTCACCAAACGCCACGCCCTCGCCGCCACGCTCGCAGCCATCATTGTCGCCCCCTTCGGCCCTGCAGGCGCGCAGGACGGAGAGCCGATCAAGATCGGGGAGATCAATCACTACAAGCGCCTGGCGGCATTTGCCGAACCCTACAAGAAGGGGATCGAGCTGGCTCTCAATGGCGTCAACGCTTCGGGTGGCGTGCTCGGCCGGCCCCTGGAGTTCGTCTATCGCGACGATCAGGGCCAGCCTGGCGAGGCGGTGAAGATCGCCGAAGAACTGGTCAGCCGCGATGGTGTCGTGATGCTGACGGGCACGATCCTCTCGAATGTTGGGCTGGCGATTTCCTCATGGGCGGATGCGAACGAGGTCGTCTATCTCGCCTCCGAACCGCTCGCCGATGCGCTCGTCTGGGCCAAGGGGAACGATCACACCTTCCGCCTCCGCGCCTCGACCTACATGCAGGCCGCGATGCTGGCCGAGGAGGCGGCGAAGACGGACGCGATCAAATACGCCTTCATCGCGCCGAACTACGCTTATGGCCGCGATGCGGTGGCCGCGTTCAAGGAGAACCTGAAGCGGCTGAAGCCCGAGGTCGAGTTCGTGGGCGAACAATGGCCCGCCCTCTTCAAGATCGATGCGGGTGCTGAGGTGCAGGCGCTTGAACGCGCGAAGCCTGACGCGATCTATAATGTCACCTTCGGGCCAGATCTCGCGAAGTTCGTGCGCGAGGGGACGCTGCGCGGGCTCTTCGAAGGTCGGCAAGTCTATGGCTTGCTGACCGGGGAGCCCGAGTATCTCGATCCGCTTGGCGCCGAAGCGCCTGTCGGTTGGGTGGCCACCGGCTACCCATGGTACGCGGTCGAAGCGCCGGAGGCCGTGGCCTTCGTGGAGGAATACATGGCCGCCTATGACGACCATCCCCGTCTCGGCAGCCTCGTCGGATACATGACCGTGCAATCGATCGCGGCGGCGATCGAGCGGGGCGGAGCGACCGACACGGCGAGCATTATCAAGGGCTTCGAAGGGCTCGAGATCGAGACGCCGGTCGGTCCGATCGAGTATCGCGAGATCGACAACCAGGCGACCATGGGCGCCTATGTCGGCACCATCGCCGTGGAGGGCGACAAGGGTGTGCTTGTCGATTGGACCTATAAGGCCGGCGAGGACTACCTACCCGACGACGAGACCGTGCGCGCGCTACGCGGCGGCACAAACTGAGCGGCACCGCCGCTCGGCCCCAGCGACCGACCTTGCCAACGCATCATCCCCCGGCGCAACCGGGGGAGCCACCGCCGTCATTGAGTCAGAAATGGCGGACCGACTGAGCGGGCCGACCCTCGGGTCGGTCTAGAAACCCAGTTCTCGCACATCTGTCGCTTTTGGCTGCGACAGGCAAACCTGCTTGCATGTCGCCAATGGGCAAGCTCGACGCGGCGCCCGCGTGTTCCGTTTTGTTATCCGCACATCTGGACCTGAGGAGGGCCGACCTTGTTCGCCGCCGATGCCGACCGCCGGGACACCGCGCGACTGGCAATCGGCTGTATCCTCGCAGGGGTGGTCCTCATCTCGGTCAACGACATGCTGATCAAGGCGCTTTCGGGCGACTACCCACTGCATCAGATCGTCTTCATCCGCTCCATCATCGGGATCACGATCACGCTCACGATCCTGCAATGGGAAGGGGGACTGGCAAAGCTCTACACCGCGACGCCTTTTCTCCACCTTCTGCGCGGCTTGCTCATCGTCGCGGCCAACATGCTCTACTACGCAGCCATCGTGGTGATGCCGCTCGCCGATGCGACGGCGATCTTCTACGTGGCCCCGCTCCTGATCACGCTCCTCTCGGTGCCGTTCCTCGGAGAACAAGTGGGACCCCGCAGGCTCGGCGCCTGTGCCGTGGGTTTCCTCGGCGTCGTCGTGATGATGCGACCTTGGGAAAGCGGCGCTGCCGACGGGGTGAACCGCTGGCTCCTGCTGCTGCCGGTCGGCTCCGCCCTCGCCTATGCTTCGATGCAGATCCTCACCCGGAGACTGGGCGTCAGCGCGCCGGCATCGGCGATGGCCGCGTATATTCAGGGGAGCTTTATCGGCGTGAGCCTGCTCTTCTTCCTGATCGCAGGCGACGGGCGTTTCGCCGAAGGGCTCGAAAGCCCCAGTCTGATCTTCCTCCTGCGCGCCTGGATCGTGCCGCCGACTGAGGATCTTTGGCTCTTCCTTCTCCTCGGTCTCACCGCTGGCGGTATCGGCTATTGCTTGAGCCAAGCCTATCGATCCGCCGAGGCAGCGGTGGTGGCACCATTCGAATACGTTCTGCTCCCCCTCGCGATCTTCTGGGGGTGGAGCGTCTTCGGCGAGGTGCCCGGCCCGACCGTCGTGATCGGCATCGCCCTCATCGCCGGCGCAGGCGTCTACGTCTTCGTTCGCGAGGGCGTGCGTGGACGACAGGTCGCGACCGGCAGGCCGACGAGACGTCCCTGACGATCGATCGGGATTGACCCAGCGGACTGCGCTTCCGATGCTGCGGCTAGGATCGCGGAGGCCCGATGGAACTGCTCGTCGCCCAGCTTATCACCGGGCTTGCCAATGCCTGTGCGCTGTTTCTGGTGGCATCGGGGCTTAGCCTCATCTTCGGCGTCACGCGGATCGTGAACTTCGCGCATGGCTCGTTCTACATGCTTGGCGCCTATCTCGGGATCGAGGTCTACAGCGTGATGGAGGGCTGGGCCGGGTTCTGGATCGCGATGCTGCTGGCGGGGCTGATCACGGGGCTGATCGGCGTGGTGGTGGAACTCCTGGTGTTGAGGCCTGTCTACCGCGCACCCGAACTCTTCCAGCTTGTCGCGACCTTCGGGGTCATCCTCGTCATTCAGGACCTCGCCCTCTTGGTCTTCGGGCCCGAGGACCGCCTCGGCCCGCGCGCACCTGGGCTTGAGGGGATCGTGCGGGTGATGGGCGAGCCGATCCCGCAATACGACATCGCGCTCATCGCGATCACGCCCATTGTCTGCGTCGCGCTTTGGTATCTGATCCGGCGCACGCGGCTTGGCGTGCTGGTACGCGCGGCGACACAGGATCGCGAGATGGTAGGCGCCCTCGGCGTCAATCAGGCCTGGCTCTTCACCGGGGTCTTCTTCCTCGGCTCGGCGCTCGCAGGGCTGGGCGGCGCGCTGCAGCTGCCGAAGGGGGGCGCGGATCTGCTGATGGATTTCAACATCCTGGCCGCCGCCTTCGTCGTGGTCGTCGTGGGCGGGATGGGCAGCTTACCGGGTGCGTTCGTCGCCGCCGTTCTGATTTCGGTCCTGAACGTCCTCGGCGTTACCTATCTGCCAGAATCGACGCTCGTCCTGATGTTCGTCGTGATGGGTCTCGTGCTGATGATCCGGCCCTATGGCCTGTTCGGGCGCGAGGAGGTCGCCGGCGAACATGGCCAAGTGGGCGAGCCGGAGCGGCCATTGCGCCCGGCGGGGATCGCCACGCGCGGCGTCATCGCGATCGTCCTTCTCACCCTCGCCTGCCTGCCGCTCGTCGGCTCCAAGTTCGCGCTGGTGCTGGCGACCGATATCCTGATCTTCTGCCTCTTCGCAGCCTCGCTCCACTTCATCCTCGGCCTCGGCGGTCTCGTGAGCTTCGGTCACGCGGCGTTCTTCGGCGGCGGCGCCTATGCCGCCGCGCTCGCCGTGACTTATGCCGACACGCCGATGGAGCTTGCCCTGGTCCTCGCGCCGCTCGCCGCCGGCGGGCTCGCGATCCTGATCGGCTGGTTCTGCCTGCGCCTGACGGGCGTCTACTTCGCGATGCTCACCCTCGCCTTCGCTCAGCTCCTCTGGTCGCTCGCGTTCCAGTGGATCGAGGTCACGGGCGGCGATGACGGGCTGATCAGCATCTGGCCCAGCAGCTGGGCCAAGGCGACCGAGGTCTACTACTACCTGACCCTCGTTCTCGCCGGCGGTGGGATCCTGCTGCTCCGCCATGCCGCACACAGCCCGTTCGGATACGCGCTCCGCGCCGCCCGCGACAGCGCCCGCCGGGCCGAGGCGACCGGCATCGATGTGAAGCGCGTGCAATGGGGCGCCTTCGCCTTCGCCGGCATGATGGCGGGCGTGGCCGGCGGGCTCTTCGTATTCTCCAAGGGCTCGATCTTCCCCAACGAGCTGGAGATCGCGCGCTCCTTCGACGCGCTGATCGTTGTGTTCCTGGGCGGCGTGAAGACATTGGCGGGCCCGGTGGTCGGTGCGGCCGCCTTCACTTGGGCCGAAGATCTCCTCACGCGGTTCGACTATTGGCGCCTTGTCCTCGGCCTTACGGTGATCGCCGTCGTGGTCCTGGCGCCGGAGGGGATCGTCGGTTCAGCGCGCAAGGGGCTCGAACGCATCGGCCTCCTCTCCGAGCCGGACAACCAGCGCGGGGCCGGGTCATGACCCCCGCGGTGCTGGAGGCACGGGGGCTGACCAGGCGTTTTGGTGGGGTGACGGCAGTCGAGGATGTCAGCTTCGCGCTCGCCGCCGGGGAGAAGCTCGCCATCATCGGCCCGAACGGTGCAGGCAAATCCACCTGCTTCAACATGCTGATGGGTCAGCTCCGGCCGAGCGCGGGCAACGTGCATCTCTCGGGTCAGGAGATCACCGGGCTTGGGCCCCGCGCGATCTGGCGCATGGGGGTGGGGCGCACTTTCCAGATCACGGCAACCTATCCGTCGATGACCGTGGTCGAGAACGTGCAGATGGCGCTCCTCTCCCATCACAACCGCCTCTTCGCCCTGATGCCGCTGGCCAGCCGCCTGCACCGGGATGAGGCGGAGATGCTCCTCGATCTCGTCGACATGCGGGCACAGGCCGAAAGGCACGCAGCGATCCTGGCCTATGGCGATCTCAAGCGGTTGGAGCTTGCCATCGCGCTCGCCGGGGCGCCGCAGCTCCTGCTGATGGACGAACCCACCGCCGGCATGGCACCGGCAGAGCGCATGGCGCTGATGGCGCTCGTCGATCGGATCGTCGCCGAGCGGCACATCGCGGTCCTTTTCACCGAGCACGATATGGACGTCGTCTTCGGCCATGCCGACCGGATCCTGGTGCTGAACCGCGGCCGGATCATCGCGGAGGGCGACGCCGAGACGGTGCGCGCCGACCCGCGCGTGCAGGCCGTTTATCTCGGCACCGAAGCCGATGGGGCTGTCGATGCTTGAGCTCCGCGACATCGATGCCTTCTACGGCAAGGCCAAAATCCTCTCGGGCGTGACGTTGGAGGTCGGCCCGGGCGAAGTGCTGGCCCTTCTTGGCCGCAACGGCGCGGGCAAGACGACGACACTCCGCAGCGCCATGCAGCTCCTCCGCCCGCGTGCAGGCAATGTACGGTTCACGGGCGACGACATCACCGGCTGGCCCGCCCATCGCGTTGCCCGCGCAGGCCTCGGCTATGTGCCGGAGGAGCGGCGCATCTTCACCGATCTGACGGTTCGGGAGAACCTGGAAGTCGGCCGCCAGCCCCAGCGGGAGGGTGCGCCCTTCTGGACCGAGGAGCGCCTTTTCGCCCTCTTCCCCAATCTTGCCGAGCGTGCCGGCAACCGAGGCAAGGCGCTCTCGGGCGGGGAGCAGCAGATGCTGACCATCGCGCGCACGCTGATGGGCAACCCGCGCTGCGTCCTGCTGGACGAGCCGTCGGAAGGGATCGCACCGGTAATCGTCTCCAACATGGCCGCTACCATTCGACAGCTCAAAGCCGATGGCCTCGCCATCGTGCTGTCGGAACAGAACCTGAGTTTCGCGGAGGCCGTGGCCGATAAGGCAGTCGTGCTCGACGGCGGCCGCGTCCGCTTCGCCGGCAGCTTTCGCGCATTGATGGATGACCCTGCGACCCGCGACGCCTACCTCGCCGTCTGACCCAATCACGAGACCCGATCACGGGTGCGCCAACGGGCGAGGGCGATCTGCCTTGTTCTCGCCGCCCGCAGGCGCATACTGGGCTGGTGAGCATCGTGGCCGTCGATCCGGAGTGCGAGTTGGGCCAGCCCCAAATCAGCGTGAGAAGCTCGGGCGAAGAGCGCAAGCGTCGGTCGTCGCGCGGGTCGATTGTGGCCGTCCTTCTCTGCTCCTTAAGTGTCGCGTTGGTTGCAGCACCGACCACACTCCATGCTCAGGAGAACGCTGGGGCCGGTGCCGAGATCGCGCTGCCGGGCAAAGGCGATGTGGAGCGGATGCAGACCGCGCTCAACGCGCTCGGACACGATGCAGGGCCCGTCGACGGCGTCGCGGGACAAAAGACGATCGCCGCGATGCAAGCCTGGCAACGCGCCGCCGGTCGAGAGGCGACATCCGCGCCGGACCTCGCAACCATTGCCGCGCTCGAAGAGGCGGCAGCGACAACATCAGTGGCTGATCCGGTCGTCGCAGGGACACGACCAGGGGCCGCCGCCGCACCGCTACCCGCCACCGCCCAGTCGCAAGCGCCTTCCGTACCCGAAGTAAGCTCACCAGCGCGGCGCGGCGACGGGAGCTGGCGCCCTGGAACAGCCGACCAGGTGACCGGCCTCACGCCCCACGGGCGCCGGGCTGAAGGAGAGACGCGGTCGGCCTCGGAGGAACCCCTGCCCAGTCTGCGCGAGGCAGGTCTGCGCCCGGCAGGGGCGGTCGAGGGCGAGGCGGAACCGTTGCCCAGCGTGCGTCAAGGCAGCACCCGATCGAGCAGGCTCGAGAACCGGCCGAGAGGGGTGGGAACACTGCCAGGCTCCGGCCGGCTCGGCGATGTCCCGTCGACCTCGACCGGCCAGCCACTGCCCTCGCAACCCCGCCAGCAAGGGCCCATCAGCCCACCCAGAGGCGCGTTGGCCGATGCACGTGAGGCTTTGTGGGCCGCCGTACCAGCCTTCCCGCTGCCGGTCTGGCTTACGAAGGCCCGCCTCGCTGCGGCCCTTGGCGCGCTCGCGATCCTCTCCTTCCTCTGCCATCGCATCGCCCGCCGTCGACGCGTCGCGTGATGCGAAACCGAGCAAGAGCGTGAGCGAAAAACAATCATGACGAGCGACGCAGCCCATCCGGAGCATCGCTGGGTCTCCTCGCCGGACGAACTCCTGACACCGAGCGAGCTTGGCACCATGAGCGGGCTCGACTTCATCTCCGGCATCGTCGACGGGCGCCTGCCGGCACCACCCATTCTGAGACTCATGCGAGCGCGGTTTCTGGAGGCATCGGAAGGTCGCGTGGTGATCGAGGCGACACCCGCTTTCGAGCACTACAACCCGCTCGGCGGGGTCCATGGCGGCTGGTTCGGCACGCTCCTCGACAGCGCACTCGCGTGCTCGGTGCAAACACGCCTTCCGGTCGGCTTCGGCTACACGACCCTCGAATACAAGGTGAACGTGCTGCGGGCGGTGACTATCGATACCGGCCCGCTCCGCGCGATCGGCGAGACCGACCATGTGGGCCGGCGTACGGGCGTCTCGCATGCCTGGATGGAAGACAGCGCGGGCAAGGTCTACGCCACCGGGACGACAACCTGCCTGGTGCTGGAACTGCCGAAGCCCACGGCGCCTTGACGATGACCGTCGCGCTCAAGATCGCGGTCACCGGACGCGTTCAGGGTGTAGGTTTCCGCTACTGGACACGAGAGCGCGCGACGGCGCTCGGCCTCTCTGGCTGGGTTAGGAACGAGCCCGATGGGAGCGTGAGCGCGCTCATCGCCGGGCATGGGGACGCGGTCGAACAGATGCTCAGCGACTTCTGGGGCGGTCCTCCACCGGCAGCCGTCGAGCATGTCGAATCCGAGCCCTCGGAGGAGTGTCCGACAGGCCCGTTTGAAATTCGGAGATAGGCTTGGATCTAGAGCGCTTTCCGACCTCACGTCTCACGTCAAGCCCGGCAATGACGCGACTGCCGTGAGCACGTGAGGTCAGAGGGCGCTCTAGTCGGACACAGCGAGTGCTGCCTGACCCTCGTTCGACGGCTCACTCGAAGCTCAGCATTCCAGCAGTCGTCGAACCTCGACCGCCTTAACCCGCAGCTTTGCGCATCGCGTCGAAGCCGTTGGTCAGATCGTCGATCAAGTCTGCCGTGTCTTCGAGCCCGACATGGATCCTCAGTACCTGCCCCTTCGGACGGCCCGGCAGAGGCCAGCCGGTCTCGCTGCGCATCCGCTCGGGATAGATCGGGACAAGCAGGCTTTCGAAACCGCCCCAGCTGAAGCCCATGCCATGAAGCTCAAGCGTATCGAAGAGAGCCGCGAGCGCTTCATCCGACCCGTAGCGCTCATCCAGCGTAAAGGCGAAGAGCGATGCCGCGCCCAGAAAATCCCGCTGCCAAAGCGCATGGCCAGGATCGTGTGGCATCGCGGGGTGGATGACTTCCGCCACCTCCGGCCGTCCCTTCAACCACTCACCGACGACAAGCCCTGCCCGATGATGCGCCTCGAGGCGGACGCGCATGGTTCGGAGCCCACGGGCAGCGAGAAACGTGTCCTCAGGGCTCGCGCACAGACCGAAATCGCGCCAGGCAGGTTGAATGAAACGGTCATAGGCGTCCTTTGTCGACGTCACCGACCCCATCATCAGATCAGAGTGGCCGCCCACATACTTGGTCACCGCCTGCGCTGATATGTCCACGCCGTGGTCGAACGCCCGGAAGTAGAGCGGCGAGGCCCAGGTATTATCCATCATCACGACGGCACCGCCGCGATGGGCTTCCTCGGCGATGGCGGGGATGTCCTGCACCTCGAAAGTCCAGGACCCGGGGCTCTCCACGAGAACCAGTTTCGTTTCGGGACGCATGAGGTCGCGGATGCCGCCGCCGATGAGCGGATCGTAGAAAGTGGCGTCGATCCCCATCCGCTTCAGGGTACGACCGGCGAAGGTGCGCACCGGGGCATAGACATTGTCCGGAATGAGCAGGTGATCGCCGCTGCCGCAGACGGCGAGGATCGGCATGCAGACGGCCTGAAGCCCTGAGTTACAGAGGCGCGTGCGATACCCGGCCTCCACGGCACCCTCACCGGCCTCGAGCTCGGCCAGCGCCTTTTCCAGTGCGAAAGTCGCGGGCGTCCCGTGGATGCCGTAGGTCATCTCATCGCCGGGACGCACCGTGCGACTATGCTTAAACGCTTCATAAGTCGGGAAGAGTATCGTCGACGCGCGGTAGATCGGCTGGTTCACAGTGCCAGCATGACGCTGTGGCTCCCGACCGAGATGAACAAGCCGTGTTCCGTCCCCTGCCCCGTTCTTCATCGTCCGCTCCTCCGCGCGCTGCCACGACGCCGGGCAGGTGGACCGAGTGGCCAGGGTCGTCAAGCGCGAGTTCACGATGTTAGGTGTTGCAGCGCGGCCTGAATTGCATGCGATTTGTGCGAACGGCCGCGAGCCAGCTTTCCTAGCGTCGGGACTGCCTTCCTGCTGTGCACTCGTGCCGTATTCCGGCTTGACGCCAGTCTGGCGGGTCGTCACAACACCGCTGGATCGCACCGCTCCGGTATGTCGGAGCATGAAAGGCGGCGGTTCCACGGCACCGCAATAGCGGGCAGTTGATCAGACAGGAAGAGGAAGACGTAATGAAGAAATCGATCCTTCTCGGCGCACTCGCCGCTGCCGGGCTTACGGCCGGCGCGGCTGGTGCAGCCACGCTCGAGGATGTGAAGGCCAAGGGCTTCGTGCAGTGCGGCGTTTCGACCGGCCTTGCCGGCTTTGCCTTCACCGACGCGAACGGTGAGTGGGACGGCTTCGACGTCGGGATGTGCCGGGCAGTCGCTGCCGCGGTCTTTGGCGATGCCTCGGCTGTAAAGTTCACGCCGACGACCGGCAAGACGCGCTTTACGGCGCTTGCCTCCGGCGAGGTCGACATGCTCGCCCGGAACACGACCTGGACCTTCACGCGCGACGTGGATCTGAAGTTCACCTTCGTTGGCGTCAACTATTATGACGGCCAGGGCTTCATGGTTCCCTCCGCTCTCGGCGTCTCGTCGGCGAAGGAGCTGGATGGCGCTACCGTCTGCATCCAGACCGGCACCACCACCGAGCTCAACCTCGCGGACTTCTTCCGCGTGAACGGCATGAGCTATGAGCCGGTTCCGATCGAGACCAACGCCGAGGCGCAGCAGAAGTACCTTGCCGGTGCCTGCGACGTGTACACGACCGATGCGTCGGGCCTCGCCGCAACGCGCGCTACGTTCGAGGATGCGTCTGCGCACGTCATCCTGCCTGAGATCGTGTCGAAAGAGCCGCTCGGCCCGCTCGTACGCCATGGCGACGATGAGTGGGGCGACGTGGTGCGCTGGACCCTCTACGCGCTGGTCGCGGCCGAGGAGTACGGTGTGACGTCGGCCAATCTGGAAGATCTGGCCGCTGCAGCGGGCGATAACCCAGAGATCAACCGTCTCCTCGGCACCGAGGGTGAGCTTGGGCCGAAGCTTGGCCTTAGCCAGGACTGGGCGGTCAACGCGCTCAGGGTCAATGGCAACTACGGTGAGCTCTTCGACGCGCAGATCGGCCCCGAGACGCCGATCGGCCTCGCACGCGGGCTGAACGCGCAGTGGACCGAGGGCGGCCTCCTCTACGCACCGCCCTTCCGCTGATCAGCGGCACAACGATGGGGCGCGTTCCCTCGGGAGCGCGCCCTTTGTGCATTCTGCGGCGACCAGATCGTGCCGGTGCGAGTGGCACAGCGGTTGCATCCGCCGGAATAGACGGCAACACTACCACGGAATGCCAATAATACCGCTGCGCGCGCGCCGTCCCATGCGCGATCGCTGCCGAGATAAGAAGCACTCGCCCCATCGCTGCTCAGCAGAGGGCGGGAGGACAGAGTGAACGGGCGCCACCAGGCCCGAGGGGAGCCAAAGGCATGACCGCCATCGACCAGCCACCAAAGGCAACATTTCGCATCGACATGCTGTGGACGGACAGCCGCTACCGTTCGTCCTTCATTCAGATCATCGCACTTTTCGGCGTCATTGTTCTGGGCTTTGTTCTTGTCCAGAACGTCATCGCCAACCTTGCAGCCCTCGGCAAAGAGTTCGGCTTCGGCTTCATGACGGAGCCTGCGGGCTACGACATCAACCAATCCCTGCTCGATTACACCTCACGCGACAGCCATGCGCGCGCTGCGGTGATCGGCATCATGAACACCCTGCTGGTCGCCGCCGTTGGCTGCTTCCTGGCGACGATCATCGGCGTGCTCGCCGGTGTCGCGCGCCTTTCGCGCAACTGGGTCTTGCGCAACCTGATGGCGGTCTATGTCGAGGGCGTACGGAACATCCCCGTCCTGATCCAGATCCTCTTGGTCTCGGCCCTGGTCGTCGAGTCCTTGCCTGCACCGCGCGATTTTCGCGGCACCGGGGCAGAGGAAGGCCTGTGGTTTGCCGCGACCAACCGGGGCTTCTACTTCCCGATGCCGACGATGAACGATGGGTCGGCCATCGTGATCGCCGCCCTGATCCTTGGCATTCTCGGCGCCGTCGTGTTCGGCCGCTGGGCCAAGAAGCGCCAGCAGCAGACCGGCGAGGTCATGGCCGTCCTCCCCATCAAGGCGGGCATCATCATCGGCGCGCCGATCGTCGTCTTCCTGATCACCGCGATCTTCGTACCCGGCTGGCCCATCACGCTCGAGTTTCCGGCGCTCGGCGGCTTCAACTTTAAGGGCGGGATCTATGCTCGGGAGAGCTATGTTGCGCTGACCCTCGCCCTCGCCTTCTACACCGGTGCCTTCATCGCAGAGAACGTGCGCGCCGGCATCCAAGCCGTCTCAAAAGGGCAAACCGAGGCCTCCTACGCCCTTGGCCTGCAGCCCAGCCGCACCATGAGCCTCGTGATCCTTCCCCAAGCGCTCATGGTGATCATCCCGCCGCTGATCTCGCAGTATCTGAATCTCACGAAGAACAGTTCGCTGGCACTGCTGGTCGGCTATATGGACGTCACCGGCACGCTCATGGGCATCACGCTCAATCAGTCGGGCCGTGAGTTCGAGACGCTGTTCCTCGGCATGGGCGTGTACCTTACGATCTCGCTCACCATCGCCTTCGTCATGAACCTTTACAACGAGGACGCCAAGCTCGTGGAGCGGACCTCGGCTACAGGCATGGGCCTTTCGGTGCTGAGCTTCACGGGCGGCATGACGGGCCAGTGGGAGCAGTTGAAGAAGGGCGACGCCCTGATGCATCCCGACTATGGCATCCGCGGGCTCCTGAACCTCTTCCCCCTCTTCTACGGTCTCTGGCTCGCCGTGATGATCAACTACGTGTTCATCGTTGGCGCGAGCCCCGAGCGACCGCCCTATTTCGATTGGGGGATCGCGAAGCAGGTCGCCGCCCTCGGCATGATCGCCTTCGCCTTCGCGGCCTTCGCGACCTGCCTCTTCAAGAACGCGCGCTTCGTGGATTTCGTGGTGCTCGAGTTCTTCTTCTTCATCTTCGCGCTGCTCCTCGGCTTCCCGTTCGGCGCGTTGACGGACCTGCCCTTCATGCTGGTGGTCGTCGGAGGTGCGGCCGTTCGGCTCGCGATCTTCGGCTACACGATCCTAGGCCCGCGGCCGAACCTCACATTCTTCCACCGCGTCCGTCCTGCAGGAGCCTGAGCCATGAGCGATAAGAGCGTTGCCTTCGTCGCCGATGGCTTCATCCAGCCCTCGGCACCGCCACCTGCCTCGACCGGCTTCGTCGGCTGGATCCGCGAGAACCTGTTCCGGGGGCCCGTAAACAGCGTAATCACCGTGATCCTGCTCGGGATGCTGATCTGGCTCATCCCGGGCATCATCAACTGGGCCTTCATCGACGCCGTCTGGATCGCCTCCTCGTTGAACGAGTGCCGGGAGCTCGGCAAAGGCGCCTGCTGGGCCGTGATCGTCGAGCGGTTCGATCAGTTCATCTACGGCTTCTACCCGGCCGATGAGCGTTGGCGGCCGAACATCGCCTTCATCCTGATGTTGGCGGCCTTCGCCTTCGCGCTCTTCGACAAGATGCCGCTGATGAGCGATGAGACATATCATCGGATCCGGCCCTACGGCCTGATCTTCTCGGCGTGTTTCCCGGTGCTCGCCTACTGGCTGATCTGGGGCGGCACGATCTGGGGCCCGCTGCTGTTTCTGGCCACTCCCGTCGTCGGCTACCTTGTGATGCAGGCCATCGACAAGCTGGAACACGCCACGCTGCCTCCGGCACTGGCATCGCTTCCGCTCGGGCTCATCGCCGGGCTCGTCGCAGCGCTTGTCTGGCTCTTGGTCCTTCTCGGCCCTCTCAGCAGCATCCTGTCCTTCATCCCGATCGGTCTTCAGGAGGTAGAGAGCCAACAGCTCGGCGGGTTCCTCCTGGCCACAATCATCGGGGTCGCCGGCATCACACTCAGCCTGCCCATCGGCATCCTGCTCGCCCTTGGCCGCCGTTCGGGGCTGATCTTCATCCAGACGCTCTGCGTGATCTTCATCGAGTTCATTCGCGGCGTGCCGCTAATCACGCTCCTTTTCGTCGCCACCTCGGTGCTGGCCTTCTTCTTCCCGCCGAACTCGAACCTCGACCTGATCCTGCGCGTCGTGATCATGGTGACGGCCTTCGCGTCGGCCTACATGGCCGAGGTGATCCGTGGCGGCCTCGCCTCACTGCCCTCGGGCCAGTACGAGGCCGCGGACGCCATGGGCCTCAACTATTGGCAGGCCACGCGCCTCATCATCATGCCGCAGGCGCTCAAGGTTTCGATCCCCAACATCGTCTCGACCTTCATCGGTCTCTTCAAAGACACGACGCTCGTGGTGGTGATCGGCCTGCTGGATCCAATCGGGCTCATCAACACGACCCGAGCCGATAGTGCCTGGAACGGCATCATCTGGGAGTTCTACGTTTTCGTGGGCCTCTTCTTCTTCATCGCCTGCTTCGCGATGTCCCGCTATTCGTTGTATCTTGAGCGCAAGCTCGCCACCGACCGCCGCTGAGGCGGCCAAAAGACACAGGGAGAAATCCAATGTCCGAAGCCGTCGATTATGAAGCGACCCAGGCCGACCGATCGAAGATGACCGTCTCCGATGAGGAGGTCATTCAGATCCGGTCGATGAACAAGTGGTACGGGGACTTCCACGTACTGCGCGAGATCAATCTCACCGTGCGCCGGGGGGAGCGGATCGTGATCTGCGGGCCTTCAGGGTCGGGCAAATCCACGCTGATCCGCTGCATCAACCGGCTCGAAGAGCATCAGGCCGGCGACATCGTCGTCGATGGTATCGAGCTCAACTCGGATCTGAAGAACATCGACAAGATCCGGGCCGAAGTCGGCATGGTGTTCCAGCACTTCAACTTGTTCCCGCATCTTACGATCCTGGAGAACTGTACGCTGGCGCCGATTTGGGTGCGCAAGACGCCAAAGAAAGAGGCCGAGGAAGTCGCGATGCACTTCCTCTCGAAAGTGAAGATCCCCGAGCAGGCCAATAAATATCCGGGCCAGCTTTCGGGCGGTCAGCAGCAGCGCGTGGCCATTGCCCGTGCTCTCTGCATGCGCCCGCGCATCATGCTCTTCGACGAGCCGACCTCCGCCCTTGACCCTGAGATGATCAAGGAGGTGCTCGATACCATGATCAGCCTCGCCGAGGAGGGTATGACCATGCTCTGCGTGACCCATGAGATGGGCTTCGCACGGCAGGTCGCAAACCGCGTGATCTTTATGGATCAGGGGCAAATCGTCGAGCAGAACGAGCCTGAGGAGTTCTTCCTCAACCCGAAATCCGACCGCACGAAGCTCTTCCTCAGCCAGATCCTGGGGCACTGACGGGGCCGCGGCGCCCAGCCGGGCGCCGCAATCGCAGGCTTTCAGCGGCGCGCAAGATTCGTGCGTGGGTTGTGTCGCACATCACGCTAGTATTTCCGTTTACGTCATAGCTCACGCCCCACAGGCGCCGGATAGGCCGGTGTCGAGATGGTTCGGAGCTGATCATGGCACGCGATATACTGATGTGCGTCCTATACCCCTCGATCGCGATGAGCGTCTTTCTTGCCGTCGTGATTTTCAATCTGCCCTAAACGAAATCAGTTCGGCGCGGATGCATTACCGTCCGCGCCGTCTCCCCATTGAAAGACTTCCTTAAGTCGTTGAACGCCATTTTGACGCGTTGGGAACGGAGATCGCCCGATGCTTGTGGAGACGAAGAGCCTCAGTCCCGACATCCTGCCCCGCCAACGGGGAGGCGGCGCGGACGCAACACCTGCACCCTCGCGAAGCGACAATGCCGAAGGTGCCCGGCGGGAGACAGGCGCCATCTTCGCGCCGGCGCTTGGTGAGAAGGCGTTGAGAGCGCTCATCGGCAGCAGCGCGACCGAAAAGGCCGATGGAGCATCGCGAACCAGGCAGCCGGGCGGCGACAGTGATGGCGCGCGGCCGAGCGCCAACGATCTGACCCCGGCGGAGCAGGACCTCGTAGACCGCCTTCGCGCACGCGATCAGGAAGTCCGCGCCCATGAGGAGGCCCATGCCCGCGTCGGCGGGCAGTATGCGGGCAGTCCGAGCTACACCTACCAAACCGGGCCCGATGGTAAGCGCTACGCCATCGGCGGGCAGGTTTCGATCGATGTCTCCCCTGTGCCGGGCGATCCGGAGGCGACGATCGCCAAGATGGATCGTGTGAAGGCAGCCGCCCTCGCGCCGGCGGAACCCAGCTCAGCGGATCGCCGGATCGCGACCATCGCCGAAGCCGCGCGCCGGGACGCGGAAGCGGTGTTGAGCGCAATGCGTAGGCTCGCCATTTTCGAAGCAGCTGAAGAGGGGCGGGCAGTATCGGACGAACCGCTGGGCAGTGCCGTTCCGCAACCCGCGCTCGGCCCAAGTGCGACGGAGACTGAGCGACCGAATTGACGCCGCGCGCAACGGATGGTCTGCACCAGTCGCGTTACCGACCTCACAGCACTGGCGCCGTCATCGCCGGACCCAAACGGCTCAACAAACGTGGACGAGATCGGCGGGTCGCGTAGCGCTAAGCCCCACCGCTCCTTACATATCCACGCATGAGGTCCATCCGTCGCGTGCTCAGCGCCGTTGCGCAACGTCTCATCTATTCCCGCCTCATGGTTGATTATCGGGAGCATCGCGCGCTGCGGATCGGCACGATGCGCCATGGAGAGATCGATGAGGTGTTCGAGCGGGTTACGGCCGCAATCGATCTCATCCATCGCGCGCATCCGTGGCTCGGCCGCAGGTTGCCGGCGCTCCTCCCAGAAGGCGTGATCGCGAAGGAGTACGCGTTTCCCTATGCTGGCGAGTACCACTCATCGCGTAGTGTCTGCGTTCTCTATGTCCAGGCCTTCGGCGAGATGCGCAGTGTTGAGGATCTGGCCCTAACCATCGTGCACGAAGCCACTCATGCGCGGCTCGAGGCGCGCGGGATCGGCTACCCTGAAGGCCAACGCGCGAAGGTCGAGCGGATCTGTCTCCGCCGCGAGGCAGCGTTCGCGCGACGCGCCGGTCTCAGCCAAGACGTGATCCGAAGCATCGAAGATCACGCTGAAGGATTGAACGAGGCCGATTTCAGCACCGCTCATTTGTGCGAAACGAGGCTCGCGGCTTTGCGGGCCAGGCTCAAGGAAACGCTCGGCATGAGATCGGACGAACCGGGGTGACGTTGACCGGCTCATTTCCCTGACTAAAGTCAGATAAATGAGTTCTGATCCGATCCCTCGCATCCGCCGCTTCAATCGCGCCGTCACCGCAGCGGTCGGGGCGCTCGATGCGTCGTTCCTTGGCCGCGGCAGACCGCTTGGGGTGGCGCGCGTGCTCAACGCGATTGGGCAAGGGCAGCAGGATGTGGCGGCGATACGGTCTTACCTCTCGCTCGATTCGGGCCTGATGAGCCGGCTTCTCCGCAGCCTTGAGGAGGAAGGTCTCGTGGAGACCGTCCCCTGCCCCGACGATGCCCGCCGTCGTCTTGCCCGGCTCACCGATGCTGGCGGGCGAGAGTTCGCCGCTTACGAGGAGCTATCCAACGCTCAAGCCGCCGGCATGATCGAAGGCCATCCGCAGCCTGAAGCGGTTCTCGACGCGATGGACCTGGTCGCGTTGGCGCTCGGCCGTGAGCGCATCACGGTTGAAGAGGTGGATCCGGCCTCTTCCTCGGCGCGCCATTGCCTTGGCGAGTACTATGCCGAGCTCGAAAGGCGCTTCGCCCAAGGCTTCGATGTCAGCCTTTCGCGGGACCCGGATGCCGCCGATATGCGCCCGCCGCGCGGGAGCTTCCTGCTCGCGGCATTCGATGGACTGCCCCTAGGCTGTGTCGGGCTAAAGGGACGCGGCGGCGGCGAGGCTGAGATCAAGCGGCTGTGGGTCGCGCCATCCGCCCGCGGTCTTGGCCTGGCGCGGCGGCTGATGGCGGCCGCCGAAGAACGGGCACGCGCCTTCTCGATGACGCGGCTCTTGCTCGATACGAACAGCGCGCTGGCGGAGGCGGAGCGGCTCTACCGTAAGGACGGTTGGACCGAGATCCCTCGCTTCAACGACGATCCCTATCCCGACCTCTTCTTCGAGAAGCGGTTGTAGCGCCGAGCCTTGTAAGGCCCGACGCCACCGCGTTGTTCGGCGCCCGGGACGCCTTTGGCGTTACTCGCGCTGCAGGATCACGGGCGACCAGTCCGGGCTGACAGGCGGCAGATGCTTAAGGTCTTGGGTTGCGAAGGTGCCCGAGCCATGGACGACTTCACCGCCGACCACCGTCAGCTCCGCGCGCAGCTTCGCGATCTCTGCATCGGTCACGGCGAAGTAATCTCGATCGAGCACCGCGAAATCGCCAAGCTGACCGGGCGTGATGGCTCCCTTACGCCCCGCATCGCCCGTGAACCAGGCAGACCCAGTCGTCCAAACGCGCAGCGCCTCCTCCCGGCTCAGCAGATTGGCGTCGTCATACATCGCCAGCCCGCCGCGTGAGAGGCCCGTCGTCATCCACTGGATAGAGTACCAGGGATTGAACGAGGTCACCCGCGTCGCATCCGTGCCGCCGCCGACCGGCACACCGAGGTCTAGGATCGCGCGAAAGTTCGGTGTCTTCTTCAGCGCCTCCGCCCCGTAATTGGCAACGAAGTCCTCAGCCTGAAACTGAATGCGGTTCTGGAGCGCGATGCCGCCGCCGAGGGCCGCGATCCGCTCGAGATTACGCTGACTGAAGGTCTCGACATGGTCGATGAACCAGCCGGGCGTGAGACCTGCGCCCTTCGCGACATCCTCATAGACAGGCAGCAGACGGTCGCCGGTCTCATCATAGGTGACGTGCTGACGGAAGGGCCAACCGCCCTCACCCAGCACCGTCATCACCTGGCGCTGATAGTCCTCGGCCCCGTCATCAATGTCCGGCCGGGCATCGGCGAAGATCTCGAAGTCATAAGAGGCCCAAGCCAGGTTCTCTCCGGCACCGACGAATTTGAGCATGTCGTCGCCTTCGCCAGCCCGCGTCTCGGCGGTCCAACGGATATAGTCATCCAGTTCCCGGCCCTTGTGTTGCGGGAAGGAGTGGTAGCCGATGCGCGTGGTCAGGAGCCGCTCGCCATGGAGCCAGCGGATGACTTTGTACGGATCGGCGTCCGGGAACTCCATGCCACCACCACCTGCGTCGGAAACCGAGGTGATGCCGAGGCCGTTCAGCTCGTCGAAGTACTGGAGCGAGCTGTTGATCTGATCGCGGATCGAGAGCTTGGGCGCTGCGGCGAGCGTCTTATACATAATGAGGCCCGAGGGCGCGGCCAGCAGTCGGCCCGTGGCGTTGCCGCCTGCGTCGAGCTCCACGATCCCGCCAGGATAGGTCGGCCGATCCGCCTTGTCGTAGCCGTACCACTCCACCGCCTTGGTGTTGAGCAGCGTGAGTTTGTAGAGATGGTGGATCAGCACGGGGTGGTTTGGGGCGACGGCATCCAGTTCGGCGACCGTCGGCAGTCGCTTCTCCTTGAACTGAAACTCGCTGAAGCCGCCGGCGACGCGGATGAACTGCCCTTCGGGCGTCCGCTCCGCCTGCTCACGCAGCAGGTGCAGGGCCTCCTCGAGGCTGTCGACCCCATCCCAGCGGACTTCGAGGTTGTAATTCACGGCGCCCCGGATCGCGTGCGTATGGCTGTCGCTGAGGCCCGGGACCACGCGTTGACCGCGAGCGTCGATCACTTGGGTGAAGGCCCCGATCAGCGGGCGGATCTCGTCATCGCTTCCAACGGCGGTGAAGACGCCGTCACGCACCGCCAGCGCCGTTGCCTCGGGTCGGGCGGGATCCATGGTGGTGATCCGGCCGTTCAGCAGCACAAGATCCGCGGTCCCCGCCTGCGCATAGGCCGATGGGGCAGCCAAGATCAGTCCAGTGCCGGCCAATACCTGCCGGCGGTCGAGCAGCATGGTCATCTCGTTTCTCCAAGGAAGGCCTACCCGGGTCGCACGCGAACCCAGGCAGGCGATTGATTTTGCAGGGATCACTCGGCGGCGGAGGGGGCCGCGACCGGGTCGATGCGGGGACCGTGCGAGACGCGCTCGGCGGCCTTGTGGACCATGGAGTAGGCGTAATCGACGCCCATGCCGTAGGCGCCCGAATGCTCCATCACGAGGTCCATGGTCGCGTCATAGGTGTCGCGGCGGGCCCAATCGCGCTGCCACTCCAACAACACCTGCTGCCAGGTCACCGGCACGACGCCGACCTGAACCATGCGGTCCATGGCGTATGTGTGCGCCTCCTCGGTCGTGCCGCCCGACGCATCCGCTACCATGTAGATCTCGTAGCCGCCCTCAAGCATGGCGCTGAGCGCGAAGGTCGTGTTGCAGACCTCGGTCCAGAGGCCAGAGACGACCACCTTGTTGCGCCCGTTCTTGGCGAGGGCGTCGCGGACCTTCTGATCGTCCCAGGAGTTCATCGACGTCCGCTCGAGCAGCGGATGCTCAGGGAAAACGGCGAGCAGTTCCGGGAACGTGTGACCGGAGAAGCTATCGGTCTCGACCGTGGTGATCGTCGTGGGGATGTCGAAGATCTTTGCCGATTTGGCGAGGGCCACGACATTGTTCTTCAGCGTTTGGCGGTCGATGGACTGTACGCCAAAGGCCATCTGCGGCTGCTGATCGATAAAGATGAGCTGCGAATTCTGCGGGGTTAGAACGGAAAGCCTGGGATCGGTCATTGCTGTGGATCTCCTTCCAATCATGGCGCAGCGATCGCGCCATGGATGCGATGACCGGGAGTTATTATGAACGTACACGACCATCATAAGCGATAAATTTGAAATACAATGCTTGTAAACAGAATTATCGGCGGCCCTGAGCGCGCTCCGGACGAGCGTTCTCGGAACCGGCCATCACGAGGCGCTTTGCGACGCCGCATCGCTTGGGGCTGCCCGTCGGCGTAAGATTGATCTGCGATGCAGTCACTCTCCCCTTGTGCTCCAAGAGGCGGGCTTTAATGGTTAGGGGGCTTCGAGCTCTGAGATGGGCAATGACGAACCTTCGACGACTGCGCTATTGGTCCTTGCTTCCGGTCCTGACCTGGATCGTAGCCCAATTGGTCATGTCGGCCGGTCTCGCGCACAGCCCGGCCAGCGCCTCGACGACCATCGACGGTCTCGACACCGTCATCATCTGCACGCCGCAAGGCCCCGTGGTCGTGTCGTCGGCATCGCTGGCGGCGGGTGATGAAGAAGGCGACGGGCAACCCCTATCCGCATCGGCCGACTGCCATTGGTGCCAGGCCTTCTCACTCGGGATCACGCCCGCCCGCACCGGATCGTCTGCGCCGCTGCAATTTGCCGGTGCGCCCGTCGTCGTCGCTGTAGAAGCGTTCGACCTCAGCCCACTTCACAAGGCAGCCGACGGCTTCTCAAGCCGCGCGCCACCCTGCTGAGGGCGTAGTCCACCCTTGTACCTTCATCCGCACGGCCTCTGCCGCGCGCGTTCAAGGCTATCTGCACAACAGGAACCACTACCATGTTCAACCGCATTCTACGCGGCCTCGCCGGCACGGCGTTGGCCCTTTCCCTTGCGGCCCCGGCCGCGGCCGACGAGATCACGCTGACCGATGTCCTCGGCCGGTCCGTCACACTGCCCGAACAACCCGACCGCATCCTGCTCGGCTTCTACTTCGAGGACACTTTCGCCGTAGGCGGCGCCGAGGTTTACGACCGCGTCGTCGCCATCTCACGCGAGGCCTGGGAGGGATGGCGCGGCCTGCAATGGCAGGCCTATAGCGAGGCTGTGCCGCAGATCACCGAGATCGCCGATGTCGGTGAAGTCGATGGCGGAACATTCTCGCTCGAGGCCGCGGTTGCATCCAAACCGGATGTCGCCGTCCTTGCCGCGTGGCAGTACAACGCACTCGGCGATACGGTCGACCGGCTTGAGCAGGCTGGCATCCCCGTCGTCGTGCTCGATTACAACGCACAGGATGTGGAGAAGCACGTCGCATCCACCATCGCGCTTGGGGCACTTCTCGGTGAGCCTGAGCGGGCCAAGGAACTCGCCGATCTCTACGCAGACGCCATCGCCGATATCGAGGCGCGGCTTGCAGGCGTCACCGAGCGCCCGAAGGTCTATGTCGAGCTCGGGCGGAAAGGCGCGAGCGAAGTCGACAACTCGTATGGCGACACGATGTGGGGCCGGCTCGTCGAGACGGCGGGCGGCACGAACATCGCCAAGGACCAGATCGCAAAATGGGGGCCGCTCAGCCCCGAATACGTTCTCGCGCAGAACCCGGAGATCGTCTTCATCGCTGGCTCCGGCTGGCTCTCACGCGAGAATGCCGTGATCATGGGGCCTGGAATCGAACCCGCTTCGGTTCATGAGCGCATGGAGCCTTACCTCGGTCGACCGGGCTGGGATCAGCTCGCCGCGATCAAAAGCGACGAAGTGCACGGCCTCTATCACGGCGGCGCGCGGACGCTCTACGACTTCGCCTTCCTGCAATACATCGCGAAGACGCTCCATCCGGAGCTTTTCGAGGACGTCGATCCGCAGGCCAATCTCGACGCCTTCTTCGCGAAGTATATGCCCGTACAGTTCAGCGGCACCTACATGACGCGCCTGCCATGAGCGGGGCTGAGGGGGCGGTTGCGGCCGCCCCCGACTATGCGCGCCTCGTCGCCTGGCGGCTCGGTTGTATCGGCGTCGGCATGGCCATCCTTGCGGTGGCCATCGTCGGTGACGTGCTGACCGGGCCCGCTTGGCTCAGCGTTTCCGATGTGCTGACAGCACTTCTCGCGCCCAGCAGTGCCGAGCCTACGACCGCGGTGATCGTCTGGGACATTCGACTGCCCATGACGCTGATGGCGATCATGGTGGGCGTTGCTTTGGCGATCGCTGGGGTCGCGATGCAGACGATCCTCGGCAACCCACTGGCGAGCCCCTATACACTCGGCTTCTCGGCAGCGGCGGGTTTTGGGGCGGCGGTGGCTATCCTGACCGGGATCTCCCTGCCCTTCGCGCCGTTGCTCACGGTGCCGGTGGCCGCCTTCATCGCGACGGCCGCAGCGGCCGCCCTGGTCTACGGCTTCGCATCCGTCCGCGGCATGTCGCCCGAAGTGATGGTGTTGGCGGGGATCGCGACGCTCTTCCTGTTTCAGTCGTTCCAGTCGCTGGTGCAGTATCTCGCATCGCCGGAGGTGCTGCAGGCCATCGTGTTCTGGCTCTTCGGCTCGCTGCTGAAAGCGTCTTGGACCAACCTGCCGGTAACGACGGCCATCACGCTCATTTGCGCCGCGGCACTTGTCCCCGATCTTTGGCGGCTCACGGCACTTCGGCTCGGCGATGAGCGTGCAGCCGCCCTTGGTGTCGATGTTCAGCGACTGCGCATTCGGGTGTTTGCGCTTGTCGCCCTTCTGACCGCGGGTGCCGTGGCGTTCGTAGGCACCATTGGATTCGTCGGGCTCGTAGCGCCGCATATCGCGCGGGGCCTCGTGGGGGACGATCAGCGCATGCTCATGCCCATGGCAGCGCTCGCGGGCGCGATCCTGATGACAGGCGCCTCGATCCTTTCGAAGCTGATCTCGCCGGGCAGCATCGTGCCGATCGGTATCGTAACGGCAGTGATCGGCGTGCCGTTCCTTTTCGGTCTTATCCTGCGCGGGCGGAGGCAGCACTGGTGAGCCTTGAAGCCGAAGCCCTTACGGTGCGCCTCGGCCGCGCGATCGTGATCGATCGGGCGAGCCTGAGCCTTGAACCGGGTAAGGTGACGGCGCTCATCGGGCCGAATGGCGCGGGGAAGTCGACGCTCCTTCGCGCGATGGCAGGGCTGCTGCCGTCGCGCGGTGACATCCGCCTGGTCGGCCGCCCTGCAACGCGGGAGGGACTGCGCGAGGCGGTCGCCTATATGCCGCAAGAGACGAGCGCACGATCCTCGCTTACCCTCCTCGAGGTCGTGCTCCTCGGTCGGCTGCGTTCCCTCGGCCTCAATGTCTCACGGCAACTCGTCGCTGAGGCCGCCGGGAGCCTGTCCCGCCTAGGGCTCGCACCGCTCGCGGGCCGCACGCTCGATGCGGTGAGTGGTGGGCAGCGGCAACTCGCCTTTCTCGCGCAGGCCCTCTTCCGCGCACCGGACGTCTTGCTGCTCGACGAGCCGACGGCGGCGCTCGATCTCCGCCATCAGCTTCTGGTGCTGGAGATCGTGCGTCAGACCGCCCGACGCGATGGGATTGCCGTGGCCGTGGCGATGCATGACCTGACGCTGGCTGCCCATTTCGCCGACGCCTTCCTGTGCTTGGCCAACGGGCGGATCGACGCGATGGGCGACGCACGCTCGGTTCTCGTGCCCGACCGGCTCAGCCGACTATACGGCGTCGAGACCGAGATCATTCCGAGCTCCCAAGATCTGCCGGTGATCCTTCCCATCCGGGCGCTCTGAAGCGCGCCGCCTGATCGAACGGCCTCCTCGGCGTCCGCGCCCTGGTCCTTTTCCTTCGGCGCCAGTTCGGCTAACGAACGCTTCGCAACCAGCCGGCAGCCCTTCGATCGCCTTCAGAACGCATGGGATGGTGCATGGCCCTTACCCCCGACACGATCCGCGAAACCCACGACGCGATCCGGTCCGCCACGCTCATCACACCGATGGTGCGCGCGGCCAGGCTGTCGCTCCATCTCGGTATCGATCTCAGCCTCAAGCTCGAGAACCTGCAGCACACGAACTCGTTCAAGGCGCGCGGTGCTCTCGCGAAGCTCTTGACGCTCTCGGATGCGCAGAAGAGCGCGGGCGTCATCGCCTGCAGTGCCGGCAATCATGCGCAGGGCGTCGCGTACCACGCAACAAGGCTCGGCATCCCATCGACCATCGTGATGCCGGAGGGTACGCCCTTCAACAAAATCAAGCGGACCTCGGATTTCGGGGCGGAGGTGTTGATCCACGGCGCCGTCTTTGACGACAGCGTTCAGTTCACCCTCGATCTTGCGGCCGAGAAGGGGCTGACACTCATTCATCCCTTCGACGACGAAACCGTCGCAGCGGGCCAGGGTAGCGTCGCAGTCGAAATGTTGGAGCAAGCGCCCGATCTAGACGTGATCGTTGTGCCCGTTGGCGGTGGCGGCCTGATTGCAGGCATGGCGGTCGCGGCCAAGGCGATGAAGCCGGAGATCGAGATCCTGGGCGCGCAGGCGCAGCTTTTCGACGCAGTCAGTGCCCGCTTCAACGGTGTGGCCACCAATTTCGGCGGCGCGACCCTGGCCGAAGGCATCGCCGTGCGGGAGCCTTCGGCGGCCAATCTCGAGATCATCCATCGGTACGTGGACCGTGTTGAGAGCGCCACCGAAGCGGAAATCGAGCAGGCGATTTTCGATCTGCTATCCCATGAGAAACTTGTTGCGGAGGGCGCACCGGGGGCCGGCCTCGCCGTGATCCGCAACACACTCGAGACGCTTCGTGGAAAGAAGGTCGGGCTTGTCGTTTGCGGCGGCAATATCGATTCGCGCCTGCTCTCGACCCTGATCCTGCGGGGCTTGGTCCGGGATGGACGGATTACGCGCCTGATCTTTGAGATCGACGATACCCCAGGCCAGCTATCGAAGATCTCGGGCACCATCGGCGACATGGGCGCCAATGTGATCGAGGTCATTCATCAGCGCATGATGCAGACAGTCGCGCTCAAGCAAGCGGAACTGGAAGTGACGATCGAGGCGCGCGACCGCCGGCATGTGGAAGAGATCGTCGCGACGCTACGCGCCCAGGGGTTCCGCGTTAGCACGCAGTGCGGCATTTAACCGAGGCGCCGCCTCGTTAACCGACGATCATCTGCTTCAGCTTCAGCGCCTCGTATTCGAGTTCGTTCAGCCGGTAATTCACGACATCGCCAATCGTGATCATGCCGAGCAGCCTACCCTCCGCGACCACGGGCATATGGCGGAAACGGCCTTTCGTCATGCGGCGAAGGACGGAGACCATCGGCTCGGAAGGCTCACAGACTTGAACCTCGGTCGTCATGATCTCCTCGACCTGCTTCGGCAGGGTCTGGCCCGGCGTATCGGCGAGCTTACGGACAATGTCGCGCTCCGAAAGGATCCCGATCAGCGAGCCTGTCGCATCCGTAACCATGAGCGCGCCGATCCGCCGGTCGCGCAGAACCTCCACTGCCGTCCGGAGGGTCTCTTGCGGTCTGATGGAGAAGACGTCGCCGCCCTTCTTGTCGAGGAGCTGCTGAACCGTGGCCGTCTCGGTCGACATATTGGTCTCGACCGACTGGCTGACGGTTCGCTCTTCCTCGTGGTCACCCCGCATTGGCGCCTGGTATGAGGATGGCATCGGCTTTCCCTCCCTGGTTGCGTGCTTAGGCATTCTTATGCGAGCGAGCTTACCCGAATCTTCGCCAGCAAGGGAACTGCACTGATCGTGAGCGCTCTAACCCTCACGCCTGCGACCGCGACCGTGCTCTTCGTCATCGCAGTCGTCGCCGGCTACCGATACCGCGGTGTCTGGAAGACCGAGGGCCCCGCTTGGAAGGCTTGGGTCTATGGAACAGTCGCGGCCGGATGTCTGCTCGCGCTCGGCTTCATTCCGCTCGAAGCGCGTTAAACTATCGACCGTCGCGCCGCGGAACCTGACCTCAAGAGGTTGCGTCCTCTTCCGCCATCCGCGCGGCCATCGCCCGTGCCCGCGGGCAGGAGGCGAGCCGATCGCGGAGGGGGCTATTCGGGTCGATGTCTTTCTTGCAAACGAGGCACTGATCCGCGTCCGAGATTGCATTGAGCCCGCCACAACTTCCCTTGATGGTCTTGCCCATCAGCATAACGCCGAGCGCCATGCCCAGCATGACGAGCGTCAAGAGGATGAAGGCGAAAAAGAAGGTGGACACTGTGCTTGCTTCCTAGTTTGCGGCGCTTCTCGCTTGGAGCGCTGCGAATTGCGGGCTTGCTGCGGTCTCGAAGCGGCCCTCGCCGCCCAACGGATCGCGATCGATGAAGAAGGCGGCAATCTCGTACTTCTCAGCGATCTCCATACCCTGCTCCCGCCCGAGCGCAAGGAACGCCGTCGCCCAGGCGTCCGCCATCATCGCGCTTTCGGCCAGAACCGTCACGGATGCCGTCCTGTGCGTGATCGGGCGGCCAGTCTCGCCATCGATGATATGCGAGTAGCGAACGCCATTTTCTTCCACATAGTTTCGATAGTCGCCCGATGTGGCCATGCCGAGCGCCGTCAGCTCAACGATCTCCTGCACGGTGCGGCTGGCGGCATCGGGTTTTTCGATCCCGATCCGCCAGGGCGCGCCATCCGGGTTCGAGCCGGCCACGTAGAGATCGCCTCCGATTTCGACCATGAAATCCTCGAGCCCCAGCTCTTCGAGCGCATCGGCTACTGCATCGACCCCGTAGCCCTTGGCAATCGCTGCCAGATACACGGTCGTGCCATCTCGAAGCTTACGAAGGGTTGCCGCATCCGCCGAGAACTCAAGGACATCGCGCTGTCCGGTCTCGGCTAGGGCCTCCGAGATCGCTTCGTCACTTGGCACAGGGCTCTCTGCGGTGCGCGCGCCAAAGCCCCAAAGCTCGATCACCGGGCCGAGGGTCAGGTCGAAGCGGCCGAGGCTCCGCTCGTGCACTTGGTAGGCTGCTGCCATCACCTCCGCGAGTTCGGCAGAGATGGGGACAGCCTCCGTACCCTCGGCGCCATTGAAGCGCGAGATCTCGGAGTTCGGATCCCAGTTGTTCATTTGGGCGTTCACTTGGGCGAGCGCTCCATCCACCGCCGCCTGCATTGCCTCACGGTCCAGCATGCCCGTTCGGTCGAGCGCGACGACCGAGTAGGTCGTACCCATCGTCTCACCGCTCAGCTCCAGCTTCACGGGCTCCTGCTCGCAGGCAGCGAGCAGAAACACCGAGGCGACCGCGAGCTGACCTGCGAGACGCATTCTTCACCCTCCGTAGAGTAGTTGCATATATGGACGCTGTTGTCGCACTGCGGCAAGAGACAGCATGTCCGACCCCCCAGCACCTGCTGACAAAGCCTGGGTTTCGTAGCAGAGTTGCACTATGCGAAAACGCGATCCGAATCGGAACTCCCCGGTTCGCCGAAGACCAGACTAGAAGTGGACAGTGCCCAGTGCAGCATTTCTCGCTACGTAAGGGGCTGAACCTGCCCATCATGGGCGAACCCGATCAACGGATCTACGAAGGTCCGGAGATTAGGAGCGTTGCGGCGTTAGGTGCCGACTATCTGGGGCTCAAGCCCCGGCTTTCGGTTGAGGAAGGTGACGTCGTCTCGGCGGGAACGCCCTTGTTCGCGCACAAGGACACGCCTGACGCAATGGTCGTCTCACCGGTCGCTGGTAAGGTGCGCGCCATCAACCGCGGGCATCGTCGGGTGCTAATCAGTGTCGTCATCCAGGCGCATGAAGGCATGGCCGAACCGGTGGATTTCTCCTCGGTTGGCGATCCGGGGACGGCTGAAGGCTTGGCGGAGCGGCTTTGTGCCGCGGGCCTTTGGACGTCGTTCCGTTCCCGCCCGTATTCGAAAGTGCCGGATCCTGAGAGCCGGCCTGCCG
>JBCDFC010000015.1:0-33846 GCA_039178805.1 Pseudomonadota bacterium | reverse complement strand
CGGTCGAGCGGCCTAAGCCGCGCCTTCTAACGCGGCGCGGGTTTGCCGCCTTGGGTGCAGGAACGCTGGCCGGTGTCGCCGCTATTCAGAGCGCCGCTTACCTCGGACACATCCCGAGCGCGCGCGTTCTTCTCGCCGATCAGTCAACGGCGACGGGGTCGGTGCGTCCGCTCGCGCTTCCGGGGATTTCGGGCGCTTTGGATGGCGCTTCCGCCATCGATCAGGTCGGTCCGCGCAGGCTGCGCCTCGTGGAAGGGGCGGCGTTCGTGCAGCGTAAACCGAACGACGAGGGAGAGATGTCACTGGAGGTCGAGGCGGGGATGCTCAGAGCGACAGTCCGAGCAGGCGCTGCGGAGATCCGCTTCGGCGATCAAGGGGTCGAGATTGCGTGTGCTGAGGGGGCTGTCACGCTCTCGGCCCCGGAGAAGATCGCCCTAGATACTGGCGATGCAATGGGGATCCGTGATGACGGCGCGCTCTCCCGCAGCACGAAACGTCCCACAGAGATCGCGGCCTGGATCGACGGCCTCATGACTTTTCGCGACCGGCGGCTCGGCGATGTTGTGGCTGACCTCAACAGGCACCGGACGGGGCGTGTGATCCTGACGCGGTCGGCGCTGGCCGAGCGGCGCGTTGGCGGGACCTTCCATCTCGACCGGCCCGACGAGATCGTTAGCTCGCTCGCCGAGAGCCTACGTCTCCGACGTCGGGATCTGCCGGCCGGGATCGTCCTTCTGTCCTGAGAAAAATCCTCTCCGGCGTTTCGGCGCGGCCGTTCCCCGTCGTCTTACTCACGAGGCCAAAAGAACGAAGAGCCGGCCTCGGATCGGGACGGGCGAGGATGACGATGACGGTGACGGTACGAAAGACGATCCGCGGCAGCGCGGCCGCGGCGGCAATCCTGTGGGCGATGGGGAGCGGTGTCCTGCCCTCTATCGCCCAAGTGATCTCCTACGCCATCCCAGCCGGACCATTGGACGAGGCGCTTAACAGTTTCGGGGCCGCGAGCGGGGTCCAAGTCGCCTATGACAGCGGGGTCGCAGCCGGCCTTTCAAGCGGTGGAGCGACCGGCGCGCTCACCACGGAGGAAGCGCTGAGCACGATCATCGCAGGCACCGGGCTCTCCTTTCGCTTCACCAGCGAGACGACGGTCGTGATCGAGAGCACCGTCACAAACAGCGTTGGCGGTGCGGTCACGCTGCAGCCGCTTGTCGTCACCGCGCGCCGGACCGAGGAGCTGCTCAAGGACGTACCCGCAAGCGTCTTCGTGCTCGACGGTGAGGATGTGGATCGTTCCAACCTCACCGATTTCGACGATGCCTCGCTCCTCACCCCGAATGTCGACTTTTCCGCCAACGACAACCCTGGGCGCATCTTCTTCGCGATCCGTGGCATCAGCGACCTCAATCCCGTCGGCACCGGCCCCACCATCGGCTTCTTCCAGGACGGGGTTCTGCAAAACGGCACGGGCAGCGTCATCAACGTCAATCGCCGGCTGGTCGATGTCGAACGGGTCGAGATTGTCTACGGCCCGCAAGGCACGGCCTTCGGGCGGGGCACCATTGGGGGTGCCGTCAACATCGTGACCCAAAAGCCGACCCAGGAGTTCGAGGCTGTTCTCCGCTCCGAGATCGGCAGCTTCCCGGACTACACGGGCGAAGCGGTCCTGAACCTGCCGCTCACCGAAGATCTCGCCCTGAGAGCGGTTGCCTATGGCGGTCTCTCCGACGGGTTTGTCGATGCCCCCTTTTCGGACGCGGACGACTCGATCGGGGACGAGAACATCGGCGGGCGGGCGAGCCTGCGCTACACGCCAACCGACAAACTCACCCTGGACGCATCGGTGGAGTTCGACCGCACGGCCGTGGAGGCGCCGCTTTTCGCGATTGAGGAAAGCGCGCTCGATGCCGACCCGATCACGTTGATCGGAACCTTCGACGATCTCGCGACGGAGCGCCTGAACATCCGGGGTGAGGCGGCGTACGCGTTCGATATCGGTCTGCTGCGGGCAACTACTGGCTACAGCCGGACGACCTTCATCGGAGACGAGGACTTCGATCTCTCCCCACCTGACAACTCGATCACCAGTCGCGACAGCAAGGACATCGCATTCTCCCAGGAGATCCGGTTCGAGAGTACGGATTTCGACCTTCCAGGCCGCTTCGGCACGCTCTCGACCAATCTCGGTTTCATCTACAACGATATCACGGCCAATCTCGGCACCGGGTTCGTCACGAATGCCCTGGGGGCGCTCGGTGGGAACCTGTCGACGAGCCAGACCGACGTGCGCAACATCGGCATCTTCGGCGATCTGCGCTGGCGACCGATACCTCCGCTCGAGGTCGCGGTGGGCGCACGCCTCTCCTTCGACAAAGTGTCGATCGACTCGATCATCGCCCCAACCGGTTCGCTGACGCAGTTCGCATCTCCCCTTGAGTTCACTGCGGAGGAGAGCTTCACCTCCGTCACGCCCAGCTTTTCGCTCCTCTATGAATGGACCGATACCCTCTCCACGTATCTGAGCTTCTCCACCGGTTTCCGTCCGGGCGGTTTCGTCGGCACGCTGACCGGTGCGCCGATCCAGTTCGACGAGGAACGCGCCCGCAATATCGAAGGCGGCATCAGATCGTCCTTCTTGGATGGCCGAGTGAATGTGAGCGCCAGTGCGTTCGCGCTGTTCTACCGGGACATCCAGGTCCCGATCTCCATCGATTTCGGTGGCGGTATCGAGAACGCAGCATCCGCGCGCAGTGTGGGTGCCGAGATCTCAGGCGGGTTCGAGCCGATCACCGGCTTCCGCGTACAGACGGGCCTAGGGCTCACCTTCGCCAAGTTCACGGATTTCGAGGCGTCGGTCGAGGGCGATCAGACCGGCGAGCGTCTGCCCCGGGCGCCGAGAGTGTCGCTCACGCTGATCGGCGATTACGAGCATCCGCAGCCGATCCTGCGCGACCTCGCACCATTCGCACGGGTTGAGTACTCCTATCGGTCCGAATTCTCGGGCAACCTTGGCGATTTCGACGTCACGAACCTGCGCGCTGGCTTGCGAGGCGAGAACATTGAGGTCTCGCTCTTCGTCGAGAACCTGTTCAACGAGGGCTATGTGACGGAGTCGTTCATCCCCGCCTCGATCGCCAACAACGAACCGCCGCCAGAGTTCGCCGGCCAATCAAGCGTGGTGCCCGGCCCCACCCGCCGCTTCGGCGTCGTCGCGACAATACGCTTCTGACGGAGCTTACAGCGCGGGGCATCATGTCATCTTGCACTGATCGGGACCTATGCGCCCAGCTGCGGTAGCCGATGGTCGTGATCTTTCACGGGTGTCCGGTCAGGCGGCTCCAGGCTTTGCAGGAGAGGGCGTCGACGTCCTAGTAGCTCCTGAGCACGCGGTTGGAGAGCCAATTCTCGCGCGTATGTTGCCGGATGATCTCGGCTGGACTGAGCTCCCGCGAGCGGAGCGGCAGGGGAAGAAGGGTACTCTTCCCCCGCACGACGTGGTGCGGCGGGCATCCCGGCCCGCGCCCGTGGCGCCCGTGATCAGATCCGGGGCCGCCGCTTTGCCGTTCATCGAGACCTCCACCACGACGGGCGCTGTGCTCATCGTTACAGCGCGTTTCGACGACGCTTGGGATAGTCACACCGAAACGGTCGCGAAAACGCCGGAGCGAGGAGCTACCCCATGGGCCTTGGCATCGCCATCGATGTGAGCATCGGTCTGATTTTCATGTACGTGGTGCTGAGCCTCTTCGTCACGAGCGTGAACGAGGCCATCGCCAGCCTCTTTCGGATGCGAGCCAAGACCCTCGCGAACGAGATCGACCGCATCATCGATGACGAGGAGACCGGCAAAGCGTTCTGGCAGCACAGCCTGATCCGAGCGCTGTCGAATGGCGACGTCGTCGATGGGGACGGCAAGAAGCGGGTCAGCCGAGCGCCGAGCCAGATCACCGGCGATGTGTTTGCAACCGCGCTGATCGAGGCGAAGGATACGGCCAAGAAGACGAGCAAGATCCTGGACGCTCTCTATCGGACGCTCGACGACAATGGCGACACGCCAAGCGAACGGATCGCTACTTGGTATGAGAGCCTGCGAGGACGCATGGCGGAGGTCTATCAGCGGAAGATGCTGGAATGGTCGTTCGCCGTCGCTTTCGCGGTTGCGGTTGCAATCAATGCCGACACATTTGCGGTCGCGCGCGCGTTGTGGACGGATGAGGCGCTTCGGACAGCGATCGCGACGGCCGCTGAGCAGGCCGCTCAGAACGATAACTTGGAAGGGCTCGCTGCTCGTGAGGCGTTGGAGCAAGCGCTACCGGCTTTCCCGCTCGGATGGGATCTGAAAGCGCTGCCTGCGGATCTGATGCAATGGGCGGTGAAGTTCGGCGGTTTCCTCCTTACGTCCTTCGCCGTGATGCTTGGCGCTCCCTTCTGGTTCGAGATCCTCTCCGGCTTCGTGCGCGCCCGAAGCATGGCGCGAGACGTCGCCCGCCGGCGCGAGGCTGGGAGCGCCCTGCACAAGCCGAATCCGCAGAGCGATCAGTGAGGTTTGTCGCGACGATACTGTCCGAATGGCGGCGCTGGACGGCGGTCCGGTGGTTTGGCCGAGACACTTGGTACCGTCATTGCCGGGCCTGATCCGGCAATCCAGAAACGTCAGACCCCTGGAAATACGGACGGTTTCTGGATCCCCGGGTCAAGCCCGGGGATGACGTGGATGGGTTCGCTCGGTTCCATTCGGACCACTAGCCTTCGATCAGCCCAGCATGGGCCATCGCAGCGCGGATGCGCGCTTCCACGGGCTCGGTCACGGGTACGAGGGGCAGCCGCACTTCGTTCCGGCAATGCCCGAGGACGCTGAGCCCATATTTCGCGCCTGCAAGGCCGGGTTCGAGGAAGATCGCCTCGTGCAACGGCATCAAGCGATCCTGCAATTTGAGCGCGGCTTTGTAGTCGCCTGTTAGCATCGCTTCCTGGAACCGTGCGCAGAGCGCGGGTGCGACATTGGCTGTGACGGAGATGCAGCCGGTGCCGCCATGGGCGTTGAAGCCGAGGGCGGAGGCGTCCTCGCCCGAAAGCTGGATGAACTGCGGACCGCTCGCAGCCCGCTGCTTCGAGACGCGCGTGACATCGGCGGTCGCGTCCTTCACGCCAACGATGCGCGGCAGCTTCGACAGCTCAGCCATCGTGGCGACGCTCATATCGATCACGGAGCGGCCGGGGATGTTGTAGATGATGATGGGCAGACCGCAGGCGTCGTGGATCGCCGTGTAATGCGCGATCAGGCCGGCTTGCGTCGGCTTGTTGTAGTATGGGGTTACGACGAGGACGGCATCGGCGCCCACAGCCTCCGCATGCTGGGCAAGGCCGACCGCTTCGGCCGTCGCGTTCGAACCTGCGCCGGCGATCACCGGCACGCGTCCGTCGGCGGACTTCACCACGCGCTCGACGACCAAACGATGCTCATCATGGTTGAGCGTCGGGCTCTCACCAGTCGTGCCGACGGGGACGATGGCGTGGCTGCCCTCGCGGATCTGCCACTCCACGAGCGCCTCGAGCGCTTTCTCGTCCACGCCGCCATCGCGAAAGGGCGTGACGAGCGCAGGCATTGAGCCGCGCAGAAGCTGATTGGCCATGGCTCTCCCCAGTCTGGCGTGACGGCGTGGTGGCCGCCGTAGCTGATGCGTCGTGGCGCGTTCGGATGCCTCGACGAAAACGCGGCGGACCCTAGGCGTGCCACCCATCTGCGGCAAGGCCTGCAGCCTCTGAGCGTCGTCGGACACGATCAAATCGCGGCAAAGTGTGCGCTGGATCTTTGGTGGGGCGACGCGTCGTGATAGGCTTCGCCCACGGCGTAAGATCGGCAATCGGCGGCGCCAGTCGAGCAGTGTGGCGCAAGAATCTGCGCATCAAACAGGAAGCATTCCATGCGATTGACCAATCTCGCCGGGCCGATCATTGCCGTCGCCACGACGCTCAGCGGATTTGCCGCTGCGGCCTTCGATCTTGCTGAGGCTCAGCGGGACGGTGCCCTTGTCCGATCGGCGCTCGACATGGGTGCGCGTGGGGATTGGGCCGGCGCGCAGGCGCTGGCCGCGCAGTCGCGCGATGCTGTCGTGCAGGATATCGTGCTCTGGCGAAAGCTTCGGGCGGGCGATGGATCGGTCAACGAGTATCAGTCCTATGCGACGCGTCGCGGTACTTGGCCTGGGCAGTCGCAACTCGCCGAAGCGGTGCTCGGTGCGCGCGCCGGCAGCCCGTCGCGTTTCGGTGCGCTGAACGGTCAAGCGTCGCAGAACTGGCAGGCTTTCTCCAGGCTTTGGAAGAGGCGCGACTACGATGCGGCGGAGCGGTTCCTGGATCGCATCAACAGCCCCGCCGCGATGGGCGATCCCGGCCGTTGGGCCAACCGGCGCGCGCGCCTGGCCCGGCGTGCGGCAAGGAACGGCCGGAACCAGCTCGCCTATCGACTCGCCACCAATCACTTCACCACGCCAGACATCGGCTACGACCACGCCGATCTCGAGTGGATCGCCGGCTGGGTGGCGCTTCGCCGCTTGAACGATCCGGCCCGCGCCTTGCCGCATTTCCGGCGCTTCGAGACGCAGGTGGAGACGCCGATCTCGCTCGGCCGCGCAGGCTATTGGATCGGCCGTGCCTCAGAGGCGATGGGTGATATGCCTGGCGCTCAGGCAGCCTATGCCCGCGGCGCGCTGCATCAGACATCCTTTTATGGACAGCTCGCCGCGGCGCGGATCGGCGCGACAGGCGATCCGGCGCTCGCCAATGCCAGCCTGCCCGATTGGCGCGCCACACCCGTTCAGCAGTCCGACGACGCGCGTATGGCGACGATCCTGCATTTTGCGGGAAAGGACAGCCTCGCTTGGCAAAGCTTCGCTCATCTGGCGGAGCAGACGCGTGACGAGTCTGAATTAGAGGGCCTCGCGGCCCTCGCCCTCGCCATCGGGCAGGAGCATCTCGCCGTTCGCGTCTCGAAGAAGGCGGCGCGCAAGGGTCATGTGCTGCATGGCGCCTATTACCCAGTAACGGAGCTTTCGGACTATGTGACCGCGGTCGAGCCTGCGCTGGCCATGTCGCTCGCTCGGCAGGAGACGGAGCTCAACCCTCGCGCCATTTCCCATGCAGGTGCGCGGGGGCTGATGCAGCTTATGCCGGCGACGGCCAAGAAGGTCTCGGGCTGGATCGGGGAGCCCTATGATCGCGGCCGACTGATTACCGATTGGCGCTACAACGCCCGGCTCGGTCAAACCTATCTCGCCCGGCGTATCGGTCAGCTTGGCGGATCCTATGTGCTTGCCGCCGCCGCCTATAATGCGGGTAAGGGCCGGGTCGATGATTGGGTGCTGGACTACGGGCACCCGCTCCGCGGCGAAGTCGACATGATCGACTGGATGGAGATGATCCCGTTCTCGGAGACTAGGAACTATGTCCAGCGCGTGATGGAGGGGCTGTACATCTACCGAGCGCGCCTGACCGGAGAGATCGGCCCGATGACCATCGAGCAAGACCTGGCTCGTGGCATTCGCTGAGCCTCTTTGACCAGTTGCGACCGCTCGCCGGCGGTCGCGACGCATCTCGCTTCCTCCACACCCCCTTAACCATATCGTTAGATCTGTTCGGCAGAGCTTGGCGCGGCCCATCCGCGCGCCGGCCGAACTGTCCGTGATCCGACTGCAACCTTCCCGACGAGCAGCCGAGAAAAACAGTCCTCTGCGTCACCAAAACTGACGGCGAGGGTGTCGATCGTCACATTTCTGCCGGTGTGGATAGGTTCAATCTGTTTGAACTGACGCAGCGCAAAAATTCGGGGTGAGAGGAAAGATCATGGAAGACGAGCTTCCGCAGCTGAGCGTGGACGAGGTCACGCAGCTGGTGACAGTGACGGATGAAACACCGTCGATCTCGGTCCTATGGGATCGGGCGGTGCAGGAGGCAGTGATCGCCGAGGCTCCTGGGCCGACGATCGCCAGCCGCGCTTATGCAATCACGCACACGGCGATCTACGAAGCCTGGGCCGCCTACGACCCGCTTGCCGTCGGCTGGGCGCCGGATGGACCGCAGCAGGTCGCGGCCATCTCGACCTCGGACGACGACAAAGCCGAGGCCATGAGCTACGCGGCCTTCGCCGCCCTTATCGACCTGTTCCCCGATCAGCGCTCGATCTTCGAGGCGGTGATGGAGGAACTCGGTCTCGCATCGAACATCGAGCTTCTCGATTTTGCGCGCGGGTCGCCAGGGGCAATCGGGCTTGAGGCCGGTGGCGCCGTTCTCGCAGCACGGGCCACGGACGGCTCGAACCAGGAGAATGATTACGCGGACACGACCGGCTACACGCCGTTCAACGCAGGCCCGTTCGAGGTCAACGACATCACCCGGTGGACCCCGGAGAACGTGCCGCTCGACCCTGAGGACGCAAACCCGGAGCAGAGCTTTCTCACGCCGCAGTGGGGCACGGTCACGCCCTTCGGCTTTGACGATGGCGGCGATTTCCGCCCTGAAGCGCCGGAGCCCTTCTTCGTCGATGGCGTCGATGCGACCCTCGATATCGAAACCGGGATCATCACCTTCAACGGACCGGACGCACCCGCCCCGGTGGCGGTCTCGACCGATCTGATCGGCGAGGTGATCAATCCGGGCTTCATCTCCCAGGCCGAAGAAGTGGTCGCCTTCTCCGCGGCGCTGACCGATGAGCAGAAGCTGATCGCTGAGTTCTGGGAGGACGGCGGTGGCACGTCGTTCCCGCCGGGCACCTGGATGACCTTCGGCCAGTTCGTCAGCGCGCGGGAGGACCATTCGCTCGACGAGGATGTGCGCCTCTTCTTCGCGCTCTCGAACGCTGTGATGGATGCGGGTATCGCGACGTGGGAGGCGAAGTCCTTCTACGACTATGTCCGTCCGGTGCGTGCCATCCGCGATTTGGGTGAGCTTGGCCTGATCGGTGAGCTCGGCACGGATGCCCTGACCAACGAAGAGGGCTTCGTGATCGAGGCCTGGGGCGGCCCAGGGCTGGGCACGACCACGATCCTTGCCGAGAACTTCGTGACCTATCAGACGCCGGATCGCGATCCTTCGCCCCCCTTCGCTGAGTACACGTCAGGCCACTCCGCCTTCTCGGCAGCCGGCGCCGCAGTGCTCCGCGCGTTCTCGGAAAGCGATGCTTTTGGCGGCAGCGTGACCTTCCCAGAAGGGACTTCGCGCTTCGAGCCGGGCGTGACACCGGCTGACGATCTCACGCTTGCCTGGGACACTTTCAAGGAAGCGGCCGACGAGGGCGGGCTCTCGCGCCTCTACGGTGGTATCCATTTCGAGGATGGTGACCTCAACGGCCGGACCTTGGGTGAGCAGGTTGGTGCTGCAGCGGTTGCTGAAGCTGTGCGGCTTATCTCGGGCGGTGAGTTCTCGGCGACCGGTAGTGGCGAGACACTCGCTTCGGTCCTTGAAATCGCCCGGCTCTACGAGGCCATTCTCGGCCGACGGGCGGAGTTCGACGGCCTCAACTACTGGGCCGATGTCGAGGAACAGGGCTACGTGCTCGAAGCGATCGCCGGCGACTTCCTGTCCTCGGTGGAATTTGTGAACGCGACGGGCGGGGCGGGTGCTCTCGATGCGGCCTCCTTCGTCGATCTCCTGTTCGCGAACCTCGAGCTCGACCGCGAGGCCTTCGACTTCGACGATACGCTCGAGGCCGACATTGCCGGTGGTGTGAGCTTCGCGGCGGCTGCTGTGGCGCTCGCAACGAGCCCGGTGATCGCCGAGGAGACGACGTATCTCTCGACACTCTACGAGAACCTCGACGGCGCCTTCGACTTCGCCTGACATCGACCTGCAAATGCGCGGTGCCGCCTTGGCGCCGCGCAGCTCGCCTCTCGATGCCGTTAAGCTCGGCAAAGAAACAACCCAACTCGGGTCAGCGACGGATCATGCAGAGCCTTCGCAGCTCACCAACCCAAACTCCCGCCGAAACGACTCACACGAAAGCGCCGTCCTGAACGGTGGTCGGTCGACGGTCGGCTGCATTGGATGTCGGCGCACGCCTTTCGGTCATCGTGCAATCAACGCGTGCAATCGGCGACTCTACCCGCAGCGAAATGGCAGAAGCGCAACACTCAGCAGGTTTGACGCCGCTATCACCGATGGCGATGCTCACACAAGAACACGATCATGTGATCAGAGCGTGTCATGGAGAAACTTGTTCCCGAGCTCAGCATCGATCCGGCCACCCAGTTTCTGTCGGTAGCCGATGAGAGCCCGTCCATCAGTGTTTTGTGGGATCAGGCCGCGCAACTCGCAGTGATCGAGGAGGCACCGGGCCCCACGATCACGAGCCGCGCCCTCGCCATCGTCCACACCGCGATCTACGAGGCGTGGGCCGCCTACGACCCGCTCGCGATTGGCTGGGCTCCGAAAGGCCCGGCGCAGGTTGCTGGAGGCGGGGGCGAGGCCGAGCGCGCCGAGGCGATGAGCTACGCGGCCTTTCTCGCGCTCCTCGATCTCTTTCCTGATCAGCGCCCTATTTTCGAAGCGGTGATGGCCGATCTCGGCTACTCGTCGAGCATCGAGACCTTGCTGCCCGCACCCGGCTCACCGGCTGCAGTCGGGCTCGCTGCGGGTGGCGCGGTCATCGCGGCGCGCGCTGAGGACGGGTCGAACCAAGCGAACGGCTACGCGGACACGACTGGCTATACGCCGGTCAATCCGAGCCCGCTCAACGTCACGGACATCGCGCGCTGGACGCCGGAGAACATCCCGATCGATCCCGAGGATGCGGCGCCGGAGCAGACATTCCTCACGCCGCACTGGGGCACCGTCACGCCCTTCGGCCTGGATGACGGTGCCGCGCTGCGGCCCGCAGCACCCGAGCCGTTCTTCGTCGAGGCTATCGATGCGGCGCTCGACATCGATACCGGGATCATCACTTTCAACGGCCCGGATGCGCCTGCGCCCGTTGCGGTTTCCACCGAACTTGTCGGCGAAATCATCAACCCGGCCTTCATCGCCCAGACCGAAGCGATCGTCGCGATCTCGGCAGGCCTTACGGACGAGCAGAAGCTGATCGCCGAGTTCTGGGAGGATGGCCTCGGCACCTCCTTCCCGCCCGGAAACGCCATGACGCTTGGCCAGTTCGTGAGCGCCCGGGAAGATCACAACCTCGACGAGGACGCCCGGCTCTTCTTCGCGCTCGCCAACAGTCAGCTCGATGCGGGCATTGCGAGCTGGGAGGCCAAAGTCTTCTACGACTATGTCCGACCCGTGCGTGCTGCACGCGATCTGGGCGAGCTGGGGCTGATCGGCACGCCGGGTACGGATGCGCTGACCGGCGAGGAGGGCTTCGTGGTCGAGGCATGGGGCGGTCCGGGGGAAGGCACCGTCACGATCCTCGCGGAGAATTTCCTCTCCTATCAGGATTTCAACTCGGACCCCTCGCCGCCTTTCGGCGAGTATACCTCCGGCCACTCCGCCTTTTCCGCCGCCGGGGCCGCCGTGTTGCGCGCCTTCTCGGAGAGCGACGCCTTCGGGGGTAGTGTCACGTTTCCGTCGGGCAGCTCGCGCTTCGAGACGGGCGAGACACCGGCCGAGGATCTGACGCTGAGCTGGGACACGTTCAAGGATGCGGCGGACGAGTCTGGTCTCTCGCGCCTTTACGGTGGGATCCATTTCACCGATGGGGATCAGAACGGCAGGACGCTCGGGGCGTCGGCCGGCGAGGCGACAGTTGCCGAGGCCATGCGGCTCATCGCTGGCGGTGCGAGTGAGACGCCGGCGGAGGTCTTCGAGATTGCGCGACTCTACGAAGCCGTGCTGGGCCGCCGGGCGGAGTTCGCCGGTCTCAACTACTGGGCGGATGCCTGGGACAAAGGCTACGTGCTCGAAGCGATCGCCGGCGACTTCCTCACGTCCTTCGAGTTTGTCGAGGCGACCGGAGGACAGGACCGGCTGGATGCGGCCGCTTTCGTCGATCTGCTCTTCGGCAATCTCGAACTCGACCGCGAGGCCTTCGATCTCGATGAAGCCTTGGAGGCGGGGATCGCGGCAGGGCAAAGCTTCGCGAGCGCTGCTGCAGCGTTGATCGAGAGCCCGGTAATCGCGGACGAGACCGCCTATCTCGCAACCCTTTACCGGACCGCCGACGAGACCTTCGATTTCGCCTGAGAGAGGTCGACCGGTGCGCCTGCTCCGTTTCCGTGAACTCAAATTGGTTCCGGCACGGCAAGCTTGCGCGTATGCTCCAAAGAAAACTCGGGAGCGAACGCCATGACCGACATCGCCAAACGGGTCTATGATCATACCTGGAAGATCGACCCGATCGTCCGCTCGTTGCTCGATACCGACTTTTACAAGCTTCTGATGTCGCAGAGTATTTTCAGGCATCATCGCGACACCCGCGTCACTTTCAGCCTGATCAATCGCAAGACCAATGTGCCGCTTGCGGAGATGATCGACGAGACGGCGCTGCGGGAACAACTGGACCATATCCGCACGCTGCGCCTCTCACGGGGTGAGAGCACCTGGCTCCGCGGCAACACTTTCTACGGCCGCCGCCAGATGTTTGCGCCGGACTTTATCGAATGGCTCGAAGACTTCCGCTTCCCGGAATACCGGCTTGAGCGGGTGGGCGATCAGTATGAGCTGACCTTCGAAGGCCGGTGGATGGAGACGACGCTCTGGGAGGTGCCGGCGCTTGCGGTTCTGATGGAGCTGCGCTCACGGGCCGTTCTGCGCGAGATGGGCAAGTTCGAGCTGCAGGTCCTATACGCCCGCGCGATGACCCGCGTCTGGGAGAAGATCGAGCGGTTGCGTGCGCTCGATGGTGTGCGGGTCGCCGATTTCGGTACCCGCCGACGGCACAGCTTCCTGTGGCAGGACTGGTGCGTGCAGGCGATGGGCGAGGGGCTGGGCGCATGCTTCCTCGGCACCTCGAACTGCCTAATCGCGGCCCGCCGGGAGGTCGAGGCGGTGGGCACCAACGCCCATGAGCTGCCGATGGTCTATGCGGCACTCGCCGAGGATGACGACGCGTTGGCGGAGGCGCCCTATCGCGTCCTAGCGGACTGGATGGCGGAATACGGGCCCAATCTGCGAATCATTCTGCCCGACACCTACGGCACCCCGGGGTTCCTGGAGGGCGCGCCCGAATGGCTCGACGAATGGAGCGGTGTGCGGATCGACTCAGGCGACCCGTTCGAGATCGGCGACTATGTGATCGACTGGTGGAAGCGGCGCGGGCAGAACCCCGCGGACAAGCGGATCATCTTCTCGGATGGCCTGGACGTGACGCTGATCGAAAAGCTGCATGAGTACTTCCACGGCCGCACGCAGCTCGGCTTTGGTTGGGGAACGCTCCTGACCAACGACTTCCGCGGCTTCACGCCAGGTGGGCGGCTCGATGCCTTCAGCCTCGTCTGCAAGGTCTCGGACGCCAATGGCCGCGAGAGCGTGAAGCTTTCGGACAATCCGGCCAAGGCGATGGGTCCCGCGGCCGAGATCGAGCGGTACAAACGCGTCTTCGGCGTTGGCGATCAACGGACACGGCGCTTGGTGGTCTGAAGCTCGCCATCGGCCTCCGCCCTCAGCGCGATCGGGGCTTTCATTCCCGCGTCCGGCGGTCAATGCTCCGCGCCAACGATCGGCTGGGAGGCAGAGCATGGATCAAATCAGCGTCGTCGTCTTCGACGCCTATGGCACGCTCTTCGATGTCGGTGCCGCAGCGCGCGAGGTAGCTGCCGAAGGCAAGTTCGAAAGTTTTGAGGCGATCTGGCAGGACGTCGCGGAGACCTGGCGGGTCAAGCAGCTCGGCTATTCGTGGCTCCGCGCCTCCTATGGCGCTCATACCGACTTCTGGACGGTCACGACGCAAGCGCTCGAATGGACGCTCGAGTATTATGAGCTCGATGATGTCGAGGGCCTGAAGGAACGGCTGCTGGCGCTTTATTGGGAGTTGAAGCCATTCGACGAGGTGCAGCGCGTGCTCGCGGCCCTGCGCGGTCAGGGCCTCAAGACGGCCATCCTGTCGAACGGTGAGCCCGATATGCTGGACGCCGCCTGCACGAGCGCGCGTCTTGCCGATAGCTTCGACGTGGTGCTTTCGGCGGAGCAGGTTGGCGTCTTCAAGCCTGATCGTCAGGTCTACGATCTGGTGGGCCAGTATTTTGGCGTCCCGAGGGGCCAGGTCCTGCTGGTCTCGTCCAACTGCTGGGACGCCTGCTTCGCAGCGGCCTATGGTTTCCGCACATTGTGGGTGAACCGCCGGAACGAACCTGTCGACCGGCTGCCGGTAAAGCCGACCTTCGTGTCCGATTCACTCTCCGGCCTTCCAAGGACGATCGAAGCGCAATGAAGACCTTCGCCGCAGCAGATGGCCGCAAGCTGGCCTATGACGACGAGGGGCAAGGGGAGGCCGCGCCCGTCCTCTGCCTGCCCGGGCTGACGCGCGATGCTCGCGACTTCGAGGCGCTTTCCGCTCATCTCTCCTCAAGCCGACGGGTGCTGCGCCTCGATGCTCGCGGTCGGGGGCGGAGCGCGCATGCCGCGGACCCGATGGTGGAGTACACGCTTCCCGTTGAGACCGGGGATGCAATCGCGCTGCTCGATCATCTTGGGATCGAGAAGGCCGTGGTGATCGGCACGTCGCGCGGCGGTTTGCAGGCGATGGGCATGGCGGCGTCTGCCAAGGATCGCCTGGCGGGTGTCGTTCTGAATGATATTGGCCCCGTGGTGGAGCGTGCGGGGCTCGAATCCATCATCGGCTATATCGGCGTCGAGCCTAAGGCGTCGGATCTGGACGGCGCGGCACGGTCGCTGTCGCGGACCCTCGGCGACCAGTACCCGGATCTCGATGATGAGGGTTGGCGCGAGATGGCGCGGCGGACCTTTCATTTCGATAAGGATGGCCGGCCCGGCCTTTCATACGACGCGCGCCTACGCGAACCGGTCGTCGCCGTCTTTCAGGGCCCTCAAGGCGATCTTTGGCCGTTCTTCGAGAAGTTCGAGGGCGTGCCGCTCGCCTGCATCCGCGGCGCGCTGTCGAACATTCTGTCCGCCGAGACGTTGGAGGAGATGGCCCGCCGCCGCCCGGACATGGCGCATATGACGCTGCCGAACCGGGGGCATGTGCCGCTCCTGACCGAACCCGAGGTGGTGACATTCATCGACGGCTTCCTTGCGAATTGCCCCTGACCGCCAGAGCCCACGGAGGCGCAGATGTTGGATGAGCCGAAGGCACCCGGGATCGAGGACATTCGGGCCGCGGCTGCGCGCCTTGCGGGTTTCGCCCGGGTCACGCCGCTGCTCGAAAGCCCGCATCTGAACCGCATTGCCGGGCGGCGCGTGTTGGTGAAGGCGGAGTGCCTGCAGCTCACCGGCAGCTTCAAGTTCCGGGGTGCCTGGTCGGCGCTCACGGCGCTCGACCCGGAAGTGCGGGCGCGCGGCGTGATCGGGTACTCCTCTGGCAACCACGCTCAGGGCGTCGCCCATGCGGCCGAACTGCTAGGCGTCCCGGCGGTGATCGTGATGCCCGCGGATGCGCCCTCGCTCAAGATCGAGAACACGCGCGCCCACGGCGCCGAGGTGGTCCTTTACGACCGCGCTGGCGGCGAGAGCCGGGAGGAGAAGGGCAAGGCCATCGCCGATGCACGCGGGCTTACCCTAGTCCGCCCCTATGACGATCCGATGGTGATCGCGGGCCAGGGCACCACAGGGTTGGAGATTGCGGCCCAGGCCGCCGAGGCGGGCGTCACCGAAGGCGACATGGTGATTTGCACCGGCGGTGGCGGGCTCTCGACCGGCGTCGCGCTTGCTCTCCAGGCAGAGGCACCGGGCCTGCGTCCGCGCACAGCGGAGCCCGCGGGGTTCGATGACTGGGCGCGTTCGCTCGTCTCGGGGCAGCGGGAGCGCAACCTGCCGAATGCCAGCTCAATCTGCGACGCGATCCTGACGCCGCAACCGGGTGAGATCACCTGGCCGGTACTCTCGCGCCTGGCAGGGCCAGGCCTTGCAGTGACCGATGACGAGGCGATGCACGCGATGGCCGCAGCCTTCCTGCGCCTAAAGATCGTGGCCGAGCCGGGTGGCGCCGTAGCCCTTGCCGCCGTCCTCTCCCATGGCGATGAGATCGAAGGAGACACGGTCATCTGCACGGTCTCAGGCGGCAATGTGGACGCGGAGACGTTCAGCCGCGCTCTCGAACGCCACGCAGGGAGTGTCTGACGGCGCCCAAACGGACGCTGGCTACCTACCGCGCGCTCGGTAGGCCCTCCACAAGGAGGTAAAGGCCGAAACGCGCGCCGGCGATGATCGAGAGGACGACGATCGGTGCGCCTGGGCTGAGGATCGAGAGCGCCGACAGGCCTTGGCCCACGGTGCAGCCCAGCGCCAGCACGCCGCCCGCGCCCATCATCACGGCGCCCAACATCTGTCGACGAAGCTCGCGCGCATCGTCGCAGGCCTCCCAGTGGAACTCCCGCCGCCAGAGCGAACCTGCAGCCGCGCCGATTACCACGCCGAAGACCGAGGCGACGGCAAAGCCGGGCACGGTGCCGAGAGGGTTCAGCATCACATAAAGGAGCGCCTCGCCAAGCGGTTGGGAGAACGAGACGGACTCGAGCGGGACCACGTCGAAGCCCACGCTGCCCGCATAGGTCGTCGCGAGCCACGCGAAGGGAATGACCAGCCCGACAAGCGCCCCGACCATCACCTTTTGTCGGGCGAGAAGCGTCCCGCCCCAACCGATCGCGGCAGCGCCCAGCACCAATCCCGCTGCAATGCCGGCCATCCACGGGGCCAGGCCGATGAGCGCTCCCGCGGTTTCATTGAGGCTCGTACCCGGCTGCGGCGCGATCTCGACGAGCCCCGTGCGCAGGCCGGCAAGCGGGCCGTTCAGCGTACCGTAGGCCGCGAGACCGATGACGATCACCATCAGAAACGAGCGGAGATCGCCGCCGCCGACACGTGCAAGCGCGCCGAACCCGCAGGTGCCGACGAACGCCATGCCGAGCCCGAACATCAGCCCGCCGAGCACCGCGCCGACTGGGGACCAGCCGTTCCGGGCGTAGAAGGTCTCGGTCGGATCGAAGACGTCTAGACCTGTGATCAGGCTCGTCCCAATGACCGCAACCGATGCCGCAAGCATCACCATCCGAATGCGGCCGAGGTCGTGACCATAGGCGGCATCTTCCACCGCGCCCATCATGCAGAAACGGCCAAGTCGGGCTGCGACACCGAGAACCATGCCGGCGAACAGACCGGCCGCACTCGCTACCAGCGCACCGTCACTCTCGAACACGCGCGCATCCTCCCTATTTTACCGGGAGCGTACGGAGTGATCGCACTGCAGCGCAACCGTTGCATGTCAGGGGTCAGACTTAGCTGTCGGGCTTACGCGTCGGGCGCGTCGCCTGTGTCGCTGCAGAACATGTCGTAGACGATGGAGATGATCTGCTCGGCGCGCCCGTCGGCGAGGCGGTAGTAAATCGCCTTCCCCTGCCTGCGGCTTTCCACCAGACCTTCGAGGCGCAGTCGGGCGAGTTGCTGGCTCACGGCGGCCTGGCGTTGCGAGAGGAGGCGTTCAAGCTCGGTGACGGAGCGCTCGCCCTGGGCCAGATGGCAGAGAATCATCAGGCGCCCTTCATGAGCGAGGGCCTTCAGAAAATCGGCCGCCTGGCGCGCGTTCTCCATCATGCGCGCCATCTCAGCCTCTTCGAGGCCTTCCTTGATGACAGGCAGTGCCATGAAGCCCATGCTCCCGCTCAGAACTCTAGAAGTTCAGAGATAGCCTCAATTCCCGCACCTGCACAGTCGTGATCAATCGATGGTTCGGGCGCACCGGAGACGCCGATACCACCGACGATGGAGCCTGCCGAAAGAACGGGCAAACCGCCACCAAGGAAGAGGGCACCGGGGATGTCGCGAATGGCGGTGTCGAGCTCTCCGTCGACGATCATGCGGTCGAGTTCGAGCGTTTCGCCCCGGAAGCTGACTGCCGTCCATGCCTTGGCGGTGGCCGTGGGCACGGTGTGAGGGCCCGCGAAGCGGTCGCGGATCACGACCTGGGTCTGACCGAAGCGGTCGAGCACGGCGACGGCGATCTGATAGCCGCCCTCGCGGCATGCCTCGAGCGTCGCGCGCGCGAGCGTGATGGCCGTGTCCGGCGTCATCACGTCGAATGAGGCGAGGCCCTCTGCATCCTCGGCGGCTGTTGGCGTCGGGAGGACGATAGACGCGGCGACGACCGTGGCACGAACAGCAGCCATGGGGGACATGCATCTACTCCTTGTGGGTATCGGGGCCGGTCTTCGCGAGCGCTGCATCGAGGAGCCGACCGAGCATCGGGTAGAAGAACTCCTCACCGGCATAGCCTTCCAGCCGCCCGACCTCTTGTCCGTCCCGCAGCAGCACGAAGGTCGGCGTGAAGCGGGCGTTGCGATCCAAGGTCACTCCGTCAGGCAGCGGCTCGTGAATGTTGGCGCGGAGGAGCGGTGCCACGGCCCCCTCATCGGTCAGATGGTAAGCGCCGCCGATCTCGGTCTCCCAGATTTCGCACCATTCGCAGTGCGGCTGATCGAGCATCAGCAGCCTCATATCCGCCCGGCCGGTGGTCGCGGCGAGCAGCAGGAAAGCCAGTCCTAGGAGTGTGTGCCGCATGAGCCCGATTGACCCTCGACGTTTCTTAGACATAGTATTTCCTGAATATATGAATATGACAAGCCCGGGGATGTGACGGCCATGGAGTTCGATATCGGCCATGCTGGTGCGGCATTGGCGGGGCTCATGTCCTTCGCCTCGCCCTGCGTGCTGCCGATCGTCCCGCCCTATCTCTGCTTCCTCGCCGGTGTGAGCTTGGAAGAGCTGAGTGGTGATGGAAAGCGGCAAACTGGTGCGGACAGGCGGGTCCTCTTGGCGGCGCTCTTCTTCGCGCTCGGCTTCGCCACGGTCTTCGTAGCGCTGGGGGCGACGGCAAGTGGGATCGGGCAGGCCGTGAGCCGCCATTTCGACACGCTGCGCTGGATCGCGGGCGGTGTGATCCTGGCCATGGGGCTGCATTTCCTGGGCATTCTCCGCATCCCGCTCCTCTACCGGCAGGCGCGGCTGGAGGTTGAGCAGCGCCCGGCGACATTTGCCGGTTCCTATCTCGTGGGCCTCGCCTTCGGCTTCGGTTGGACGCCCTGCGTCGGCCCAGTGCTGGCCGCTATCCTGTTCACTGCAGCAGGGCAGGAGACGGCTTTCGATGGCGCGCTCCTGCTCGGCGCCTATGCCCTGGGCATGGGCCTGCCTTTCGTCCTTGCCGCCGCCTTCGTGGGCCCGTTCCTGGCGCTGATGCGCCGGGCGCGGGGGTATCTGGGGCTGGTAGAGCGCGCGATGGGGGGCGTTCTGGTCCTCACCGGCGTGCTCTTCATCACCAACAGCATCGCCGATATCGCCGCCTGGATGCTCGACTACGTGCCCGCGATGGGCTGAACGAAGAGGAGACCGTCATGCCAACTCGCCGTCTTGTTTCCCTTTGCCTGACCCTCGCTTTCGCCCTGCCATCCGCTGCGCCAGCCGAGCCTGCGCCCGGCGCGCTCCACCATCAGGACTGGTTCGCCGTGACCTTTAAGGACATGCGTGAGGACCTGGAGAACGCAGCGGACGAGGGCAAGCGGCTGGCGGTGATTATCGAGCAGTATGGCTGCATCTACTGCCGCAAGCTTCATGAGGAAGTCCTCTCCGATCCGGAGGTCGCCGACTACATCCAGGAGAACTTCGTTGTCGTGCAGCTCAACATGTTCGGCGACGAGGAAGTGATCGATCTCGATGGCGAAGTCCTTACGGAGCGGGAGGCCGTGCGCCGCTGGGCCGTTGCCTTCACGCCTACGGTCATCTTTCTGCCTGAAGACGCGGCAGAGGACGTAACCGTCGCCGAGGCCTCAGTTCAGACAATGCCGGGCGCCTTCGGCAAATGGACCACGCTCGACATGTTTCGCTGGATCAAGATGAAGGGCTACGAGGGCGACGAGCACTTCCAGAAGTTCCACGCCCGCAACATCGAGAAGCTTCGGGCGGAGGGGAAGCTCTAGAGGCTGACCCGTGTCTTCCAGCGCTAGCGCTCAGCCACGCCCACACACATCGTTACATGCTAAAATTTGAATTTGATGTTGCGTATGGTTCTGCTCTTTGGCACGCTCTCTCGCAAACAAGAAGACTCACCGGGAGAAACGCACATGATCGGGGCTCGCACGCTCGCACTTGCCGTGACCTTGGTCTCTGGAATTGTCCTGGCGCAGATGGCGCCACCAATCGCCCTGGCGCAGATGGCGCCATCGGACATCGTCATTGAGGATGGGGCAGTGGCAACGCCATTGACCAGCGCCCCTGGCGATCCTGCAACCGGCCGCGCGACCTTCGCGGGCCGCAAGCTTGGCAACTGCCTCGCCTGTCACCAAAACGGCGACCTGGCGAACGAAGAGCTGTTTCACGGAGAGGTCGGCCCACCGCTTGACGGCGTCGCCGATCGTTGGACCGAGGCAGAGCTTCGCGCGATCGTGATCAACTCGAAGCAAGTCTTCGGCGAGCATACGATCATGCCGGCTTTCTATCGCGATACTGGTTTCAATCGCCCCCTCGAAGACTTCGAAGGGAAGACGATCCTGACCGCCCAGCAGGTCGAGGATCTCGTCGCCTACCTACAGACGCTCAGAGAGTGACCGGATACGCGACCGGCTCTGAAACAGAGGGCTCAAGGCCCATGGGAGGAAAGATGGACGTTTCCCGTCGCACATTCTGCCAGCTCGGCGCGGGTGCCACGGCGCTTGCTCTCGCGCCCTCGCTGCCTGCCTTTGCCGGTACCGATCCGGTTCAAGAGGCAATCGACGCGTTCACCGGGGGCGCGACCCCAGGCGATGGCGGCATCGATCTGACCACGCCAGAGATCGCCGAGAACGGCAACACAGTGCCCGTCTCGGTCTCGGCCGATGGCGCCGCTGCGATTATGCTGGTCGCCACGGGCAACCCGAACCCGGGCGTGGCGACCTTCAACTTCGGCAAACTTGCGCCGAACCGCTCCGCCGCGACCCGCATTCGCCTGGCGCAGACCCAGGACGTGATCGCGGTCGCCAAGCTCGAGAACGGCGAGTTCACCATGGTCAAGCGCACCGTGAAGGTGACGATCGGCGGCTGCGGCGGCTGAGGCAGGAGGAAAGAGAGATGGCAAGGGTAAAACCCCGCGTGAAAGTGCCCCGCAAGGCAGCAGCCGGCGAGGTCGTGACGATCAAGACGCTGATCAGCCACCCGATGGAGTCCGGCCAGCGCAAGGACCGCAAGACGGGTGAGATCATCCCGCGGAAGATCATCAACCACTTCACCGCCCGGTTTAACGGCGAGGTCGTGTTCGAGGCGGTGATCGAGCCGGCGGTCTCAGCCAACCCCTATTTCAGCTTCGACATGATCGTTCCCGAAGCGGGCACGCTGCAGTTCGAATGGGTCGACGACGACGGCTCGGTCTACACAGAGGAAAAGAAGATCGCGATCGGCTGACACCGGCCAACGTACAATAACAATAATCCTGGGAGGAAAGTGATGAAGAAGCTCGCGCTTCTTATAGCCAGCTCCAGCATCGCCGGTCTTGCATTCGCTGGGCCGGGACCGGACGAGAACGACTTGGTGATCGAGGGCGATGAACTCATCACTGAAGTGAAGACGACGGGTGACCATCCGCTTGAAACGATCTATTCGGGCTGGCGCTTCCGCAAACCTGAGACGCAATCGCTGGAGACTGACGACTTCGAGAACCCGGCCATGGTCGCCGTCGACTATGCGCATGAGCTTTGGGAGACCCCGGCAGGGGCATCGGCGCAAAGCTGCGCTGACTGCCACGGCGATGTCGAGGTCTCGATGGCGGGCTTCCGGGCGAATATGCCGCTTTGGAACGAGGAGGCTGGCAAACCTTGGTCGCTCGAGCACTGGGTCAACTGGTCGATCACCGAGCATCAGGGCGCCGAGGCCTGGAAATGGGAAAGCCCCGAGATGCTGGCCATGACAGCCCTTATCGGACTCCAGTCCCGCGGTGAGCCGATGACGGTGCAGACCGACGGACCGATGGCGGAGTGGATCGAGAAGGGCAGGGACCTCTACTACACCCGGGTCGGACAGCTCGATATGGCCTGCAACCAGTGCCATGAGGACAACTACGGCCAGATGATCCGGGCCGATCACCTCTCCCAGGGCATGATCAACGGCTTCCCGACCTACCGCTTCAAATGGTCTGGCCTCGGTTCGCTCCATCGCCGGTTCTCAGGCTGCATGAAGAACATCCGCGCGAAGCCGTACAAGCGCGGATCGGACGAGTTCGTGGCGCTTGAGGCCTATCTGGCAAGCCGCGGTGCGGGGCTCTCGATCGAGACGCCGTCTGTGAGGAACTGAAGGCGTCGCCCCTTGCTGGGGAACGGAGAGGGGGCGCGCACGCACGAAACGGCGAATGACGCCGGCCGAGGCGCCGGCGACGACGTGGGGCATGCCCGCGAACGGAGGAGACTTGGATGATCTCTCGGCGCGATTTCCTGCAGGCGGCCATGGCGACAAGTGCGCTTGCGGGTGGTGGCGTCGCAGGCATCGCACGGGCGCAGGGGCTGACGGAGGCGGGCCTCGTCGACATGCCTTCCTTCGGCAATGTGACGCTCATCCATCTCTGCGACATTCACGGTCAGCTGAAACCGGTCTGGTATCGTGAACCGTCGGTCAATCTCGGCGTCGGAGAGGTTGCGGGCCAGCCGCCGCATGTGACCGGGCAGGATTTCCTAAAACTCTACAATATCGAGGCCGGCAGCCCCGGCGCCTATGCGCTGAGCTCGGTGGATTTCGCGGCGCTCGCGCAGGAATACGGGCGCATGGGTGGGCTCGACCGGGTCGCGACCGTCGTGAAGCGGATCCGCGGGGATCGGCCCGAGGCGCTACTGCTTGATGCGGGCGATACCTGGCAGGGCTCGCTCACCTGTCTGCGGACCCAAGGCCAGGACATGGTCGATGCCATGAACCTGATGAAGCCCGACGCCATGACCTCGCATTGGGAGTTCACGCTCGGCATCGACCGGGTGACGGAAATCGTCGACGCGCTGCCCTTCCCGTTCCTCGGCGCGAACATCTTCGACGCCGAATGGGACGAGCCCGCTTACGAACCCTATACGATGTTCGACCGGGGCGGGGCGAAGATCGCGGTGATCGGGCAGGCCTTCCCCTGGATGCCGATCGCGAACCCGTCCTGGATGTTCCCCGGCCTCTCCTTCGGCATCCGCGAGGAGCGTGTGCGCGAGATAGTGGAGGAGGTGCGGGCCGAGGGCGCGCATGCCGTCGTCCTCCTCAGCCACAACGGCTTCGACCTCGACCGCAAGATGGCGAGCCGTGTCGAGGGGATCGACGTGATCCTCTGCGGCCATACCCATGACGCGCTGCCGGAGCCGCTGATGGTCGGCAACACGGCGCTGATCGCGTCTGGCTCGCACGGCAAGTTCGTCTCGCGCGTCGATCTCGACGTCGATACGACCGGCGTGAAAGGCATCAAGCACCGGCTCATCCCGGTCTTTGCTGATGTGATCGCACCGGACGCGGAGATGGCGGCGCTGATTACGGAGCATCGCGCGCCCTTCGAGGCGGAACTGGGCGAGGTGCTGGGCACCACCGACGGGCTCCTCTATCGGAGGGGCAACTTCAACGGAACCTTCGACGATCTCATTTGCAATGCGCTGATCGAGGAGCGCGACGCCGAGATCGCGCTGTCGCCCGGTTTCCGATGGGGCAGCGCGCTGCTGCCGGGCGAACGCATCACGCGCGAGGCCGTCTTCAACGCGACCGCGATGACCTATCCCGAAGCCTACCGGACCGAGATGACGGGCGAGCTCCTGAAGGTCATTCTCGAGGACGTGGCAGACAACCTGTTCAACCCCGATCCGTACTACCAGCAGGGCGGCGACATGGTCCGCGTGGGTGGCATGGGCTACGCGATCGACGTCACGGCGCCTGCCGGCAGCCGAATCTCTGACATGACGCTGTTGGGCGACGGCTCTCCCATCGATCCGTCCCGCACCTATACCGTCGCCGGCTGGGCAAGCGTGAACGAGGGCACCGAGGGACCGCCGATTTGGGAGGTCGTGGAGGCCCATATTCGACATCATGGCACCGTGAGCATGGACCCAAACAACTCGGTCCGCGTGGCCGGCCGGTCGTGAACCCTGCGAGGAGAGCATGACGAAGACGAGCAATCCCGGCCGTCGCGCCTTTCTGAAGGGTGGCCTCGCCGCCGGCGGCGCGGCGCTGGCTGCCAGTGCCGCGCGGGGCGCGCCCGACCCGGCGATCACGGATATCGACCAACAGCCATGGACGCAGTTCACGGGCGAGGGCGTGGATGCGCGGCCCTACGGCTCGCCCTCGCCCTATGAGGCGCATGTGGTGCGCAGGAATGTGCCCTGGCTCACCGCCGACCCGGTCAGCTCGGTCAATTTCACGCCGCTGCATGAGCTTGACGGCTTCATCACGCCGAATGGCCTCTGCTTCGAGCGCCATCACGGTGGGATCGCTGAGGTGGATCCCGCGATGTGGCGGCTGATGATCAACGGCCTCGTTGAGCGGCCGCTGGTCTTCACGCTGGAGGACATCAACCGGTTCCCGAGGGTCTCAGTTCCCTACTTCCTCGAATGCGCTGCGAATAGCGGGATGGAGTGGCGTGGCGCTCAGCTCAACGGTGTGCAGTACACCCACGGCATGATCCACAACTGCGTCTACTCGGGCGTGCGTCTGCGCGATGTGCTGTCCGAGGCGGGGCTGAAAGGGGGCGCCAAATGGCTGCTGCCCGAGGGCGGGGACGCCGCGGGCATGACCCGGTCTGTCCCGCTCGAGAAGGCGCTCGATGACTGCCTGATCGCCACGCATATGAACGGCGAGCGGTTGCGACCCGAGCAGGGCTACCCTGTGCGCCTCGTCGTACCCGGCTGGGAAGGGAACATGTGGGTCAAGTGGCTCCGCCGGATCGAGGTCGGCGACCAGCCCTGGCACCATCGCGAGGAGACCTCGAAATACACCGACTTGATGGCGGACGGTAGGGCCCGACGCTTCACTTGGGAGATGGACGTCAAATCCGTCATCACCAATCCCAGCCCCCAGGCGCCGATCGCCCATGGCAAGGGGCATACGGTCGTGACCGGCGTCGCTTGGTCGGGTCGGGGCACGATCAAGGAAGTCCACGTCACCATCGACGGCGGTAAGAACTGGCGTCAGGCACGCGTCGACGGCTTCACGACGCCGAAGTCCATGCATCGCTTCTATTTCGAGTTCGACTGGGACGGCTCACCCTTGCTCATGCAATCGCGCGCGGTCGACAGCGAAGGCTATCTGCAGCCGACCAAACACCAGCTTCGCAAGGTCCGTGGCGTGAACTCCATCTACCACAACAACGGCATCCAGACCTGGGCCGTGAACGCCGAGGGGGAGGCCGAGAATGTCGAGATTTCCTGAGACGGCGTTCGCCGCGCTCTTGGCAGTGGGCCTCGCCGCACCGGCCCTCGCCGATGGGTTCGGCCTTGGACGCGAGGCGCTGCCCGAGGAGGTGTCCGCTTGGGATATCGACATCCGTCCCGACGGCGCGGGCCTGCCCGAAGGGTCGGGCGATGTGCTGACGGGCGAGGAGATCTTCGCAGAGCAATGCGCCGCTTGCCACGGCGACTTCGGCGAAGGGGTGGATCGTTGGCCCGTGCTCGCCGGTGGGCACGAGACACTCGCCGATGATCGCCCGGTAAAGACGATCGGCAGCTATTGGCCGTATCTCTCGACAGTCTACGACTACATCTACCGGGCGATGCCCTTTGGCTATGCCCAGTCGCTGGCACCCGACGATGTCTACGCGATTACGGCCTATCTCCTCTACATGAACGACGTCGTGGACGACGACGCGTTCGTGCTGAGCCATGAGAACTTCGCGGAGATCCGGCTGCCGAACGAGCAGAACTTCTTCGCCGATCCGCGACCAGACATCCCGAACCTGGCGGATGCGGCACCCTGCATGAGCGACTGCAAGGACGCGGTCGAGATCACCATGCGGGCACGGATCCTGGATGTGACCCCCGAGGCCGATACTGACTCAACGGCGGGCGTCAGTGTCGACTAGGGCGTTCGCATACGCCGCTCTCTGTCGCTCGCTTCTGGGCGTCGCGTTCTCGGCGGGCCTGCTTTTCCCCGCGACGGCTGGAGACCCGGAACGCGGAGCGACGATCTATGCCAAGTGCAAATCGTGCCACATGGTCGGCTCCGATGCGCGAAACCGCGTGGGCCCCCATCTGAACGAGCTCTTCGGTCGTAAAGCGGCGGCCATCCAAGGCTACAAGTACTCCGCCGATATGGAGCGGGCAGGGGCGGACGGCCTCATCTGGGATACCGACAAGCTCCATGTCTATATCGAGAACCCGCGCAGCCTCGTGACCGGGACGCGCATGGCCTTTCGCGGCATCGCCGACGAGAAGGACCGTGACGATCTGATCGCCTATCTCCGCCTCTTCTCCGCCTCGCCGCGCGACATTCCCGAGGCGGAGCCGACGGCGGCGGTGCGCGATCCCGATGTTCACCCGACCATCCTCGCGATCGAGGGGGACCCGGATTACGGAGAGTACCTCTCCGGCGAATGCGTCACTTGCCATCAGGCATCGGGCGCTGACGAAGGCATCCCGTCGATCACGGGCTGGCCACAGCGGGACTTCGTGACCGCGCTTCACGCATACAAGAACAAGCATCGCCCCAACCCGGTGATGCAACTCGTCGCGACGAACCTGTCGGACGAGGAGATCGCGGCGCTCGCCGCATTTTTCGAAGGCGTCGAGTAAGAACGCTCAACCCCGGGAGGAAACGATGATCAAAACGAACCGACGTCAAACCCTTGCAGGCGCGCTCGCTGGTGCCACGACACTTGCCGCGCCGGCAGTGATCGGTGCCGCTCAGCCGCGCGCGGTCGTGATCGGCGGTGGTGCCGGCGGTGGTACGGCGGCCCGCTACATCGCCAAGGACTCGAAAGGCGAGATCGATGTGACGCTGATCGAGCCGAGCCGCACTTACTACACCTGCTTCTTCTCGAACCTCTATATTGGCGGGTTCCGCAGTCTCGAGAGCATCGCGCATACCTACGGCACGCTCGCGGCGGGCGGGGTGAATGTGGTGCATGACTGGGCGACCGGGATCGACCGCGATGCCAAGACGGTGGCGCTCGCCGGCGGCGGCTCGGTCGAGTACGACCGCCTTGTCGTGGCCCCCGGGATCGATTTCCGGGAAGGCAGCATCCCGGGCTGGGATCTCTCGGCACAGAACGCCATGCCCCATGCCTGGAAGGGCGGCAGCCAGACCGAGCTTTTGAAGGCGCAGATCGAGAGCATGCCCGAGGGTGGCGTCTACGCGATGATCGCCCCGCCCAACCCCTATCGCTGTCCGCCGGGACCCTATGAGCGGGTTTCGATGGTCGCGCATCAACTCAAGGCGAGTAACCCTACCGCGAAGATCCTGATCTTCGATCCGAAGCCCAAATTCTCGAAGATGGCGCTCTTCCAAGAGGGTTGGGAGCAGCACTATCCGGGCATGATCGAGTGGCTGGATGCGGAGTTTACCGGTCCGGTCGAAGAGGTGCGGCCCGACGCCATGGAGATCGTCGCCGGCGGCGAGGTGACCAAGGTGGATGTCTGCAACGCGATCCCTGCGCAGAAGGCCGGCATGATCGCCGAGAAGGCGGGTCTCATCAACGATAGTGGCTTCTGCCCGATCGTGCCCTCCTCGATGCAGAGCCAGGCCGACGAGAACATCTTCGTGCTCGGCGACGCCACGATCGCAGGCGACATGCCAAAATCGGGCTACTCAGCCAACAGCCAGGCAAAGGTCGCGGCGATGAACCTGCGGGCGGCGCTCACCGGTAGCAAGGCCTTCCCCGCCAAGTACTCCAACACCTGCTGGTCGCTGATCGACACGGATGACGGGGTGAAGGTCGACGCGCGCTATGAGGCGACCGAGGAGAAGATCGCAAAGACCGATGGCTTCATCAGCCAGACGGGCGAGGACTCCGCGCTCCGCAAGCAGACCTATGAGGAAAGCCTCGGCTGGTATGCCGGCATCACCGCCGACATCTTCGGCTGACCGGGGAGCCGCGATGAAGACCGTATCCGCAGCACTCGTCACACTCTGCCTCGTGGCGGGTGCTGCGGGTGCCGATGACAACCTCCTGACGGTCTACCCAGCGGATGGCGATTTCGATGACGCGACCTTCGCCGTTGAGAGCGCCATCACCGATAGGGGCCTTGTGATCGACTTCGTCAGCCATGTGGGCGCCATGCTGTCACGCACAGGCGCCGATGTGGGCTCCTCGCAACCGATCTTCGAGCAGGCGGACATCTTTCTGTTCTGCTCGGCGGTCGTCTCGCGACAGGTGATGGAGGCGGACCCGGATAACATCGCGCACTGTCCCTACGGGATTTTCGTGCGGGAGTTTCCGGGCCCCGACGGCAAAGTGGAGATCGGCTTTCGAAACATGCCTGGCGACGCGATGGCGACGGTCCAGGCGCTTCTCGACGCGATTGCCAAGGAGGCGACCGGCATCGACTGACCGACCGCTGCGCGCGTGCCGCCAATCTCAGTGTTGCTCAGTCGCCGGTGCTCCGTCCTGTGAGGCGCTTCGCCAAGGTCGAGACGACGCGCCTGGCCGAGCGCATTCCCGTTGCGAGAACCGGTCCCGGATCGCTCCAGGCAGGGGTGGAGCTCACCCAGCGCGGATCCACGATCAGGCGCATCAGCGAGGGGTCTCCAGTCCGAAGCAGGCTAAAGAGATCGCGCTTCGCCCTCACACCTTCGGCAAAGCTCAACCGCTCCGGCGGGACGACGCCCTGCGCCACGAGGCAACAGTCATGGGCGAAGTTCACCCCCTCTTTCAGCGACAGAGCCTGGGTCCCACCGATCCGGGGGTTGATCTCGAAGAAGTACGGAAGACCGTCGCGCAGATCGAACGCACCCTCGATAAAGCCGAGGCCGCGCCAGCCCAAGGCCTCCATCAGCCGCCGACCGCGTGTCAGCAGATCCTCATCGAACCAGCTCTCCCAGGCGAGAGCGACCCCGCCGGAGACGCGGGCCGATGTGCCTGCAAGTTGGATCGATTTACGCTCAGCGATGAACCGCTGGCCGTACCAGCCACGCAGCTCGCCCGCATGGTCGTAGAGATAGTAGAGGATGAATTTCCGTTCGATGCGGAACTCGATCTTCTCCTGGATCAGAGCATCCGAGTACTTCTTCGCCGTCTCGCGCAACGCCTCGTTCAGCTCTGCTGGCGTCCGGGCCAGGCGAATGCCCTCAGTCCTCGTTCCAGTCACCGGTTTCACGATGACCGGATAGCGTCCCGCCCAGTCGCTTGCATCGGCGCTCTGTGGGTCGACCCGCGTGGTCAAGGGCGGCCGGATCGTGTTGGCAAGCGTCGACGCAACCTCAATGGTTCGCGCCTTGTCGAGCGCTGCCATCGTTGCGTCCTTGGGCGGAGCTGCGACCGGCATCATGTCATCGAGCTGTGGCCGAATGTCATCGATGCTCAGGAGCGCCTCATCGTCGAAGGGCAGCAGAACATGGTCCGGATGGCGCGCGGCATAGTCGAGGAGAAAGGGCTGGAAGGCAGCGCGATCGGCGAGCGGCGGATGAACGACACGTCGAGCGTAGTATCGCGACGGCAGGGCACGATCGGCGGCGCTCTCACCGCGAAGGACCTCTGCACCGGCATCGACGAGCGACTTCGCGGTGATCGCGCCCAGCAATGCGCCGGCGCTTCCAATCATGAGAACTTTCACGTTGCCGCCTCTCGCACGCAGCACCCGAAGCAGCATCGACCGTTACGTTTGGGAAGTCGATGTGCAAACCCTGCTGAGGGCCGGCAACTTGGCACCGTCTTCTGTCGCTTGCTCGAACGCTCTCAGACCGGAGGACGGCTTTCACCCTTGAGCTCGTCCATGCAACAACCCTGCCGTAAGTCCGCTCTGCGTCCATGAGTTGCGGGCGAGAGTGCGAGAAGACTGCGGAGGTGACCGCGTTGGTCGAAGATGCCGGATCTGCAGGCGTTGTAGAGAGCGGCGCCATGGCGGATCCCCCAATCGAAGCGCTCCGCACGCCGAAGGGCATCAGGACATGTGGGCATCACCGGGAACGCCCCGCGCTTATCCTCGGCGCGAGGTATCCGGCTGTGGCCCTCGTGCAGGCGCTTGCGCCGCGAGGGGTCGCTTGCCGTGTCTGTGCGCCGCTACCGTTGCAGGCTGCCTGGTCACGCTATGCCCGCTACTCCCGAATGCCGTCTTGCGGCGACACCGACGCAGCGCTCGCCCGGCTTGAAGACATCGTGGCGCGCGGCGCTGGCCGACCGGTCATTTTCCCGGCCGGCGATGCCGAAGCTCGGCTCCTCGCAAAGGCTCGCGATCGGCTCTCCCGGGTGGCGGATTGCTCGGTGTCCTCGGCCGATACCGTCACCACGCTGCTCGACAAGGGCCTCTTCTACGCGCGCGCGGCCAAGCTCGGTCTGAGCTGCCCGACCGCTTTACCTCTCGATCCAAGCTCTCGCATCGCGCCGCTGCCATTTCCCTTCGTCGTGAAGCCGCGCAACTACACCGACTTGCTGTCCCAGGGATCACCCAACCGAGCCCGTCCGACCGGGTTCAAGTTCGCGCGGATCGAGAACGATCGGGGCTGGTCGGACTTCCTGCGTGTCCAAGACGGCAATCTCGCATCCTTCATCGCGCAGTCCCTCGTGCCGGGGGGCACGGATGACCGCTACGCTCTTTCGGTTTTCGCAACGCGAGAAACCGGGCTCGTCCGCGCTTTCGCAGCCCGCGTTCTGCGAAGCTGGCCCGATGGTTACGGCAACACGATCCTGGCGGAGAACGCGGTTGTTCCCGACGCGCTGCTCGATGAGGTCGCACATGCCGTTCGCGGCTTCGCCCTCGAGGGCATTGCAGAGTTCGAGTACCGCCGTGACGCAGCGACCGGCGCGTTCAGTCTCATCGAGATCAATCCCAGGGTCTCGACCTGGACGCAGTTGGCGCGCCTTGGGCCCGCGGATCCGATCTGGGCCGCCTACGCCCATGCCTGCGGAACCGATGTGAGCCCCGGTGTCGTGAATGCGGAGCCTGGACGGCTCAAGATCGTCCGCGCATTAAGCGACCTCACCAATGCATGGACACGCCTGCCCAAGGGCCATCCCGCCCGGCGCATTGGTCCGACGCGATGGCGGCGAAGCGTGGCGGCCGAGAGCACTCATATCGTCGAGACCGACCGCCGCGACTGGACCCTCGCGCTCGGCTGCGCGGGGCTTCAAGTGGTCGACATGCTGCGGGGTCAGTGAGGTCGACCTTCGGTCGAACAACCGTCATCGCGCGCCAGGCGCCAGCGGCGGTAGGCGTGGATCAGGCGCCACAACATGCGACGCCCGAGTGGCAGATGATCGATGAAGATCGCCTGATACTCCGTCTTTGGCACGGCGCCGCGGTGGCGCTTGTAAGCGCCGTTGAGGGCGCCAAGATTGCAGATCCGCCCGGTTTCCATCGAGAGCGTCAGCGGGCGGGAGAATACGATGTCCAGAAGCTGCTTCTCCCGCGCGACCCGTGCATCGGTCGCGACATGCAGGAAGCGGATCCACTCACCCCTAAGCTCGCATATGCCGAAGGCGTCGATGCGCCCCTTCTCGTCGCGCCACCGTGTGAGCTCGATCTCCTCAGTCTCCGCCAGAAGGCTGAAAAAGCGCGCCGTGTAGCGCGTGTTCAGTCTTGAATGCCCCAGACGGTGCGCCTTGAAGAGCTCCGCGATCTGCTGAGACTCGGCCTTCGAGGTCAGAGGACCCGTCTCGCAGCGGCCGAAATTGTCTTCCCACACCCGTTTCGACCGCTGCAGCTTCCAGCGCGTCCCCTTCCACACCTTTCCCTGCCTCGGCGTGTGCGGATCGAAGACGTAGACGGTGCGCGCGGGGAACGATAGCGCACCGCAGCGCTCCAACTGCGCAAAGCGAGTTGCGGACTGTTCCGGGAAGAGCCCGTCCACACTGATCGCATGGCGGGGGAAGCGCGCGCGGGCGAGAGCGATAAGCGACTGCCAGCCGTGATCCGAAAGCTCGAGCCCAGGTTCGCTACCGGCCAGGCGGTTGTTGAGATGCACCACATCGTCGAAGCGCAGCGCCGCCAGCATCCATTCCGCAAGACGACTGAGCCCGCGGCGCATAACGCCCGGTAGGCGACCGGCAGTGACGATCTCGAGCGGGTAGAGCACGAAGTGCCGCATCGGTGACAGCACCGCACCATCGCCCCAGCGATGCGTGCTGACGATGACAGGCACAACGCGACCCTCGACTTCCGCCAACAGCGCCTCGCCGGTGCTTAGGTTCTCGACAAGCTGAGCCGGCCCGTCTCGGCACAGGGCGACGTGCAACGCCGCGCGGCTGCCCGAAGGCGCATCGACCGCATCCGGTGAGAGGAAGCGGGCAGCGGGAGGGTCGGCTGCTGGCGTCGATGGCATGGGATCCGCGTCAAGGCTGGCGTAGTTTCCCCCTCATAGCTGCGGCCCTCGGTGATGACGATCCGAAGATCGCCGTGCGGCATGAACCACGGCAGAGTAAGCACATGACCTTCGCCCCGTTGCGGGCGAACGTCAGTGCGCCTGAAGCTTGGCGGAGAAACTGATGACCCGACATCTCGCTCCCGCGGAAGAAGCCCCCCATGCGCGGACTTGGATGTGTTGGCCCGCGATGAAGCGCAACTATCAGTATAGGGGTCGGCCCGCCGGATACTACGCCGAGGTCAAATCGACGATCGGGCGCCTCGCTGCCGCCATCGCCCGGCACGAACCTGTCGTCATGTGCGCAAGCCCCGATGAGCTAGCCCAGGCAAGGGCCGCCTGTGGCAATGGGGTCGAGGTCGTTCCGATCCCGACCGACGATATGTGGGCGCGGGATAGCGGGCCTGTTTTTGTGGTCGGTCAGGATGGGCAGAAGGCCGGCGTGATCCTCAACTTCAACGCCTGGGGCGGGAAGTGGCACCAACCGCTCGACGCTCTCCTCGCCGGACGTATCCTCGATCATCTGGGTCTTCCGGCGATCGAGGCAGCGGTCGTCGGCGAAGGTGGCGGTATCGAGTTCGATGGCCAAGGCACGCTCCTCCTAACGGAGAGTTGCTGGGTCAACGACAACCGCAACGCCGGCCGCACGCGCGACGAGATCGAGGCGGAGCTGCGCCGCGTGCTCGGCGTCGAACAAGTGATCTGGCTGAAGGGCGTCGCCGGCGAAGAGGAGACGGACGGGCATATCGACGGCTATGTCCGCTTCATCCGTCCAGGGCTCGTGCTGATGAGCGGTGCGGACACGGCCGATGCGCGATGGGGGGGCGACACGGTGTGGGACGAAGACTACCGCGATGCGAAGGAACGGCTCCGGAACGCGCGCGACGCGGCCGGCCGACGCTTCGAGATCGTCGAGCTGCCATGGGCTACGACCTCCAGGTCGACCGATCCCCGTTTCTTCACGAGCTACGCGAACTTCTATGTCGGCAACGGCGCGGTCTACTCGCCGCAATTCGGCGACGACAAAGCCGATGCGAGGGCGGAAGAGACGCTGAAGGCGCTCTTTCCCGGCCGAGAGGTGGTCATGCTGGAAGTCGATCGGATTTACGAGAACGGCGGCGGCGTTCACTGCGTCACGCAGCAGGAGCCCGCTTAGCGCCGCACCCGGGCGGCTGTAACGTGATCCTGCAGATCCAAAGTGGTGACAACATGCTCACGCAGCACGACCATCGATGAAGGGTTGCTGCCGAGTGACCGGTTGCCGCCCTGAGACTGGGG
>JBCDFC010000014.1:0-35026 GCA_039178805.1 Pseudomonadota bacterium | reverse complement strand
GGGAGATCCGAGCCGTCGGCGCCCACCTGCTGTTCTTGCCCCCCTTGTCTCTGCGTTCTGTGCGAAGTTGGGCTTGGCGGACGAGGCCCCGGCCCGCCCCTGGGAGCTCGATCCCGTGCTGTAGCTTGGGGCCCGCCGGCCGTCTTCGCTCGAACCTGAACAGTTGCAAGGGGCGCACCGCATGACCGGCCGACCCCGCAGATCAAGGAAAGGCTCCTCATGACCGTGCCAAAGGATGTTCTCGGCGTCGATGTCGCCAAGGACTGGATCGACGTCTTCGCCTTCTCCACTGGCCACCGCCGGCGCGTTGCGGCCACGAAGGCAGGCCTTGCCGGATTCGCCAGGGCCGCTGCGGGCGCCTTTGTCGTCTTCGAGGCCTCCGGCGGCTATGAGCGCCCGCTCGCCGCGGCGCTGGCTCAGGCGGGTGTCGTCTTCGCACGGGTCAATCCACGGCAGGCCCGAGACTTCGCCCGCGCGACTGGCAGGCTGGCAGGCTGGCAGGCTGGAAGGCTGGCAAAAACCGACCGGGTCGACGCGGAGGTGCTTGCCCGTATGGGTCAGGCGCTCGATCTCACGCCGACCCCGCCCGAAGAACCCCATCGTGCCCGCCTCGCCGATCTCGTTTCTCGGCGCGACGACCTTGGCGGCATGATCCGCGCCGAGAAGAACCGGGCAGCCACAGCTCGAGCCCCCTGGATCGTCCGCCAGATCGCCCGCATCGTCCGCAGCCTTGAGCGCCAGCTCGCAGCGCTCGAAGCCGAAGTCGCAGCGCTCCTTTCAGCCTGCAAGCGGCTGAACGCGGAGGTCCGCCATCTGCGCTCGGTCCCTGGCGTAGAGCCGCTCGTCTCCGCCATTCTGGTCGCCCGATTGCCGGAGCTTGGTAGGCTCGATCGCCGCCGGATCTCTGCGCTGGCGGGACGCGCGCCACACGCCCGCGACAGCGGCCTGTCGCGCGGCAAACGCTAGATCTGGGGCGGACGAGCGGAGGTTCGGCGAGCGCTCTACCTCGCCGCCTTAGTCGCCAGCTGTCGCGACCCACGCTTCAAGGCCTTCCGCCAGCGACTGCAAGCCGCCGGGAAACCCTTCAAGGTCGCCATCACGGCCTGCGCCAGAAAGCTCCTTACCGTCCTCAACGCGATGGTCAGGTTTGGCGAGGATTATCGAAATTCGGCTTGAAAGACAGTTGCTACAGCAAGGACTTCAACCAAATCGAGTTGGCCTTCTCGAAACTCAAGATCTGGCTACGCAGCCAAACCGCGCGCACAAAGCAAGCGCTCGATCAGGCCATCGCCGAAGGCATCGACCTTACCACGCCGGCGCATTGCAAATCGTACTTCACCGCCACAGGGTACGAACCAGAATGATCGAAAGGCGCTTGTCTATTGAAACGCCTGGCTCTGACGAGAAGTTGGGGCCACCGCACGCCACGCCATTCATGGCGTGCGGTGGCGGGGTGCGGGCCGCGAAATCGCCGATCGTAGGAGAACCGAGCTAGAGTATGGCCGCCCCCGTCTTTCGCTGAGGCCCGAACGGATAACCGAGCTGCGGGCTCGGATGACAAGCATTGGGGTGAGGCCTTGCACGCCACTGGTTCGAGTGCGCGGGCCGAACAACGATGACAGAGGATAGCATTGGGATCGACGTCTCGAAACTGTGGCTGGACGCGCATCGTCTGGCGACGGGCGAGAGCACACGGTTCGCCAATACCCGCGATGGCCACGATAGGCTGCTGCGATGGATCAGCGAAACTGCCGTCGTGCGGATCGTATACGAGCCGGCAGGTCGATATCATCGGGAGATGGAGCGCCGGCTAGCGGGCGCGGACTTGCCGCTGGTCAAGGTGAACCCGCGCCATGCCCGGCGCTTCTGCGAAGCGCTCGGCGCGCGCGCTAAGACAGACCGCGCCGATGCGGCCATGCTCGCTCGCATGGGTGGCGCCTTGGGCTTGGAGCCACGGACGGAACAGACCGAAAGCCTGCGCGATCTCAACGATCTGCTCGCCGCCCGGCGCGCCTTGATCAAGGATCGCACAGCCGCCAAGAACCGCGCCAAGGGCCTCACCCTGGCGCTGCTGCGGCGGCAGAACGCAGTCCGCCTCCGGCGCATCGAAGCCGATCTCGCCGCCATCGACGGGGCCGTCGCTGCGCTGATCTCGGCCGACCCCGATCTTGCCGAACGCCACGCCATCCTGCGCTCGATCCCAGGCCTGGGCGACGTCACAGCCGCCGCTCTTGTCGCCCTCGCGCCGGAACTCGGCACGCTCGATCAGCGCCAGATCGCCAGTCTCGCCGGCCTTGTGCCAATCACCCGCCAATCCGGTGCCTGGCGCGGACGCGCCTTCATCCGCGGCGGGCGGGCCCTGCTGCGCCAAGCGCTCTACATGCCGGCCCTCGCCGCCATTCAGCACAACCCCGATGCAAAGCGCCTGTTCCAGCGCCTGACTGCAAAGGGAAAGCCGGCAAAGCGCGCCCTGACCGCCGTCATGCGCAAGCTCATCATCCTCGCGAACGCCTTGCTCCGAGATCAGCGGTTTTGGAGCAAAAGTGCAGCTTGACACAGCACGGATCCTCTAGGGCCTGTTGAGGTTCGGGATTCCCAATAGCCATCTGTTCTGATTCAAGCTCTCAAAACACGAGGGCAGTCAATGACAAGACTGATCCTGACGGGCGCGCAGTGGGCTTTGATGGAGCCCCATTGCTTGGGGAAAGCATCGGATCCGGGCCGGACCGGCGGTGACGGGCGCTTGTTTCTAGAGGCGGTGCTTTGGATTGCGCGTACCGGGGCGCCTTGGCGCGACCTTCCGGAGATCTTCGGACACTGGAACACGGTCTTCAAACGGTTCCGTCGCGGTCCCGTCACTGGGTCAAAGCCGATGTTTTCAAACGGATTTTCGACGCGGTATCGGCTGACCCGGACATGGAATATGCGATGGTGGACGGCACGATCTGCAAGGTCCATCGCCATGGTCAGGGGGCCAAGGGGGGACTGAAAGCCAGGCCATAGGACGCTCTCGCGGCGGCGTGACGTCGAAAATCCTCGTGATGTGCGATGCGTTGGGCGCCATGGTGGACTTCGAACTCCTGGCGGGCCAGCGCTACGACACGGTTGGTGTGACGGACCTGATCGACGGCTGGGATTTCGACGGGTTCATCGCAGACAAGGCCTTCGACGCTGGCTGGATCGTCGAGGAGATGGAGCGGCGGGGCGCAGACATCGTGATCTCGCAACACCCCAAGCGCACGGCTCCGAGGGCGATCGATGAAGAGGTCTACAAATGGTGCCATCTGGTGGAGAACTACATCGGAAAGCTGAAGGAGTTCAAACGCATCGCCATGCGCGCCTGCAAGACCGACACCAGTTTCGCCGCCATGATCCACGCCGCAGCCGCCGTCATAAACTCCAGATGAAACTCAACAGACCCTAGAGATGCGTTGGGGTCGTTAGCGGTTCGTTCGCGCGACTCAGATAGTCATGTCGTGGGAGGGGGCGCTCGGAGAGCGAAAAATGCGCGAGCATCAAGTCGACAGCGTCTCGTTACGTTCCGATTACGAGGGATCGACTGCCGGTTCCAGCCGCCATGCCGCGATCGGCGGCCATCGTTCCTGTCAGGTGGCGCGACCAAGGCATGCCGCCAAGCGTTCGGCGATGTCGGCGAGATCGTCCTCGGGTGCGACGAGTGCCAGGCGGAGTTGCCCCGCCGCCGCGGCGCCGAAGCTTTCGCCCGGCATCACCGCCACATGCTCTTCCTCCAGAAAACGCGCCGCAAACGCCGTCCCCGAAAGCCCGGACGGTCGAATGTCGAGCATTAGATACATCCCACCTTCGGGCGGCACCGCTCGGCACGGTGCATCTGCCGGCAGTGCCTCAAGCGCAGCAACCGCCCGCGCCCGATAGCGCGCCGTAAGCGCCGCCTCGAAATCCGCGCAGTCGGCGAGCGCCGTCTCGGCCGCGGCCTGGATGAAGGCCGGCACGCCATAGGTCGTCGAGGAGACGAAGGCGCTGCCCTTCCCGACCGCCGCATCCGGCCCCGCGAGATACCCGACGCGCCAGCCGGTCATCGCATGGCTTTTCGAGAGTGAGTTCACGACAAGCGTCCGCCCCGCCATCCCGGGCAGCGTGCTCGGGCTCACATGCACCAACCCGTCCGCGATATGGCCGTCATAGACCTCGTCCGAAATCAGCCAGAGATCGTGCCGTCGACAGAGCCCCGCGATCTCCGCCAAAAGCTCCGCCGGATAGACCCGGCCCGTCGGATTGTTCGGCGTGTTGATCAGAACCGCGCGCGTCCGCGGGCCGATCGCCGCCGCAATGGCCGCAGGATCCGGCAGGAAGCCGTCATCCGCGCGTGCCGCCACAACCACCGGCACCCCGCCCGTGCTGCGGATCGTCTGCGGGTAGCTTGCGTAATAGGGCGCGATCATCACGCATTCGTCGCCCTCGTCGAGGGTCAGCGCGCAGGCGATCTGCAGTGCCGCTTGGCCGCCCATGGTGAGCTGCACGCCCTCCGGCCCCACATCGTGGCCATGGCGGCGGGCGCGCTCCACCAACAGCGCCCTCAGCCGCGCAGTACCCCCGCTCGGCGCATAACCGAGCGGTCCCGTACGCAACGCCGCGGCCGCCGCCTCGACGATGCGCGGATCGGTGCGCGTGTCATGATCGCCGATGGCGAGGTTCCAGACCTTAACGCCTTCGTCGAGCAGTTCGCGGGCACGCATATACATGCCCCAGCCGTCGTCGCCGCTCTCCCCCAGAATGCCGCGCGCCGTGCGCGACAAGGGGGCCGCGGCGATCGCAGGCTGAATGCCGCCCTCAGGCGCCAAAGCGCGTCACTCCTCGGGGAAGCTGACGGGGACGAAGCGCAGATCGCCGCCCGCATGCACGAGCAGCAGCACCGCCTTCTTGCCCTCTCCCTTCACACGCTCGACCTGGGTCTCGACATCGTCGGCGGTGGAAACGGGCTCTTGGCCGACCTCGACGATCACCTGACCGGCGGCCAATCCCTCCGCCGCTGCCGGGCCGTCGGGCATCACGCCCGCGATCAGCACGCCCTCGACATCGTCGGGGATATTGTACTCCTCCCGTGCTGCGCCCGATATGGGCGCAAGCTGCAGACCGAGGCTCGAAAGATCAGTCGGCGCCGACTCGTCCGCGGGCTGTAGCGAGGCCGGCTGCACCGGCGACTGCTCCTCGAGAAGGCCGAGCGTTACCTTCACGCTCTGCGTCTTGCCCTTCCGGAACACGACGACGCGCACCGTGCTGCCGACCGCCGTCTCGGCGACGATCCGGGGCAAGTCCCGCATCTCCGAGATGTCCTTGCCGTCGAATTTCAGGATCACATCGCCCGCTTCGATCCCGCCTTCCTCGGCCGGCCCGTCCTTGGTCACATCGGCGACGAGCGCGCCCTCGGGCGACGAGAGTCCGAGCGCCTCGGCCAGCTCATCATTCACCGTCTGGATGCGCACGCCCAACCAGCCGCGCTTCGTCGTCCCGAACTCGCGGAGCTGGGCGACCACGTTCTCGGCGATGGCGGAGGGTACGGCAAAGCCGATGCCGATCGACCCGCCCGTCGGCGAGATGATCGCCGTGTTCACGCCGATGACTTCGCCGTCGAGATTGAAGAGTGGCCCGCCCGAGTTGCCGCGGTTGATCGCCGCGTCGGTCTGGATGAAGTCGTCATAGGGCCCGGCATTGATGTTGCGGTCCCGCGCCGAGATGATGCCGGCGGAGACCGACCCGCCGAGGCCGAACGGGTTGCCGATGGCAAGCACCCAGTCGCCGACGCGGCTCGTCTCGCTGTCGCCGAAGGGCACGAAGTCGAGCGGCTCTTCCGGGTTGACCTTCAAAAGCGCGATATCCGTCTTCGGGTCAGTGCCGATCAGTTCCGCAGGCAGGCTCGAGCCATCGGCAAAGTTCACCGTGATCTCGTCCGCCTCTTCGATCACGTGATTGTTGGTCACCACGAAGCCCTCGGGGCTGATGACAAAGCCTGAACCGAGCGACTGAACCTGGCGCGGGCCCTGCGGCCTGCCGCGCTCAAAGAAATCGCGGAAGAGGTCTTCGAAGGGCGTACCCTCGGGCACGCGCTCTTCGCCGCGCTCCGGCCGTTCGACCTTCTGCGCGGTAGAGATGTTCACGACCGCCGGGCTCAGCCTTTCGGCGAGGTCGGCGAAACTTCCCGGGCGGGCCTGTGCCTCGGCGCGCGTCGGCGCAAGGCTTGTCACACTGGTGCCGATCAAGGCCGCCGCCGGCAGCGTCAATATCGCGATTACGGCGGCACTGCGGGCCAGGCGGCGGGTGATAGACGCGTTTGTCATGCGTCGGTGCTCCCTTTTCTCTTTGTTGCCGGGTGGTTGCCCGGCGATCCCTGGCTCACATCTGGGGCTCAATCGCCCGCACGAAAAGAACGCGCATGCAACTTCCCATCATGCCCTGACGAGAATGTAGGCGATAACGCCGGCGGCGACCATGGCGCCGCCGACAAGCCTGCGTCGCTGCTCGCCGAGGCCCTCGAGGGCTGCGACAAGCTCAGGGAGGGAGCCCGCGAATATCGCGACCGCGAGCCCCTCGAGGACGAGCATGAGCGCGATGGCTGCCAGTAGGTCCATCGCATGCTCTCCTTAACGCTGAATCCGCCCTTGATCCGTCTTCAGATAGTTAAAAAATTCGCTATCCGGCGAGATCACGAGGGTCGAATTCTCACCTTTCAGCGAATTCTCATAGGCGCGAAGCGAGCGGTAGAAGGCGAAGAACTCCGGATCGCGCGTGAACGCTTCCGCGAAGATCTTGTTGCGCTCGGCATCCGCTTCACCGCGGATGATGTCGGCCTGACGCTGCGCGTCGGAGACAAGCTCCGTCGCCTCGCGATCGGCTGTCGCGCGGACTTCCTGGGCGCGTTCCTTGCCTCGGGCCCGCTCGTCCGCGGCTTCCCGCTGACGCTCGGCTTCCATCCTGGCGAAGGTGGCGTTCAGGTTCTGCTCCGGCAGGTCCGCGGCCCGGATCCGCACATCGATGATCTCGATGCCGAAGGCGCGCGCGCCAAGGCGTGCAACATCGCCGATCCGCGTCATGAGCGCCGAACGCTCCGGCGACAGAACATCGGCCTGCGGCACCGAACCCAGAACCTGACGAATGGCCGGGTCGAGAAGCTGGGTCAGCCGCGTGCGCGCGCTGAACTCCGTCTGCACCGACTGACGGAAAAGGACGACATCCGTGATCCGCCAGCGCGCGAAGGCGTCAACGACGAGACGCCGCTCATCGGCCGGCGTCACCTCGATCTCCGAGAGCTCCACCGGCAGGATCCGGTCCTCGTACCGCGCCACTTCCTGGATGAAGGGGATGCGGAGATAGAGGCCGGGCTCCTTGGCCACGCGCTTCACCTCACCGAACTGGAGCACGATGGCCTGCTCACGCTCGTCGACGATGAAGATCGACGAAAGCAACGTGAAGATCGCGACAGCACCCGCTGCCAAAGCAATTGGGATCCAACGCATCAGTTTGTCCCCCCGCTCTGGAAGCCGCGCTGCTGGTTGCCGCCAGACGCCCGGGCCTGACTGTTCCGGTTAAGCTCATTGAGAGGGAGGTAAGGGATCACACCCTGGCCACCCTCGCCGCCGCTCGCCGTCTCGTCGATGATCACCTTGTCCACATCGCCCAGCACGCGCTCCATGGTCTCGAGATAGAGGCGCTTGCGGGTCACATCCGGCGCGTTGGCATACTCCTCGAAGACCGAGACGAAGCGCGCGGCCTCACCCTTGGCCTCGTTGACCACCTGCGCGCGATAGGCTTCGGCCCGCTGCAGCATCTCGGCCACCTCACCCCGCGCACCGGCGAGCTTCTGGTTGGCATAGGCGTCGGCCCGCTTCTCCTCGGTGTCGCGGTCCTGCTCGGCCGCCTGAACATCGCGGAACGCGTCGATCACCTCGGGCGGGGGATCGGCGTCGGCAAAGTTCACGGTGATGATGTTCACGCCGGCCTCGTACTCATTCAGCGTGTCCTGGATCAGCGTCTTCACCTGATTGGCGATCTCGGCACGATCGCGCGACAGGATCGGCTTCAGCCGCGAGCGCGCGATGACCTCGCGCATGGCCGATTCCGAGACTGCCGTGATCGTCTCTTCCGGCGCCTGCAGGTTGAACAGGAACTCTGCCGGGTTCGAGACATTCCAGACCACCGAGAAATCGATGTCGACGATGTTCTCGTCACCGGTCAGCATCAGACCCCGGTTGCCGGAACGGTCGGTACCGATCTCGATCGTCCGCGCACTCTCCGTCTCGACGATCTCATGCGTCACGATCGGCCAAGGGGCGAAGTTCAGACCCTCGGTTCCGGTCTCGCTATAGGCGCCCAGCAAAAGCTCCACCGACTGCTCGCGCGTGTCGACGCGGTAAAAGCTCATGAACGCCCAGACCACGATGATGATGCCGGGGATGACAAAGGGCAGCGCCTTCTCGACGCCGGGCGGAATGCCGCCATTGCCGCTGCCGCGCCCGCCAAAGCCACCGCCTTTGCCCCCTAGGACAACGCGCAGATGCTCCCGGCCTTTGCGCAGTAGATCGTCGAGGTCTGGGCCCTGACCGCCGCCTTGGCCGCCACCGCCGCCACCGCCGCCGCCACCGTTTTGGCCGTTGCCACCACCCCAGGGGCCGCGCCCGCCACCGCCGCGCGGGCCTCCGCCCCAGGGGCCTCCGCCTCCCGAGCTGTTATTGATTGGCATGCCTTCAGAAACCCTCCATTCGGACAGGACACGCAGCCCGCGCGACCCCGCATCAGCGAGGTTGCCGGCTGCGTAGCGCGCGTGTCGCCATTGCACAACAGGTGGGGGTCGCGCGGCCCCCTTCAAGGCTCAGGCGGCTGCGACGGGCTCGCGCATCGTCACAAGCTCCTCCGCAGCGGTCGGATGCACCGCTACGGTGCGGTCGAAATCGTCCTTCGTCGCGCCCATTTTCACCGCGATCGCCGCCATCTGGATCATCTCGCCCGCGCCATGGCCCGAGATATGGACGCCCAGCACCCTGCGCGATCCCTTCTCGACGATCAGCTTCATCAGCATCCGCTCATCGCGCCCGGACAATGTGTGCACCATCGGACGGAAGCGCGAGCGGTAGATCTCGTACTGATACCCCTCCACATGGGCCGCCTGTTCCGAGAGGCCGATGGTCCCGATCTCGGGCTGGGTAAAGATCGCCGTCGCCACGAGCGCATGGTCGGGCTTGGTCGGGTTGCCTTTGAACACCGTCTCGTGGAACGCGACGCCCTCCCGGATCGCGACCGGGGTCAGGTCCAGCCGGCTCGTCACATCCCCCACCGCATAGATCGAGGGAACGCTCGTCTGGCTATACGCGTCGACCGTGACGGCCCCGTTCTTGCGGAGCTCGACACCGATCTCCGCAAGGCCGAGCCCGTCAGTCGCCGGCATCCGCCCGAGTGCCGCGAGCACGGCATCCACCGTCACGGTGCTGCCGTCCGAGAGGCTCGCAAGCAGCCCCTCATTCGTCTTCTCGATCCCCTCGATATCGGCATGCAGGCGGAGGTCGATCCCCTTCTTCCCCATCTCCTCCATGATGTGGTCGGACAGATCATGATCAAAGGTCCGCAGGATCCGCGCCCCGCGATAGGCCTGCGTCACCTCAGCGCCTAACCCATTCATAATGCCTGCGAATTCCGAGGCGATGTAACCCCCGCCCAGGACCAAGATCCGCTTCGGCATCTCGGGCAGGTCGAAGATCTCGTTCGAGGTGATCGCGTGCTCATGGCCCGGAAACGGCGGGATATGGGGCGCGCCACCGGTCGCGATCAGGATATGCTTGGCCGAGAACTGACGCCCATCCGCCAACATCACCGTATGCGGATCGACCACCTTGGCGCGGAGCGGGAAAGTATCCCCGCCGCTCCGCTCGACATTCTTCTGGTACAGCCCTTCGAGCCGCGAGATCTCGCGCTCCTTGGCCTCGCGCAGCTTGGACCAGTCATGGCTCCGCGGCCCGACGCTCCAGCCGAAACCCTCCGCATCTTCGAAATGCTCCGAATAGGTCGAGGCATAGACCAAAAGCTTTTTCGGAACGCAGCCGCGAATGACGCAGGTGCCGCCAAAGCGGAACTCCTCCGCAATGCCGACCTTATAGCCCGCCGCCGCCGTCAGCCGCGCGGCGCGCACGCCGCCCGAGCCGCCGCCGATGACGAAGAGATCGTAGTCGAAGCTCATGGCAGGCCTCCCGCGTCGCGCCGTGATCAGGATCGCGAAATAGGACAGTCATGTCGCGAATGTCAGGGGCGCGTTTCGGATCTTCACCGTCGCTTGACCGCGCCGACACATCAAACGTCGCGCGTCACCCGCTCCACGCTGCCATCCGCAGCGCCCAGCATCAGCTCCGTCGCCATCCCGATGAAGAGGCCGGTCTCCACCACGCCGGGAATGGCAAGAAGCGCCTGAGAAAGCGCCGAGGCATCGCCGATCCGGCCTAGATGCAGGTCCACGATCTCGTGCCCCTCATCGGTGATAAAGCGGCCATTGTCGCCTTGGCGATGCGTGAGGCGCCGGCCGTCCACATCCGCCTCGCTCAGCACCGCATCGATCTGCTCCAGCGTCGCCGGCGCGCCAAAGCGCACGATCTCCACCGAAAGCGGGAAGGCGCCCAGCGTCTCCACCCGCTTCGACGCATCGGCGATCACCACCATGCGCGACGACGCGGCAGCGACGATCTTCTCGCGCAAAAGCGCACCGCCCGCCCCCTTGATCAGATCGAGCGCGCCATCCGCCTCATCCGCGCCATCGATCGTGAGGTCGAGGCTTTTGACGTCGTCCAGCGTCACCAGCGGGATCTCGAGCGAGGAGGCCTGCGCCGCCGTCGTGAGCGATGTCGGCACGCAGAAAAGCCGCAGCCCATCCGCCCGTATCCGCCCGGCCAGAAGCTCAACGAAATGCGCGGCCGTCGATCCTGTCCCGAGGCCGAGCGCCATGCCGTCCTCGACCAAGTCGACCGCCGCCTCCGCCGCCGCGCGCTTCGCCCGATCCGACGTCTCCTCCATCACATCCATCGCTCATCCTCTCCCGGCCAGCCAATCCTCGCACCCGCGATCTCACGCCGCGCGATGCGTTACAAGCACATCGCCCGACCCCCTATCACGCGTCGATTAATCGATGCCGAAAGCGAAGAGGCGTGCCAGCAAATCCGGCTCCGTCAGGATGAACGGCCGAAAATCCTCGCTCTCGAACAACAGGCGCCAGCGCCCGGCGTTGACCAGCCGGTCCATGACCTCCGGAAAGCCCTGTTCGACCATGCTCCGCGACAGCGTATTGAAGACGACGACCCCGCCCGGCCGCGTCACCCGTGCAAGCTCCTCCAATGTCTCGGGCGGCGCGTGCCCGGGGCCGAAGGCACCGGTGCAGACGGCCCCGGCAAAGCTGTCATCCGCCTCCGGCAGCGCAGTGCCAAGCCTGTGCCGGTAGCACCGCGCATAGCCACGATGCCGCGCCACACCCATCATGCCTTCCGAAAGATCGACGCCCACGATCTCGCGATAGCCCAGAACCTGCAGCGCGGTTCCGACGAGCCCCGTGCCGCAGGCCGCATCCAGGATCGGCGCCTCGCCCGCCGGCACGTGCCTGGCCAGCAGACCCGCGGCGATAAACGGCAGATGAAAGCCCCCCGCCAAGTTGTCCCCATCATACCCTGCTGCCCAATCGTCATAGGCGGCCGCGCTCTCCTCCGGCGTCCGCGCGCCGTAGACGCGGTCGAGATTGTCGTTTTCCGACGTCATCGGTTGTCTCCGCAGGCGTATCGAGCAGCCCTGGATTGGCTGCGCTTGGCATCTCTATGCTAAACAGCCCGCCAAGCTTCGCCAGCCTCGAAAGGCCCGCCAGATGTTTCTGAGCATCTTTGACGTGTTCAAGATCGGGATCGGCCCATCAAGCTCGCACACCATGGGGCCGATGTCGGCCGCAGCACGGTTCCTCGATCTCTGCCGCACGGGCGAGCCTATCCCCGGCGCGCGCCCCACCGCACGCCTCTCCTGCCGACTGCACGGCTCGCTCGCCCATACGGGCCGCGGCCATGCGACGGACAGGGCGGCGATGCTCGGCCTCGCAGGTTTCCGCCCCGACGATTTCGACGCGGAGAAGGCGGCGGCGGCCGAGGTCGCCATCCACGAGACGAAGACGATCGCGGTCGAGGGTATCGGCATCCTCGCCTTCGATCCGACCACCGACATGATCTTCGACTACGGGCCCCCGCTCAAACCCCACACCAACGGCATGGTGCTCTCGGCCTATGATGTCGAGGACAATCTGCGCTTTCGCGAGACCTATTTCTCCATCGGCGGCGGCTTCGTGCTCACCGAGGCGGAGATGGCGCAGCGCACCGAAGTGACGAGCGCCGATCTCCCCGACGTGCCCTATCCCTTCACCAACGCCGCCGAGATGCTCGAGATGGCGCGCCGCTCCGGCCTCTCGGTCGCCGAGATGAAGCGGGCGAACGAAGAAACCCAGCTCAGCCGCCGTGCCCTCGACGCCGGGATCGACCGGATCTGGGACGTCATGAACGACTGCATCGGCCGCGGGATGGAGACGGGCGGTATCCTGCCCGGCGGCCTCAACGTGCGCCGCCGTGCGAAACGCCTCGCCGAAAGCCTCGAGGAAGAGCGCGGGCGTAATCTGCCGCAGCCCCATATCGTCAACGACTGGCTCTCGCTCTACGCCATGGCCGTGAACGAGGAGAACGCCGCCGGCGGTCAGGTCGTGACGGCCCCCACGAACGGCGCGGCCGGCGTCTTCCCCTCCGTCGCGCGCTACTATCGCGACCATATCATCGGGGCAAACCACGATGGTCTCCGCGCGATGTTCCTGACCGGGGCGGCGATCGGCGGGATCATCAAGCACAACGCCTCGATCTCCGGCGCCGAATGCGGCTGCCAGGCCGAGGTCGGTTCCGCCTCGGCCATGGCCGCCGCCGGGCTCTGCGCTGCGATGGGTGGCACGGTGGCCCAGGTCGAGAACGCGGCCGAAATCGCGCTGGAGCATCATCTCGGCATGACTTGCGACCCGGTCGCGGGCCTCGTGCAGGTGCCCTGCATCGAGCGAAACGGCCTCGGCGCGATCAAGGCCGTCTCAGCCGCCTCCCTCGCCCTCCGCGGCGACGGGGACCACATCGTGAGCCTCGATGCCTGCATCAACACCATGCGCGAAACCGGCCGCGACATGAGCGAGCGCTACAAGGAAACCTCGCTCGGCGGCCTAGCCGTCAACGTCGCCAACTGCTGACCCCAGGCCGCTGATCGTCAGGCAATTTCCGATCTGACAGGCCTACCCGGCCCCCGTCATCGCCGGGCGGAACGGCCTTGGATTCCCGGGTCGAGCCCGAGCATGACGCGAACGCGTAAGCTTTGATGGCGCCTGGTGTTCCGCCCCAGACTCTCAACGCCGTCATTGCCGGACTTGATCCGGCAATCCAGACGCCCGCGAAGTGCCTGACCCAGAAAGCTCCTCGAAACCCGTCAAGGCGCGGTCTGCGTCAGGCCGAGGGCCTGCACGATCCGCTCGCCGAAGAAGCGTTCGCCCGCCGGGCTCCAGTGATCGGCGTCGTTGTAGAGGAGCACGCCATCGCGCAGGACCTCGGTCGACGGGTCCATCGTGACCGCTTCCAGTTGCGAGACATAGTGCGGCTCCCCTTGCCAGGCCGCCACCCGCACCCCGATCGCCGCATCGATCTCCTCGATCTGCGCGATCAAGGCCGGGTTCATCGCGACTGGCCCTGGCGGGCGACGGTAGAGCTTGCCGAGGTTCACATGCGGCTCGAACCGGGGGCCGAGCCACACCGTCGGTGCAAGCCCGTGCAGCGCCTCGACAAAGGCCGCCGTCTCCTCGATCAGCGCCTCGTTCACGCTGCCCTCACCGTTCGAGACGGCAAAGGACCAGCGTCCGATGGGCGGATCCCGATCCGCGATCCAGTACCAGAACCCCGCCTGCGAGTAGACGACACGCTCGAAAACACCCGGTTTCGCTGCGAGATAGCCCAAGAGATCCCAAGGGTGGCAGGTCTCGTAGCGCCGCCCCGGCCTGCAGCCCCCCTCGGTCAGCAACATCACCGTGCGCTCCGGCAGCGTCCGGGCGAGGGCGTTGTAGATATCGCCCGCATGGCTATCGCCGAGCACGAGAATGGCGCGCCCGCGACTTTCGGTACAGGCCAGCAGCCGCGCCTCGACCGCCTCGTCGATACTGGGCGCTGCGAAGTGGCACTGACCCGTCACCCGCCCATGCGCGCCACGCACCTTCTCCCAGGCGAACCACCGGGCACGGGCATCGTCGTCGAGCCGCGCGATGAAGAGGTTGCGGTTCAGATCGCCGAGACTGGTCGCCGCAAAGCCAGCCGCCGCGGGCGTGAGAATGAGCGCGAGGGCCGCCGCGAAAACCTGCCTCTCCGTGAGCCATCCGCCCCGCCGGAAGGGTTGCTCCACATAGCGCCAGCTCAGCCAGGCAAGCCCCAGTGACACCACGCCGAGCCCGATCATCCCGATCGCCGACGGCCGGTCGATCGACGCCGCACGCGCAAAGGCGAAAAGCGGCTGATGCCAGAGATAGGCGGAGTAGCTGATGAGCCCGATCCCGACGATGGGAGGCAAGCTCAGCAACCTTCCCGTCAGCGTCTCGGGCCGGGCGCAGAGCAGCAGGAGCACGGTCCCCAGCACCGGCACCAGCGTCCAGGGCCCGGGAAAGGCGACGTTCTCGTCCATGAACTGGAAGCTGCCCGCCAGCAGGACGAGCCCGAGCGCCGCTGCCGGATCGGTCCACCGCCCCGTTGGCAGCCCGCGTCGCTGCACGTGAAGCGCCGCCAAACTACCGGCCAGAAGCTCCCATGCCCGCGACGGGAGCAGGTAGAAATTGCTCCTCAGCTCAAGCTCCGCCCCCAGGACGGCGAGCGCAAAACTGCCGATGGCGCCAAGGCTCAACGCCCAAGGCACCCAGTCGCCCCCGATCCGCCGCGCCACCTGCCACAGCAGCCACAAAAGCGGCGGGAAGAAGAAATAGTACTGCTCCTCAACCGCCAAGCTCCACGTATGGATCAGCGGCAATTGCGCCGTTGCCGAGTTGAAATAGTCGAGCGTCTGCCAGAAATAGATGTTCGAGTAGAACAGCGACGCCGCAATCGCGCTCTCGGCAAATCTCGCGAAACTACGAGGATCGAGCAGGACGAGCGCGACGGGAAAGCAAGCGAGGGTGACAAGGCATAGCGCCGGCAAGATCCGCCGCGCCCGCCGTTCATAGAAGCGCAGGATCGAGAACCGCTCTGCCGCGAGATCGTCGAGCAGAATGCCGGTGATCAGAAACCCGCTGATGACGAAGAAAACATCGACGCCCGCAAAGCCACCGGCAAAGAAGCCCAGCTCCGCGTGAAAGACGATGACCGGCAGAACCGCAAGCGCGCGCAGCCCGTCGATCTCAGCTCTGTACTTCATGCGCCGACCGCCCGCTTGCAGCCCGCGCTGCTTCGCAGACTGCTCACGCGCAATCAAGCAGTCTGCGAAGCGGTTTGCGTCTGAACGCGGCGCAGCATGCCCGAAATCCGCTTACACGCAGCTAACGGGCATGGGCGTCCCGCAGCTCAGTCCTTGGGCTGCGGCCAGGGGGCGAAGGGCCAGGGCTTCTCATCCGCCGCGCAGGTGAGGAACCGGCTCGCACCCCGCGTCCATTCCGCAAGGCTCACCCCGAACGCCTTCAGCTGCTTGTTGGGCTCACCCAAGACCACAATCGCCAGAAACTGCACCACCGCGATCAGCGTATGGAGGCTCTGCGCGAGGCTGAACGCGATCACGAACAGCAGCATATAGCCGCCCCGCCACCAACGCTGGCTCTGCCCGCCATCGCCGGTTCCGTCCTGGACATTCGTGGGGTTGGTGCTCGCTTCGCTTGCCATCGGGCGTCTCCTTCTTGGTGGCGCTCTCGTTCTTGCGAGGTGGGCGTTTTCGCCGCAGCCTTCAAGATGCGCCGCCCTCGGTGGAGGCCCGCTGCCAGAAGAGATCGACAAGCGCCTCAAGCGCCCTGCGCTCCAGCATCAACAGCATGCCGGGGTCCTCGAACTGCAGCACGACCTCGTCTTCGGCCGCCCGGTTCGAGGTGCCGATCGCCCGCCCCGGCGCCATGGTGAGCCCATCGGTCGGCCAGACGAGACCGGCTGACGGCCCACACCGAACACGCGCCAGCGGGAAAAGCGAAACCCGTGCCCCGCGGCCGAGGCTGAGCGCGATCCGTTCCCCCGGCGGGCTGAGCGCGATCACCTCCTCCTCGCCGATCAGCACCACCCGCTGCGCGCGCCTGGCGAAGAGCGTGTGGAAGACCGCCAGCATGTGATCCGTCCGCCGCCCGGTGAAGCCCACGGCGAGGTAGAGCGGCGCCTCGACGCTGTAGAGGCATTTCTCGAAATCCGTCGTGTCCTGCTCGGCCAAATGTAGAACTTCGGTACCGGCCGACGCCCAAGCATCCGGGTCCGTCAGGCTGTCCATATCCCCGATGATCGCATCCGGCCGAACGCCGAGCGCCGACAGCCGATCCGCCGCACCATCCGCCGCGATCACAGCGCCAAGGCCGGCTGGATCGAGGCGTACTGCGACCTCGCGCGCCGCCTCGATCATGTCCGGCTCCAGCACCCCTCCGCCCGCCAGCAAAACGGGGCGCGCATATCGAAAGCGCTTCATGCGCCTCCATCGCCTGGGCCGACAAGCAGGTCAATCCGGCGCCCGGGGCCCTCATTCCTGCCCTCTTTTCTTGACCCTATGCAATCGATGGAGGAGCCTCTGACCCAGGGGGAATACGAAAGCGGGAGCCGATCATGACCGAGGGGTCTAAGCGCGTCGACGTGCGTCTGGGGAATTTCGCGTGCACGATCAACGGGTTCAACGAACCTGGACCAGTGCTCGCAGCGGTGATCGCGACGCTGCGTGAGGCACAGGCGGCCGGTCCATTGCCCGAGATGGGCGATGGGGGCCTTGATGAGTCGGCGGCGACGCGGCTCCTCGAAGAAGCGGCGGAAGCAAGCGGGCTCTCCACGGCTGAGCTGGAAGTTTCGCGCGGGATCTTGGTGACGACGCGCGCTGCGGCCGAGGGGGCCACGGCCGATGCGCCATCGCTCTGGGACACGCGCGCTCGGAGCGAGACGGAGGAACCGGCGCCCCGCCTCGACGCTGCGGCGAGTGCCGAGATCAAGCGTGTGTTGGAGGAGGCCGCACGCCTGCCGGCGGCGCCCGTAAACCCCGCAGCATTGGCGCGGGAGCGGTTCGGCCGGCGCGAGCGCGATTTGGAGCCCGCGCCCCAGGAGCCTGTGGAGGATGTCGAGGCGCCTACGATGGACGCGGCTGACCTGACCGACTTGACGCTACCGGAAGCGACGCCCGAGCCGATTGAGCCCGTCGAGCCCATCGAGCCCGCGCATGCCGAAGACGTCCTGACGCTCGATCCGCTGCCCGAAGAGACGGCCGTGCCAGAAGCACCCGCCGCAGTAGAAGCCGACGATCTCACGTCGCCAGAGGTGCTGGAGCCGATCTCGGCCGAAGCTGAGACGCTCGAACCCGAACCAGAGCCCGAGGCCGAGCCGGACCCCGTGACGCTCAGCGAGGAGGTCGTCGAGGAACCGGTCGTCGCCCCAGATGCGCCCGCACCCGCGCCTGAGGAGGAGGAGCCGCTCGTCCTCAACATCTTCGACGCGCCGCCGCCACGCTCGGCGCCCCAGGCACGGGATGAGACGTGGGGCGAGGCGCGGGGCGGTCCGGGCGGGCGCCAATCGGGCTTCGAAGCGCCGGCATCGGTTTTTGAGCCTGCGCCTCCGCCCAACGCCCCCACCGGTTCCGGCGGTCCGGCGCAGGCGCTCCGTCATCTCGGCACCGGCCTCGCAAGCTTGCGGGCCCGCCGCGAGCCCGAGGCCGACCGCCTGCATCTGGTCGAGGAGGCGGCGAACGAGGTTGCCGAACCTGCCCCAGTGCCGGTCTCTGCACCGGTCTCTGCGTCCCTCACGGATCCGGCCATGCAGCCCGAGCCTGCCCTGGCCGAGGCCGCGACTGGCGCGCTTTCAGCAGCTTCCCATCACACGCCCGCAGAGGCGCCTGCTGAGAGCGGCGCCCTGCACTCGGCACCAGCCGCCGAGATGCCTGGCCCCGGTCCAGCGCCAGACACAGCCCCTGGTTCGGAGGAGCCGGCCCCCGTGGCACTCCTACGCCCGCTCGCGGCCGCTGCATCCGCGCCATCGGAGGACCACCAGCCCCGCCGCACGAGCCGAGGCGGCAGTTGGGGCAGCCGCGACGTCGCAAAACCGCGAGAGCGGGAGCCGCAGCGTCCCGGCGAGGGCGCCCCGGCGAGCGCTCAGGCCCTCGCTTGGCGCATGGATGCGCGGACCCCGGGCGAGCAGATCCTCTGCGCCGCCGCCTGGCTGACCTTCGCCGAGAACAAGCCGCGTTTCTCCCGCCGCGATGCCTTCGCCGTGGTCGATGCGATCCCCGGCGAGCAGGTGCGCAACCTCGAGATACGGGTGAAGGGTTTCGGCCGGCTGGTCCGCGACGGTGCGATCATCCAACTCGGCGCCGACATCTTCGCGCTGTCGGAACGTGAACTGGATCGCGTGGCACCGTTCTTCGATTGATCGAGGGCACGAGCAGCGGTCGCCAAGTCGTCGCCTAGGACCGGGGGCCGGTCGTCGCTGGTCGCCTTCTGCGATGACGACCGCTGTCAGAATACGGGACTCGCCGGTGCGCTACTTTTGCTCGCCGTTCGGTTCCGCATCCGGGTCGGCCCGACCGACACCACGAAACACGGCGCGGAACGGCAGCGCCCAGGCGATGCCGAGGACGGCATAGATCAGCAGCTCCAGCGCCAGCGGCGGCCGGTCGATCGTGGTCATGATCGTCACGGCCACAATCATGTAGAGCGGCAGCCAGACGAGCAGCAGCAGCAGGGAAAGCCGGCGGCGTGTCTTGTACTTCATGACGCGTGAGATAACGGCGCCCGGCCAGATTTCGAGGGCCCACGGCGACGCGTGCGGCGACGCGTATCGCTCAGGCGCAGAGCGGATGCGCCGAATACTGCCCCCAGCGCTCGTTGAAATCGAGCGCGCCTGCGGCCGCCAGCCGATCCCGCGCCTCGAACCAGGCCCGCCGATAGGCCTCCGGATCGGTCACGACAGAGGACGGCTCGGCCCTGCTGCGCGCCACGAAGGACGGGAACACCCCGCGCCCCGTCGGCTGCCCCGTGACATTGTAGCGGAGATCGAAGCTCCAGCGGATGGCGTCCGACCCGTTCTCCAGCGAGCCATGCACCGTGCGCTGATGCAGGAGCACAATCCCACCGCGGCGCACGGGCATCGGCACGACGTTCCTCCCGATAAGGTCCTGTGGTATATAGATTTCCGCTGAGCTTGCGCCCGAGCCCGGGCAGTGGATCGCCAGCGGTTCTTCGTTCCGGTGGCTGCCGGGTACCGCGATCATGCAGCCGTTCTCCAGCGTCGCATCCGTGATCGCGACCCAGACGGTCAGCATGTCGATCTCGACCTCCTCCATCAGCACGGCTTCGTCCTGGTGCCAGTTGGTCTTGGCGATGTTCGAGTCGGCATCGCCCGCATCAAGGCGCGATTTCGGCGGTTTGATGCGCGTGTGCTGCACCGGATTGCAGGTGATCTCGGGGCCGAGGACGCTCTCCGCGATGTCGAGGACGCGGGGATTGCTCAGAACATGGGTGAAGACTGCGGGCCCGGCGTTCAGCGTCGCATCGGGCGCCATGGCGCGAAGGAGGGGCAGCGAGATATCGAGATGCTGGTAGAGGTCGTACATATGAGCGAGCCGGCCGATGGCGCGGGTATAGCGCTCGCCAAAGCTCAGCCCGGGCTCCTCTGGCGCCATTTTGCCCTCGGCGACGAGGCGTGGGATCTCACGATCGAGGATCGCGGTGTACTCGGCCTCGATCGCGTCGAGATCCGCATCGCTCAGCACATCTTCGACTTGCAGATAGCCGTTCTCCGCGAAGAACGTCCGTTGCTCCTCCGACAGTCCCGCCATCGCCGCCTCCCGCGCCAGCCTTCGACGCAAGGCTGACGCGCTCGTCCTTGGCGGGCGCGAGTACTGGCGACGGAATTTGCCGTTTTTGGAGGCGTTCAGCGGCGATAGGGGTCCGTTACCACGATCGTGTCGTCGCGCTCGGGGCTGGTCGAGAGGAGGGCGACGCGGCACTCAATCAGTTCTTCCACGCGTTTTACGTATTTGATGGCTTCGGCCGGCAGATCGAGCCAGCGGCGGGCGCCGAAGGTGCTCTCCTTCCAGCCTGGCATACTCTCATAGATCGGCTCCACCCGGGCCTGAGCGTCCGAGGCGCTGGGCAGATGGTCGATATCCCGGCCGTCGAGCTTGTAGCCGACGCACAGTTTGAGCTCTTCCATACCGTCGAGGACGTCGAGCTTGGTCAGGGCGATGCCGGAGACGCCGGAAGTGAGGCAGGCCTGTCGGACGAGGGCTGCATCGAACCAGCCACAGCGTCTTTGCCGGCCGGTGACCGTGCCGAACTCGCGCCCACGCTCCCCAAGGCGTTGACCGATCTCGTCATTCAGCTCCGTGGGGAAGGGTCCTGCTCCGACGCGCGTGGTGTAGGCCTTGACGATGCCGAGGACGAAATCGATGGCGAGGGGGCCCATGCCGGAACCCGTCGCCGCCATGCCCGCCATGGTGTTCGAGGACGTGACATAGGGGTAGGTGCCGTAGTCGATGTCGAGGAGGGCGCCTTGCGCGCCTTCGAAGAGGATGCGCCGGCCCTCGGCCCGTGCCTCGCACAGCATGCGCCAGACGGGCCGGGCATAGGGCAGGATGCGCGGCGCCACCTCGATCAGCGCTTTCTCCAGCGCCTCCCGGTCGGGCGGCGGTTGGCCGAGGCCGCGGCGGAGCGCTTCGTGATGCGCCATCAATCGGTCGAGCCGGGAGCTGAGCGTGTCCGGATCGCCGAGATCGGCCACGCGAATGGCCCGGCGCCCGACCTTATCCTCATAGGCCGGGCCGATACCCCGCCCCGTCGTGCCGATCTTCGACGTGCCTGCCGCTTCCTCGCGAATGCGGTCGAGATCCTGGTGCAGCGGCAGGATCAGGGGCGCGTTCTCGGCGATCGCGAGACGGTCGGGCCCGATCTTGAAACCCTTCTTCGCGAAGGCGTCGATCTCTTCCAGCAGCGCCCAGGGGTCGAGCACCACGCCGTTGCCGATCACCGAGAACTTGTGCTCGCGCAGGATGCCGGAGGGCAGGAGCGAGAGCTTGTAGGTCTCGTTCCCGATGACCAGCGTGTGCCCCGCATTATGCCCGCCCTGGAAACGGACGATCATATCGGCCCGGGCCGAGAGCCAATCGACGATCTTACCTTTGCCCTCGTCGCCCCACTGAGCGCCGATCACCACCACATTCGCCATCGCTGGCCTCCCACCTCAGAACGACGCGCCGTTCTAGAGCGTGCCGACGGGAAGAGGAAGTTCGCCGTCGCATCGAATTCGCCACATGTTCGCGCCACGACCGGGAGCCGGAGAGCGCGCCACAAAGATTTGCCGGTTAGGGCTAAGAAGTGGTGAAGCAGGAGCGCATCGGCGAAACATGATTGCACGACCCGCGATCTTTTCGCGGCTCTCGACCCATGGCACGCAGCGCCATGCGGGAGCGCCGCATCCCGCGCTCAACCCACGATCGATGTGTCGTGCGACACAAGCCTCGAAACACGGGCTTGTTATCACTCTGATTCGAGAACCGAGGCACGACCACGGCGGCGAGCGCACAGGTCTGCCTAAATTTCGCCCAACTCGCGCGCTGGCCTTCTGCTCCTGATTGCTGAGAAATCGACGCTCTCGTTTAGGGGTTGTCCGGCGAAACAAACCTGTTTCGCTTCGGCACGGATCTGTCGGTTTTCGAGCCAGGTCCCCTCAAATTCATAACAGATTCATGCCCCGGCCCTGTCATGGCGCCTCGTTAAACCTTGCCGATCCACCAAGGTCACGGAGATGGGGCTATGCGAAATTTCGTTCGTGATGAGGGCGGCGCGATCGTGTTCTTCGTGCTGGTGCTTTCGATAGGCATTCTAGCGATGGCGGGGCTCGTGCTCGATGTCGGCCGCACATACACCGCGCATTCTCAGATGCAGGGATATGTCGACCACGTAGCACTTGCGGTCGCCAACGAGCTGGACGGCGAGGATGACGCGCTGGAGCGCGCCCGCGCTGTCGTGCAGGCTTCGAACTCGCTTTCGATCGGCGCAAACATCAACAAGTCGTCGACGATCATCAACGACGTCGATGGCGATGGCGATCCGTTCAACATCAGTCAGGTCATCTTCCTGACAGAGCAGCTCGCAACCTTCGGATCGCGCTTCAACTCGGCCGAGGTTGATCGGCTGCGCACCGAGAACCCGGCTGAAGCGACGGCGGTCCTGGTCATCGCCCGCAGCGAAGAAGTGCCCTGGACGTTCCTGAACGTGGCCAATATGAGCGCCAGCGCCCACGATGCCAATCGCGACGACTTCGATGTTGAGGTCTGGGCGACGGCCGAACTTGTGCGCGAGGGCGAGACGACCTTCGACCCGCTCTTCGCCGTCTGCGCGCCGAGCTCCAACGCGATCGACAATCTGCAGGTCGGCCAGCAGCTCCTCCTTCAGAAGAGCGTCGATGGCGTATGGAACGTCGGCGACTACGGTGTTCTCGACAGCCTTTCCGACGACGAGGCCGGGACCTGCGCGAACGCTGCGGACAATGCATCGCGCACGGCCTGCCTTCTCGGCCTGAACGAGCGTGAGACGCCCTCCGCCATCGAGGGCGAGGATATCGGCTTCTTCGGCGACAGCACCAACCAGGACACGGGCCAGCAGAACCTCTCGTTCCACTCCGGCATCAACGTCCGCTTCGGCTCTTACGATGAGCTGGTCGCCGAGTTTGTCGGCAGCGACGCGATCTCTCCTGACCTGAACACCTTCGCTGGTGAGCAGCTCTCCTGCTCGGGCAGCGCCTATGGCGTGGTCGCGGAAGCGCATGGCCTGCCGCATCATGAGTGCTTCGACGACGCGTCCTGCTCGTTCAGCTCACCGGTGCTCGACCAGCTCGCGCTCAACACCTACTGCGCGCTGGCCTATGACGGCTATGACGACCGTGACTTCGACGATGCCTGCTATCAGGAGTTCGGCCAGGACATCGAGATCAGCACGCTCTTCGACATCTATCAGCTCGAAGTGGCGGCGATAACCTCTGAGGAAGGCCTGACCTTCCGCGGTGGCGACACCATCAACAGCTGTAACGCAGCCAACGCGACGCTCGATCGCCGCATCGCCGAGGTCGCCTTCGTCGATTGCTCGGGTCTCAACGGCACCTCGCAATCCGATATCGCGCCGCTCGGCTTCGGTACGGTCTTCTTCACGAGCCCGGCCGATGACTCCGACTACTTCGTCGCGACTTTCGAGGTCGACACGGACGGCAACCGCCTCTACCGGGGTGATGTTCCGTCCTCGGCCGAGCATTGGATGGACGAAGGTTTCGACCAGGTCGAGAAGGACAATTCGGGCAATTTCGTCGAACTCGACGGCAATGCGAACCCGCTCACCGATCCTTATGCCGCTTTCGGTCTGACGATCGATACGATCCCGCACTGGGATGACGATGGCGATCAGGACTTCAACCAGAACGCCCCGATGGTCTTCGATACCCGCAATCCGACCGGCGGCGACGACGACCTCGCGGCCACTGGACGCGGCAACATCCTGATCATCTCGGAGGATGGCGATCAGAGCGATCCCGATGACGAGGTGAACGGCGGTACGATCGTATTTCGCTTCGACGAGCCGACCTTCGTACACTCGATCATCGTCTTCGACACCGAAGAGGGCGGCACGCTCCGCACCTTTACCGAAGCGCTGAGCGACCAGGAGCTTGCCGACCTGAACCTCTACGGCCGCAACTGTAACAACACCTCGAACAGCAAGCGGCGTGAGCGTTGCCATAACCGCACCGGCGACGACTTCGTGGATGACTTCGATGCGAAGATCGACAACGGCGTCGTGATCTATCGCGACGAGAACGGCGACGCGATGAAGATCAACAAGAACGGCAGTACCAGCTCCGGTGGCGAAGATCAGCTTGCCGGCGAGCACAACAGTTGGGCCAAGGGCGTCGCAGAGCTTGGCGATAACGAGTATGTGCGTGAGATGATCGCTCAGACAGAGGTTCGTGTTCTGACCTACACGCTGCATCGGAGCAACGGTGTGGGCGACTCGGGCGCCATCGACGATCTGATCTTCTTCAACGGCAAGACCGAGCCCAATCTGCGCGACAGCCTCTTTGTCGAGTATCTGGGTGAGAGCCCGGGTGCCTCGTCCCTGACGCTCGCTTACCCGCAGATCACGAACTGATGCCGATGCCGTAAGGCGTGGCAAGAGCACATCCCCTGGGGCCGGCGGCAACGCCGGCCCCTTTTTGTTGTGCCCTGAAGGGTGTACGAATGCAGAACGGCTCGACGCATGGTTTGCGAGGGAGGCTGGGCTGCTCGCCGATAGCTGGCAGATGCTGGACGCGCAAGCGCTCGTGCTGCTCCTCATCGGTGCGGCCGTGGGGGCGTGCGCCTGCTGGGCCCTGATCGCGGCTCCTGCCGGGCGGAGGGCGGCATTAGCGGAGGCGCGGGCCGCCGACCGTGCTGCCCGCCTCGCACCGCTCGAGGCAGAGGCGGCGGAGCTGCGCCGTACCCTGATTGCCGTCGAACGGGATGCCGCGCGCCTTGACGGTGCGCTGGAGACCGAGCGCGCCGCCCATGCAGCGAGGCTTGAGGAGCTGCGCGCGGCGGAGACTCGGCTCTCCCGCCATTTTCAGGGCCTCGCCGGTGAGGTTTTGGGGGAGAACAGCCGCCGCTTCCTCGCCCTCGTGAGCGAGCGTTTCGCCGCCGAGAACGAGGGGGCGCAGGCCGCCCTCACCGCGCGCGAGACCGCGATCGATGCGATGTTGAAGCCTCTGTCGGACGCGCTCACGCGGTTCGAGGGGCGTGTGGGCGCGCTCGAAACGGCGCGCGAGGGGGCTTATCGCGCCGTCGAGGAGCAAGTGAAGGCCGTGCAGGCCCAGAACGTCGCGCTTACGGCCGAGACCCGGCGCCTCGTCCAGGCGCTGCGCGCGCCCAAGACGCGTGGGCGCTGGGGCGAGATGCAGGCGCGCCGCGTCTTCGAGATGGCCGGCATGCTGGAGGCGGTCGACTTTCACGAGGAGACGGGGGTCGTGACGGATGAAGGCGACCGCCTGCGCCCGGACTTCACGGTGCACCTGCCGGGTGGGCGCAGCCTGGTGATCGACGCCAAGACCCCGCTCGACGCCTATCTCGACCTCGTCGACGCGCCCGACCCTGCGGCGGAGGAGGCAGCGCTGGCCCGCCACGCAGCGCAGCTCCGCGCGCAGGTAAAGGCGCTCTCGGCCAAGACCTATTGGCGCCACATCGAGGGCTCGCCCGATTTCGTCGTGATGTTCGTGCCGGGCGAGGCGATCCAGGCGGCTGCGATGGAGGCGGACCCCGCCCTCTTCGACTACGCCTTCGAGAGCCGTGTGCTGATCGCGACGCCGACGACGCTCATCGCGCTCATGAAGGCCATCGCCCATGGCTGGCAGCAGGAGCGGCTGAGCGCGAATACCCGCGCGATCCACGAGACCGCGCGCCAGCTCCATGACAGGCTCGCGATCTTCGCCCGCCATCTCGGCGATCTCGGCACCGCGCTCGGCCAATCGGTCGGGGCCTATAATCGCGCTGTGGGCTCCCTCGACGGCCGTGTGCTGGTGGCGGCCCGGCGGTTGCAGGAGCTCGGCGTCGCCCCCACCGACGACACGACCAGCCCGCCGGGTCCCGTGGAGGTGGAGCCGCGCATGCCAGCGGCAGACGCGGCCCCAGTTCCAGCCCCAGACGCAGCCCCGGAGCCCGTCAGAAGCTGAGCGCCTTCGCCTCCTGCACCTGGGGCAGCGCCTCGATCGCGGCGAGCGTTGCGGCATCGAGCGGGTCGTCGACACCGAGAAGCGTGATCGCTTCGCCCCCCTTCGTCGCCCGGCCGAGATGGAAGGTCGCGATGTTCACGCCCTGCTCGGCCGTTTTCATGCCTACAGCACCGATGAACCCGGGCTCGTCGTTGTTGACGAGGTAGAGCATATTGGGCTGCGGCTCCGCCTCCATCCCGATCCCTTTGATCTGAATGATCCGGGGCCGGCCGTCCGAGAACAGTGTCGCCGCCACCGACCGCGTTTTGACCGAGGTCGAAACGACGAGGCGCATGTAAGTGCCATAGGCGCCCTGCGCGTCCTTCCGCGTCTCGGCGATGCGGATGCCGCGCTCCTTGGCGAGGATCGGCGCGGAGACCATGTTCACGGCCCCCGCCCCCAACATCGGCGTCAGCAGCGCGGCAGTGAGGGCGGCTGTAAGCGGCTTCAGGTTCAGCTCCGCGACCTTGCCCACATATTCGATCTCGATCTCTTCGATCGGCTCATCCGTCAACTGCCCGGCGAACCCGCCCAGCACTTCGGCGATCCGCACCCAAGGGCGCAGCACCGGCGCCTCCTCGGCGGTGATCGAGGGCGCGTTGATCGCGTTGGCGATGGCGCCGCTCAGCAGATAGTCGCTCATCTGTTCGGCGACCTGCAGTGCGACGTTCTCCTGCGCCTCGGAGGTCGCGGCACCGAGATGGGGGGTGACGACCACATTCGGCAAATCGAAGAGCGGGTTCTCGGTCGCGGGCTCCTTGGCGAAGACGTCGAAGGCGGCGCCTGCGAGATGCCCGTCCCGCAATGCGTCGGCCACCGCCTCTTCGTCGACCAGGCCACCGCGCGCGCAGTTGATGAGGCGCGCGCCCGTTTTCATCGCCCGCACCCGCTCGCGCGACAGGATGTTCGCGGTCTTCTCAGTCTTCGGCAGGTGCAGCGTCACGAAATCCGCCCGCGCGAGCACTTCCTCAAGCTCCGCCTTCTCGACGCCCAAATCCCGCGCCCGCTCGACCGAGAGGAACGGGTCATAGGCCAGCACCTTCATGCGCAGGCCGATGGCGCGGGCGGCCACGACCGAGCCGATATTGCCGCACCCGATAAGGCCTAGGGTCTTGCCCGTGATCTCGACCCCCATGAAGGCGGATTTTTCCCATTTGCCCGCATGGGTCGAAGCATTGGCGGCGGGGATTTGCCGCGCGACCGCGAACATCATGGCGATGGCATGCTCGGCCGTGGTGATCGAGTTGCCGAAGGGCGTGTTCATCACGACGATGCCGCGGGCGGAGGCTGCCGGGATGTCGATATTGTCGACGCCGATGCCCGCCCGCCCGATCACCGAAAGGCCGTTCGCGGCCTCCAGAACCGCGGGCGTTACTTTGGTGGCCGAGCGGATGGCGAGACCGTCGTAGTTGCCGATGATCTGGGTCAGCCGCTCGGGGTCCTTGCCGAGATCGGGTTCGAAATCGGTCTCGATACCGCGATCGCGGAAGATCGCGACCGCCTGCTCGGAGAGTTTGTCGGAAATCAGTACCTTGGGCATGGGATGCTCCGTCTGGTGCGCTCATGGCGGCGCACAAATGATCGCTATTCCAGGAACCGGCCCGCCACCGAACCGCGGGCGGGTGGGTGGAGGGAGGTGGCGGGCCGGCTCTCAGCCCGCCGCCAGCGCTCCCCCTCGGTCAGAGCGCTGCGCGCGCCGTGGCGAAGGCCCAGTCGAGCCAGGGCGTCAGCCGCTCGACATCCGCGGTCTCGACCGTCGCGCCGCACCAGATGCGCAACCCCGGCGGCGCATCGCGATAGCCGCCGATATCATAGGCCGCTCCCTCGTCCTCCAACGCCTTGACCATCGTCTTCACAAAGGCCCGCTGTGCGGCTTCTTCGAGCGCCGTGACCTCCGGATCGACGATCCTGAGGCAGACGGAGGTGTTCGAGCGATGGCCGGGCTCCGCTACCAGGTTCTCGATCCAGGGCGTGGCATCGGCCCAGGCCTGCAGCGCCGCGGCACTCGCATCCGCCCGCGCGACGAGGCCCTTCATCCCAATGCCCTCCGCCCAATCGAGCGTGTCGACATAGTCCGCGACCGCCAGCATCGAGGGGGTGTTGATCGTCTCGCCCTTAAAGACGCCCTCGATCAGCTTGCCCCCCTTGGTGAGCCTGAAGACCTTGGGCAGCGGGCGGGACGGCGTGAAGCTCTCCAACCGCTCGACGGCACGCGGGCTTAGGATCAGGACGCCATGTGCGCCCTCGCCCCCCAGCACCTTCTGCCAAGAGAAGGTCACGACATCGAGCTTCGCCCAGTCGAGATCCTGCGCGAACGCGGCCGAGGTTGCATCGCAAAGCGTGAGCCCCGCGCGATCCGCCGGGATCCAGTCGCCATTTGGCACCCGCACGCCCGAGGTCGTGCCGTTCCAGGTGAAGCAGATATCTGCCTCCGCCCGCACGGCGGACAGATCCGGCAGGCTGCCATAGGGCGCCTCGAGCACACGGCAGTCGTCGAGCTTGAGCTGCTTCACGGCATCGCTCACCCAGCCCGCGCCGAAGCTTTCCCAGGCGAGCATGTCGACGGGCCGCGCGCCCAGCATCGACCACATCGCCATCTCGTAGGCGCCCGTGTCCGAGGCGGGTACAATGCCGACGCGGTAGTCCGACGGCACGCCCAGGAGCCGCCCGGTGCGCGCGACTGCATCGGCAAGCTGCGCTTTCGGGCCTGCCGCACGGTGCGACCGGCCAAGCCAGGCCCGCTCGGCCACGGCCTCCATCGACCATCCCGGCCGCTTGGCGCAGGGACCCGAGGAGAAGTTGGGGTTGAGAGGTTTTTGGGGCGGTTTTTTCGGTGGTTCCGCGGGCACAGAGCCCGCCGCGGAACGCTCCGCGACAGCTGGCGACGTCATGCGACGCTCCATCTTCGAGGGCGGGATCCCTGAGCCCGCCGCCACCCGCCCTCACTCGGCAGCGCGCCCACGCCGCGGATACGCCTTTCACGCGCCGGTGGTCAACGGTCTTTGAGGTCGGGCGCTTGGGGTTTGCCGATGGCTGTAGGCGGTGCCAGAAAGGAAGACGGTCCGCATCTTTCCCGCCGCGGGCCTTCAGCCGAGCGGGCAGCGACGGAGCCACCAATCATGGCGCTCTTCACCCATCCGGAGTTCGACGGGCATGAGACGGTGGTCTTCGCCCAGAACGACAGCGACCGGTTGCGCACCATCATCGCCGTACATGACACGACGCTCGGCCCCGCGCTCGGCGGTTGTAGGGTCTGGAACTATGCGGACGAGGCAGAGGCGCTGACCGATGTGCTCCGCCTTTCCAAGGGCATGAGCTACAAGGCCGCCCTTGCCGGCCTGCCGCTCGGCGGTGGTAAATCGGTGGTCCTGGCCGACAGCCGACGGGACAAGACCGAGGCGATGATGCGCGCCATGGGCCGCGCGGTCGAACGGCTCGGCGGGCGGTACATCGTGGCCGAGGATGTCGGCGTCTCGGTCGAGGACATGGATCATGTCGCGCTCGAGACGCGCCACGTTGCCGGTACTTCGACCCTCGCCGGCGATCCGTCGCCCTTCACCGCGCGAGGGGTCTGCCTCGCGATCGAGGCTGCTGCGCGGCGCGTCTTGGACCGTGGGCTCGATGGTCTGACGGTCACGGTCTTGGGCCTCGGCCATGTGGGCGCGACGCTTGCGGGACTGCTGGCTGAGGGCGGCGCCCGGCTCGCCGTCGCCGATATCCGCGAAGAGGCGGTCGAGGCGGTGAAGGCTACGACAGGTGCCGTGGGCGTCCCCGTTGACGAGGCGCATATCGTTGAGTGCGATGTCTTTGCCCCCTGTGCCCTCGGCGCCGGTTTGAACCCCCGCACGATCCCCGAGATCGGGGCGCGCATCATTTGCGGCGCCGCCAACAATCAGCTCGCACAGCCCGGCGACGACAGACGGCTGATGGAGGCCGGCATCCTCTATTGTCCCGACTACCTCGTGAACGCGGGCGGCTTGATCTCGGTCGCACGCGGCGTGACCGGAGACGACGACGCGGCCTGCCTCGCGCGCGTCGCCCGCATTCCCGAGACACTGATGGCCGTGCTGGACCGCGCAGAGGACGAAGACCTCTCGCCCGGGTCGGCTGCGGACGTGCTCGCCCGCACCCAGATCGAGATGGCGCGGGGAGCCTAGTGGTTAGACGCTGACGGAACGCACCCATCCACATCATCCCCAGGCTCGACCCAGGGATCCAGAAGGCCAAATGAATTCACAGGCCTACGGGAAAAATGGATTGCCGGATCAAGTCCGGCAATGACGGTATGGACTGTCTCGGCCAAACCGCTAAAGCACTTTCTTACCTCACATGTTCACGTCATGCTCGGGCTTGACCCGAGCATCCACGGCCGGTGGCGCTGGATTTCCGGATGAAGTCCGGCAATGACGCTGTTCGCGTGAACACGGTAGATCCAAAGGCGCTCTAGGTCGCGTTGGAGCAGGTGCGGTCCAGGAGGCGGCGTCGTTGTCGAGCCCGCTGACGGTGCCTGAGCGTTAGTTTCCTGACGCCGTGGCCACTGCTGCACAGACATCGTCGACCACCACGTTGAGCAGCGCGCGATCCTCGCCCTCACCCATGACGCGGATCAGTGGCTCGGTCCCTGACTTCCGGATTAGAAGCCGGCCGGAGGCCCCGAGGCGCGTTTCGCCCTCCGCTATCGCGCCCTTCACCGCGTTATCTTCCAGCGGTGCCGTTCCGCCGTTGAAGCGCACGTTCTTCAGGATCTGAGGATAGGGGGTGAAGAGCGCCGCTGCCTCCGACAACGGGCGCTCATGGGCCACCAAGGCCTCCAGCACCTGGAGTGCGGCCATCAGGCCGTCACCGGTCGTGACATGGTCGGTCATGATGATGTGGCCGGACTGCTCACCACCCAGGTTGTAGCTGCCCGAGCGCATTGCCTCGACCACATAGCGGTCGCCGACCTTGGTGCGTAGAAGGGCGATGCCCTGGCCCGCGAGGTAGCGCTCGAGACCCAGATTGGACATCACGGTCGCCACCAGCGTCTCGCCCCGCAGCGTGCCCTTGGCGGCCCAGCGGGTCGCGATCAGGGCCATGATGCGGTCGCCATCGACAACCTCCCCGCGCTCATCGATCAGATGCACGCGGTCCGCATCGCCGTCGAGCGCGATGCCGAGATCGGCGCCATGCTCGATCACAGCCTGCTGCGCGGCTGTCGGATCGGTCGAGCCGCAGGCAACGTTGATGTTCTCGCCATCCGGGCTGATCCCGATGGGCAGGACTTCGGCGCCAAGCTCCCACAGCACGTCCGGCGCCGTGGCATAGGCCGCGCCATGGGCGCAGTCGACGACGACGCGTAGGCCCGCGAGGGTTCGATGGCGCGGGAAGGCAGCCTTTGCAAACTCGATATACCGCGCGCGCCCGTCGCGCAGATTGCGGATATGCCCGATCTCCCGCGGGCCTGCGAGCTGCGGCTCGCCAGCCATCAGCGCCTCGATCTCCGCCTCCGCGTCGTCCGACAGCTTATAGCCGTCGGGGCCGAAGAGCTTGATGCCGTTGTCCTCGAAAGGGTTGTGGCTGGCGGAGATCATGACGCCCAGATCGGCGCGGAGCGAGCGGGTGAGCATGCCGATGGCAGGCGTCGGCATCGGCCCGCAGAGCTGCACATCCATGCCGACCGAGACGAAACCCGAGGCCAGCGCAAATTCGAGCATATAGCCTGAGCGGCGCGTGTCCTTCCCGATCACCACTGTGTGGCGATGCGCCCCCTTGCGAAAACGGCACCCTGCGGCGCGCCCGAGAGCGAGCGCGACTTCCGATGTCATCGGGTGGGAATTGGCGCGTCCGCGGATCCCGTCGGTGCCGAATAGCGTGCGGCTCATAGCTGCCCTATTCGTCGTCCCGGCACGCTGCGTCAAGTTTCGGAGGGTTCCGACGAGCCGAGCGCGCGCCATACCGCGAGTGCTTGCGCGGTCTCGGCCACGTCATGGACGCGAAGGACATGCACCCCCTGCGCCGCCCCCCATAGGCCCGCCGCGATGGAGCCAGGCGCGCGGTTGGCCGCGACCGACGCGCCGCCGAGATCGCCCGCCAAGCTGTGAATGAACCTTTTGCGTGAGACCCCGAGCAAGAGAGGCGCGCCGAGCGCGTGGAAGAGCGAGAGGCCATTCAGTAGCGCCAAGTTGTGCGGGACCGTTTTCCCGAACCCTATGCCCGGGTCGACAAGCACCGCGCGTCGCGCGAAGCCCAGTGCCTCCGCCGCTTCGAGCCGTGCCTCGAGATAGTCGTAGATGTCGAGGAGGACGTCCCCATAGCGCGGGTCCGCCTGCATCGTCTTCGGATCGCCGCCGGAATGCATGAGACAAAGCCACGGCGCCTTGGGCGCGATGCGCGCCATGTCGGGATCATGGGTCATTGCGGAGACGTCGTTCAGCAGCACGGCACCAGCAGCGATCGCCTCGCGCGCGGTCAAGGCGTTGCGCGTATCGATCGAGATTGGGAGGGTACAGCCGGCAGCGCGCAATCCCTCGATCACCGGCACGACGCGCTTGCACTCCTCATGCGGGGGCACCGCTGTCGCGCCCGGCCGCGTCGATTCGCCCCCGATATCCAGAATGTCGGCCCCCGCATCGGCCAGCGCCATGCCATGCGCGATGCCGGCTGAGGCGTCGGAATAGAGGCCACCATCCGAGAAGCTGTCCGGCGTGACGTTGACGATGCCCATGATCGCCGGTCGCCCGTCTGCCGCCCCAAGCCCCTCGAGCCGATCATAGCGTGCTGCGACCCTGCTCACGGCCTCCTGCAGATCGGGCATCTCGGCTGCAGCCTCAAGGGGAAGGATCTCCGGCGGCTTGCCACGGCTCAGAACCGCGACTTCTCGAAAACCAAGACCGGTGCCCGCAAGTCGCCAAGCTCCAGGCAGGGTTAGGGCGCAGGGAATGGCCTGCAAATAACGCTTCGCAACACTCACCATCATCGTTCGCGCTTAGCGCAGGCGCGTTATCGCTTCCACTGTCGCAGCGTTGGGACGTCCCGCATTGTGACGGACAAACTGATATAACAAATCCAAAGTGTATATACTGAAATTATGTCATTTTGGAATGTGTATAGTTGAAAAATCACCAGCACCCCGCTAATTCTTTTGAACGATAGCCATGCCTCGTATGGGCGCGAAGGAGAAAGACGATGGCAAAGCCCTTCACCCCGGTCGTCTTCGCGGGAAACGATCTGCTGGACGGCGACAGCGTCTACCTCGCCGAAACGGGCTGGACGCGCGACGTGCGGGGGGCCGCAGTCGCGATGACGGTTGAGGAGCGGGACGCGCTTTCTGCCCGCGCTATCGCCGATGCCAACATCGTGGTCGGTCCCTACGAAGTGCAGGTCGCGCTCGAGGCCGATGGCGCCTGGCCGCTGAAGCGACGCGAGCAGATCAAGGCCTCTGGCGAAACGACCATCGCCGTGGGCCCGAAAGCCGCGATCGCGCGCGCTGCCTGAAACGACTGAGCGACCTGTCCACCACCCCCCGTAGCCCGTTGCCATCCTAGATCGGGAGAGGCCGATGTATCGCTATGACGAATTCGACCATCAGTTCGTGCAGGAGCGCGTCACCGAGTTTCGCGGTCAGGTTGCCCGGCGCCTGACCGGGGAGCTTAACGAGGACGAATTCAAGCCGCTCCGCCTGATGAACGGCCTCTATCTGCAGCTCCACGCCTATATGCTGCGGGTCTCAATCCCTTATGGCACGCTTGCGAGCCGGCAGATGCGCATGCTGGCCGAGATCGCGGAGCGTTGGGACCGGGGCTATGGCCATTTCACGACGCGCCAGAACATCCAGTTCAACTGGCCGAAGCTGCGCGACATTCCGGAGATCCTGGATGCGCTCGCCTCGGTCGAGATGCATGCGATCCAGACCTCGGGCAACTGCATCCGCAACGTGACGTCGGATCCGCTGGCGGGTGTCGCGCCTGATGAGATCGAGGATCCGCGCATCACGGCCGAGGTGCTGCGCCAGTGGTCCTCGCTCCACCCCGAATTCACGTTCCTCGGCCGCAAGTTCAAGGTGGCGGTCACCGGTAGCGAAACCGACCGCGCGGCCGTCGCCGTGCACGATATCGGGCTGCAGATCGTGCGGAACGCGGAAGGCGAGGTCGGCTTCCGCGTGCTGGTCGGCGGCGGGCAGGGCCGGTCGCCCTTCGTTGCGAAGGAGCTGCGCGCCTTCCTGCCGCGCGAGGATTTGCTTCCGTATTTGACTGCGGCACTGCGCGTCTACAACCTGCACGGCCGGCGGGACAACAAGTTCAAGGCGCGCATCAAGATCCTAGTGCACGAGCTCGGGATCGAGGCCTATCGCGACGAGGTCGAGGCCGAGTTCGCTGCAATGGACCGCGCGACGGTCGCCGCGCCTTGGGAGGAATGGGAGCGGATCGGCGCCTATTTCGCACTCCCGGATCTGCCCTCGCGGGCCGAGGAGGATGCAGGCTTCGAACGCGCGCTCCGCACCGATCCGGATTTCGCCGCTTGGGTGGCGCAGAACACCCATGCGCATCGGGTACCGGGGTATCGCGCGGCAACCGTCTCGCTAAAGCCCGTGGGCGGCGTGCCGGGCGATGCGACGGCCGAACAGATGCGAGTGCTGGCGGATCTGGCCGAAGCCCACTCCGCCGACGAGATGCGCGTGACGCATGAGCAGAACATCGTGCTGCCGCATGTGGCGCTCGGCGATCTCTACACGGTCTTCCGGGCGCTGGCGGGCATCGGGCTCGATGCGCCGAACCGGGGGCTAATCACCGATATCATCGCGTGTCCGGGGCTCGACTATTGCGCGCTGGCGACGGCCCGGTCGATCCCGGTGGCGCAGGCGATCTCGAACCGCTTCGCTTCGACCGAGCGGCAGGCGGAGATCGGGCCTTATCGATGCCGAGGATCCCGATATGCGCCACATGGTGGTGCCCGCAGGCATTGATGCAGCCCGAGATCTTGATCGCGAGCGGCCCGATCTCCGCCTGCCGCTCGGTCGAAGCGAAGCGGTTCGAGATCGCCTGCGCCACCGGGATCGACCGGGCCGTCGCCAGCGC